>JAUSDE010000057.1 GCA_030650885.1 Thermoleophilia bacterium
CGATCGGGATCATTACTGTCATGCGCACCACCAGCAGGCCGCCCTCGATCGGCGTCGCCGAAACAGTCGTATAAGCGAACATGGGCACCTGGATCAGCGCGGTGATCATGGCCACGCCTTCCAGAAGGTTGGCGATATTGGCCGCGGTGAAGGTCCTGTTTTTGAACATGGACAGGCGCAGGGTCGGGTGTTCCTGGCCGCGCTCGACCCAGATGAAGGCGGCAAGCAGCAATGCGCTAAAAGCGAACATCGGAAAGACGAACTCGTACCAGCCGACGGTCCGCTGCCCTGACAAGGCGGCTGTTATCACCGTCAAAAACATCGCCAGCAACACCGCGCCCCGGTAGTCGATATAGACCCGATGCCGCGGCCACCTGGGCACCAGCAGCTGCACAACGGCCATTACCGCGAGGCCCAGGGGGATGTTTATCCAGAAGATCCAGCGCCAGCCCATGGGCTGTGACACGAAAGCCCCGTAGAGCGGCCCGATAACACCGCCGGCCTCGCCGGCCGACACCAGGATGCCGATGGCCAGCGCCTGGCTCTTGCGGCTGAACCCGAGCCCGACCATACCCATGGCGATTGGAACTATTGCGCCGCCGCCGACCGCCTGTACCGCGCGGAATAAGGCAAGCCATTTGAGGGTCGGAGCCATGGCGCACATGACCGAGCCGGCCATGAAGATGACGATGGAGATATTGAAGAGAAGTCGATGGCCGAGCAGATCCGCGAGCCGTCCCATCACCGGCATCACTACTGTGTAACCGACAAGGTAGGCGGTGACGATCCAGCCGGCGCGTTCCACGGCCGAAGGCGAGAAGGCGCCCTCGTAATCCCTGATGATGGTGGGAAGAAGGGCTGATACCGCGGTCTGGTCCAGCGCCGCCAGGAAGATTCCAAAGCAGATCACCGACAGCGCCACCCAGGCGCTGGTCTTGCTCATGGTCATGCCCGGATCCGTTTTCATGCCCGGAGATTCCGGCAATTTTCCTCCTGCCTGCCGCCCCGGGCCAGCGGGACCGCATCGACTCACGGCTTTGGCTCGGCAGCCGCCGACCGTACTAGACTTCTACCAGCTCGTCCCTTCCGGGTCCGACGCTTACCATCTTCACCGGCACGCCCGCTTCCTCAGAAATGAGATCCAGATAATCGCGGGCCGCCTGCGGCAAGTCAGCCAGCTTGCGAACGCCGCTGATGTCTTCCTTCCAGCCAGGTACCGTCTGATAGACCGGGCTGCAGTGGTAAAAAGTCGACTGGTGCGACGGAAAATCGACGTAATTCTCGCTATGGCCGTCGTGGCTGTATTCATACATCGAGCAGACCTTGATCTCGTCGAGTCCCGAGAGCACGTCCAGCTTGGTGATGGCCAGGCCGGTCAGCCCATTGAGGCGCACGGCATATTTGAGGATGACCAGGTCGAGCCAGCCACAGCGGCGCTTGCGGCCGGTCGTGGTCCCATACTCGTTCCCCTGTTTGACCAGCTGGTCGCCCAGCTCATCCGTGAGCTCAGTCGGGAATGGACCCTCGCCAACGCGCGTCGTATAAGCCTTGCAGACACCGGTGACGTCGTCGATCATAGTCGGTCCCACACCGGCGCCGACGCATGCAGCACCGGCTATCGGGTTGGACGAAGTCACAAATGGATAAGTCCCGTGGTCGATATCGAGCAGGCATCCCTGGGCGCCTTCGAATAGCACCTCTTCCCCGCGGCGCAGAGCCTTGTCGATGATCAGCGAGGTGTCGGCGATGTAGGGTGCGAGTTTGTCGGCATATTCGGCGTACTGTTCCATGACCTCGAAGCGGTCGACGCCCGGGCTGTTGTAGACCTTTTCCAGCAGGTCGTTCTTCTCGCCGATGGCCGTGTCCAGCTTCTGCCTGAGGATCTTCTTGTCCAGCAGATCCTGCACCCGGATACCGAGGCGCGCGGCCTTGTCCGTATAAGCCGGCCCGATGCCGCGCTTGGTGGTGCCGATCTTGCGCTTGCCCAGCTGCGTCTCATGGGCCGCGTCCAGAAGTATGTGGTAAGGCATGATCAGGTGTGCGTTACCGGATAACCGCAGGTTCTCCGACGAGATTCCACGCTCCTTGAGCGTGTCCAGTTCACCGCAGAGCACCCGCGGGTCGACTACGACTCCGTTGCCGATGATGGCGGTCACATGTGGAAAAAGGATGCCCGATGGGATCAGATGGAACTTGTATACACCCTGGTCGTTGACGATGGTGTGGCCGGCGTTGTTGCCGCCCTGGAACCGCACCACCATCTGGCTCTTCTCGGCCAGGTTATCGATGATGCGCCCTTTGCCCTCGTCACCCCACTGGGTTCCCACTACTACTGTCGCTGGCATGATGCTCCTATTGGATATTTACAGTCGTTTCATCGCCGAACGGGCTGCAATAACGCCCGAAGCCGACGCCTGCACGAGGCCACGCGTGACACCGGCCCCATCGCCGACAGCGTACAGGTTCTCGACCTGTGTTTCCAGCTCTTCGGTCAGCTCGAGCCGCGCCGAGTAGAATTTCACTTCCACTCCGTAGAGCAGCGTCTCGCGGTGATTCACGCCCGGTACCAGCTGGTCCATGGCTTCGAGCATATCGAGGATATCCCGCAGATGGCGGAACGGCAAGACAAAGGACAGGTCGCCGGGAGTACACTTGGCCAGCGTCGGCTTGATGGTGCTGCGCGCCAGGCGTTCCGGCGTCGTGCGCTGGCCTATCTGCAGGTCACCCAGCCGTTGGATGATAATATCCTCGCCCAGCAGGTTGGCGAGCCGCGCGATGGACATGCCGTATGTGATCGGCTCCTTGAACGGCTCGGTGAACTTCGTGCTGACCAGGAGCGCAAAATTGGTATATCCGGACTGCCGGTCGCTGTAGCTGTGGCCGTTTACTGTCACCACGTCGCCGTAGGCTTCCCGGGAGACATAGCCATCAGGATTCATGCAGAAGGTACGCACCTCGTCCTCGAAACTTTTTGAGAAGTACATCAGCTTTGACTCGTAGAGGACGCTGGTCAGAGGTTCCATGACGATGGCCGGAACCTCGACCCGCAGGCCGATGTCGACGGCGTTGTTGACCATATTGAGGCCGAGTTCACGGGACTGATCGAACATCCATGATGCGCCCTCACGACCCGGCGCGACGATGACGACTTTGGCCTTGATGACCTGGCCATCCTTCAGCTCGACGCCCGCCGCCTTCCCCTTCTCCACGATGATCTTCTGGACGAGGGTACGTGTCGCGACCTCGACCTTAAGGCTGATGTCGTCCCTCATCGCCTGCAGCACCTGGGGGCAGCGGTCAGTGCCCATATGGCGGATGGGAGCATCTACCAGGCGCAGCCCCACCTGCATGGCGCGCTGCCGGATCTCCTCGACCTTGTCGTGGTCGGTGCCATGGATGTGTTTGGGAGCACCGTATTCGACCCAGATACGATCGACATAGGAAATCAGTTTTTCCAGCGCCGGCCTGCCGATGAATTCTGTCAGCCAGCCACCGACCTCCGGCGAAAGCGTCAGTTTGCCGTCGCTGAAAGCCCCGGCGCCGCCCCAGCCACAGGTGATCGAGCATGGCCGGCAGCCGATCTCACAGCCTACCGGCTGTACTCCCCTGGCCGGGCACTTGCGCTTCTCCATGTCGAACCCCTTCTCGATGAGAAGCACGTTCCAGCTGTTCTTGCGGGTCAGCTCGAGGGCGGCGAAGATGCCGGCCGGCCCGGCGCCGACGATGACGGCGTCATAGCTGCTGCGGATGATTTTTTTAGGGCGCAGAGACACGCGCGTATTCTACCAGACTCGTGACCTCATAAATTCAGCCCCCACCAGCATCCTGGCGGGAAAAGACTACTTTATTTTTTCAGCACGCCGGACCGGCGTGTCAGCCTTCCCTTCATTTATTGCATCCGAATAGCACCATCACTGCCACTGCGGCGCCCAGGATGATAATGACCGTTTTCTTTGACATGGTTCCTCCTGTCAGTTATCCCTTGAGGTCGGCGATCAGGTCGTCGATCGAGACCGCGGGCATGGTCTGCATCTGCACCGAGCCGCGCGAGCCGATCTCCACAGACATCCTCACGATGGTGTCGTTGTCCGGCGCCTCGAGAATGTTGATGAAATCGTACTGCCCGAGGAGCGCATATTGGGAAAGTATCTTGACGCCCATCGCCTCGACGTCCTGGTTGACCGCCTTGATCCTCTCCGGATTGTTCTTGATCGTCTTACTGCCTTCTTCCGTGAGTTTGCTCAGCGCTACATAGACCGGCATACTGGCTCCCTTCATCAAACGTCTGCGGGCATGAGTTCTTCTCGAACAACCGTCGCTCGACAGACGCGATTTGAATGTGAAAATATGATTCCCGATCACGTGGTTTGTTAATCTGTGATCCGCGGGCATGATCTTACTATCATCGCCTGAAGGCCGAACAGGCCTCACCTGCGAAAAGAATGGCTGGATCGGTGATTACGGGATGGCTCTGACCAGAAGAAGATTCCTGAAACTTGGCTCCGCCGCAGGAGTTGGACTGCTCGTACCCTGGCAGTTCAGCATCGGCTGCGGCGATCCGACCACGACCGGCGAGACATCAGCGATGGGCTACCGCCTGCCAGCCGATATTGACCGATTCATCGATCCGCTGCCACTGCCCCATATGCTTGCTCCCGACACAAGCTCCTACGAAGGCAGCGACTATTACGAGATCTCCCTGACCCAGTTCGCCCAGCAGCTACACAGCCAGCTGCCGCCGACTCCACTCTGGGGGTATGCCGGGGTTTATCCCGGCCCCACCATCGAAGCCCGACGCGGCAGGGAAGTGCGGATCAAGTGGGTCAACGACGGCCTGCCGGCAACTCACCTTCTCCATGACTCGATCGACAGGACCATCGACAGGGGGATGACCCTTCCCGAGGTCCGCACGATTGCGCATCTCCACGGCGGGCCGACACCGCCGATGTATGATGGCCTTCCAGACGCCTGGTCGACTCCCGGGGCGGCGCTCACCGGACCTGAATATAACGCCGGCGTTTTTATCTACCATAACAATATCCGCGCCTGTGCCCTCTGGTATCACGACCACGCCATGGGCATAACCCGCCTGAACGTCTATGCCGGGCTCGCCGGCCTGTATATCATCCGCGACGACGTCGAAGAGAGCCTCGGCCTGCCTTCTGGCGACTATGAGGTCCCGCTCCTTATCCAGGACAGAAGCTTCAATTTCGATGGCACCCTTTTCTATCCGACCATGGGCATGACGACCATCCATCCCGTCTGGAACATGGAATTCTTCGGCGACGCTCCGGTTGTCAACGGCAAAGCTTTTCCCTTCCTGGATGTGGAACCCCGGCGCTATCGTTTCCGGGTGCTGAACGGCTCGCAGTCCCGCTTTTATAACCTGTGGTTCGATGATGCGGACAAGCCTCTACCTTTCTCGGTGATCGGCTCGGATGGCGGCCTGCTACCCTCACCTGCCCCGACGGACAAGCTGCTGCTGGCTCCGGGGGAGCGGGCCGATGTCATCGTCGACTTCTCAGGCATGCATGAAAATGCGGTCATCACCCTCAGGAACGATGCTCCCGCGCCATATCCGCTGGGTGGAGCCAAAGCACTCCCTGAGATCATGCAGTTCCGGGTGAATGAAGCCCTCGCGGAAGGCGAACTTTCAGTCCCGGCCGCCATGCTCGACCTTCCCGCTATCGAGCCGCTTACCCCCACGCCAGGCACCCCGGCGAGGGAGATCGTCCTGGTAGAGAATATTGACGCCAACGCCATCATGAGCCATGGCGCGGATACAGCCGGCATGGGAGATATGGGTGGAATGAGCGGAGCCCGTATGGGGATCACCGAACTTCTTATCAACGGCAGGCCCTTCAGCGACCCGGTCGAAGAAAAGCCGGCCGCTGGAACCACAGAGATCTGGCAGTTCATCAATGCAACCCCCGACACTCACCCTCTTCATATCCACCTGGTGCAGTTCCAGATCCTGAACCGCCAACCGCTCGATACCGCAGCTTACTGGACGCTTTGGGAGGCCTGGCGGACGGGCTTGGGGCCGAAGCCGGAGCTATCCGAATATCTGACCGGTCCTCCGGCGCCGCCCGCGCCCGAGGAATCCGGCTGGAAGGATACGGCCAGAGCAAATCCAGGTGAGGTATTACGGATCATCGCCCGGTTCACCGCACCGGAAGGCACCGAGCTGCCGGCGCGGTATGTATACCACTGTCACATCCTCGAGCATGAAGACAACGAGATGATGCGACCCTTCGAGCTGGTGTGAGTGATATGAATCCCATTATCGAACTGATAATTTATTCTGACCCTTACTGTACCTGGTGCTGGGGCTCTGAGCCCGTGCTCCGCAAGATCCAGGAAGTCTACGGCGACCAGGTGCGCCTGGTCTACCGCATGGGCGGCCTGGTCGAAGACACCACCCGGTTCCGCGACCCGCTTAACAAGATCGGGGGCCCGGGCATGCACAAACAGGTTGCGGAACACTGGCGCCAGGCGGCAACACGCCACGGCATGCCGGTGGACGCCGACGTCTTTATCGATTATGCCAGCGAGTTCCGTTCCACCTGGCCGGCGTGCATCGCCTACAAGGCCGCCGAGATACAGGACCCTGTGCTCGCGGGAAGATATCTCCGGCGCCTTCGGGAAGCCGCGGCAGCCGAGCACGTACCCATCCACCGCCTGGAAGTGCAGGCGGACCTCGCCGAAGAAACAGGACTGGACCGGCAGCGGCTACTGGCGGATATAGACAGCGGCATCGCCGAGGCGGCTTTCAGGGACGACCTTCAGTTGTGCCGCGATAACGAAGTGACCGGCTTCCCCTCCTATGAGGTCCACGTGCCCGGCGGTGAGGAAGTGGCTATGTTCGGCTTCCATAATTTCACCACTTTCGAATCGACTTTCAAACGGCTCGCGGGTGACCGTCTCACACCTCGTGAGATAGTGGCTGACGATGAGAGCATCGTCGGATTCGCGCATAAATACGGCAAGGTGGCCCCGCGGGAAGTATCCGAAGTATTCACCCTGAACATGAGCGAAGCCCGGGAACGGCTGGACCGGCTCACATCAGAAGGGCGTTTGAAGAAGCAGAAGGCTGGCAGCGGATTTTTCTACCTGGCTTAGAGATCTCGGGTTAGGGATTTTTGATTTCGGGGGAACTTCGCGGTAGTCTTGTCGCAATTCATGGCGTTCGCTGAAAGGAGACCGGGGATGGATGGTCAATCGAGAAACCTCTGGAAGATATTCGGCATCATCGTTATCGTCGTAGCGATCGTGGCGGCGGCTTTCCTGATCGGCCGCGGATGCGAACGCAAAAAAAATGAAGATTCGAAGACCACTCCGACCGCTACTCAGGCAGCGCCAGCCGCAACACCTTCTTCAGATGATTCCAGTAGTGGTTCGAACCAGCCTTCGGATGACACTCAGAATGTGGTCACGGTCGAGGATGACGGGGAGACGGTGACAGTTGTCTCAACCCACGATACTGTCGGGCCTTGCGTCGGCGGCTTCCAGAACGTCACCCATACAACCGAGTACAGCAACGGCACTTCGGCCTCATCGATCTCCAGGCAGGCTTGCGATGAAGGCGTCATAGAACCGGTTCCAGAGCCGGCTCCCTGATCTCATAAAAGCTGGTATCTACTAGAGTTCCATCACATTGCTGGTAGCCCAGCCGATCAGCCCGATGATGATGAACCAGAAAGTGGCGAACGAAAAGACGCTGACTGCCAGCATCGTCCAGATATTCTTGTCGGAATCTTCCGGATAACGCTTGTTGAGTATGCGCAGGAACAGGATTCCCTGTCCGAGCAGTAGCGCAAGAAACAGGAATGTCGCGATGAATTGCGGCGCCAGGCTACCCAGCAGATCAAAACGGTGCAGCAGGAAAAAGACGAGTATCGGCGGTATGTCCACGACGATCACGACTCCCACGTACCAGAGAAGGTTCAACCAGAAGCGTTTCATGCTGATCTCCCGCCTTTCACTGTAGTCGGCTGCCTATTGGCAATTTCGCCGTCCATTATCAGAGTTCCCGCCGTCCCAGCATGGCCCGGCTCACGGTCGCCTCGTCAGCGTATTCCAGATCCGCGCCGACCGGCAGGCCGCTCGCGAGCCGTGTTACCTTGACCTGTCCGCGCAGGAGATCGGCGATATACATGGATGTCGACTCGCCGGTGGTATTCGGGTTGGTTGCCATGATGACCTCGGTGACGCCGCCAGCATCGACCCGGGCTACCAGCTCCCTGATGCGCAGATGCTCGGGATCGACACCATCAAGCGGCGAGAGCGCTCCACCGAGCACGTGATAGAGGCCGCGATATTCGCCGCCCTTCTCGATGGGGATGATATCGCTAGGCTCTTCCACTACACAGATCAGCGATGAATCACGGCGCGCATCGCGGCAGAAACCACAGAGCTCCTCATCGGTGAAGTTGAAGCACTGGGCGCAGAAATGGATCTTGTCCTTCAGGGCGATGATAGCCTCGGCGAGCGCAGCCGCGTCATCGCGCGAGCGCCGTAACAGGAAAAAAGTTATCCGCTGCGCCGAGCGACGGCCGATGCCCGGCAGCTTCGAAAGTTCCACGATAAGTTGTTCTACAGGCGCGGGAAACAAGGACTGCTACATCAGGCCCGGTATATTCATCCCGCCGGTGACGCCATTCATCTTGCTGTTGGCCAGCTCCTGGGCCGAGCGCAGCGCCTCGTTGGTCGCAGCCAGGACCATGTCCTCAAGCATCTCCACATCGTCGGCGTCTACGGCTCCAGGATCGATCTTGATACTGTTGATCTTCAGATCGCCGCTCACCTTGACCGTGACCATGCCTCCGCCGGCGCTGGCCTCGACTTCGAGGGTCGCAAGCTCTTCCTGGGCCTTGACCATCTGCTTCTGCATGTCCTGGACCTGCTTCATCATCTTGTTCATGTTCATGTTCGCCATATTTGAACTCCTTTCTAGGGAATCTCTTCCGCGTCCAGCTCAGCCTTGATCATGGCGATGACATCTTCGGCGGAAGGCGTGTCATCATCCCTGACAGGCGGCGCGTTCACGATTTCGTCGCTCTCGGCCACGACGCACTTTATTACCAGCGTAGCGCCGGTCATCTCCGCGAGGACTTCCGTGATCACTTCGATGTAATTGGGCTTCTCCACCTGCGCCTTGTGGAACCCGGCTCCGGCCGGGAAGCCAAGCACCAGCACCCTGCCCTCGAGCTCGATGGGGCGCGCTTCCTGAAGCAGGGAATAAAGCGGGATCTTTCTCTTCTTGACCAGGCCCAGGATGACGCTCCAGGCCCTGACGATCTTGTCGAGGGAAAGCTCCAGCTGGGGTTCCTGCTCACCGGCGGCCGGTTCGCTCGCGGCGGCTTCCGTTGCGATCACATCTGTCTCGCCAGCATGCACGGCCGACTCGCCGCTCTGCAGCTGCAGTTCGCCTGACGATGCCGTGGCGCCTGATATGCCGCTGATCAATGCACCAGCTTCTGAGACGTCAGCAGCCGGTTTGTCGCCTGTCGGTGCCGCTATCGCCGACGCATTGTGTTCGGCGACGGCTTCATTCCCGTGTGTCTTCGCCGGTTCCTGTCGTGAAGCCGCCGGTTGCCTGCTGATGGCTTCCGTGACAGAAGGGTTTTGCAAAGCCGGCGCCTGTCCCCGCGCGACCTGTCCCCGCCCGGAGGGCATCCGGTTCTCGATCTGATCCAGTCGATACAGCAGCGATTTTGTCGACATATCCACCTGCGGCCGCGTCATCTTCATGAAGGCCAGCTCCAGCTGCAGACGCGGGTCGCTCCCCCGCTTCACCTCGGAAAGAGCATCAGTCAGCAGCTCGACGAAGCGGACGACCCGCTTCGGAGACAGCAGCCTCGCCTGCCCTTTCAGCCGTGAGATATCCTCTGCTGGCGCGGTGATGATGCCGGGTGGATAATCATCGAGCTGCTGCAGCAGGAAGATATTGCGCAGATGGCCGATCAGCTCCTGGGCGAACTGCCCGAAATCCTTGCCCTGGTCAGCCAGGCGATTGATGAACAGGAAGGCGGCCCGAGCATCGTCGGCGGCGGCGATATCGACCGCTTCGAAGAGCAGCTCCGACTCGACCGTGCCCAGCATCGAGAGCACGTCGCCGATGGCGATCTTTTTATCGCAGTAAGTCGCGAGCTGGTCCAGGGCGCCGATGGCGTCGCGGAAGGCTCCGGCCGAACTGCGAGCGATGGCCTCCAGGCCTGCCTCATCGATCTCTATCTCCTCAGCGGCGGCGATTTTCTTCAGCACTTCAAGTACCATGCCGGCATCAGGACGCCGGAACTCAAACTTTTGACAGCGCGACTGAATCGTGGGAAGAACCTTGTGAGCCTCGGTGGTACACAAGACAAAGATGACATGCCCGGGCGGCTCTTCCAGCACCTTGAGGAAGGCGTTGGACGCTTCCTTGGTAAGCATGTGGGCCTCATCGAGGATGTACACCTTGTACTTGCCCTCCACCGTAGCGAAAGCGACCTTGTCGCGGATGTCGCGGATGTCGTCGATGCCGCGATTGCTGGCGGCGTCCATCTCGATGACGTCGAGGGATGTGCCGGCGCTGATGGCGACGCAACTGTCGCAAACACCACAGGGCGTGGAGGTGGGTCCATTTATGCAGTCCAGAGCTTTGGCCAGCAGCTTGGCCGTTGAGGTCTTGCCTGTACCTCTAGAGCCGGCGAAAAGATAGGCGTGGCTTATCTTCCCGGAATCGATGGCGTTCACCAGGGTGCGGGTCACATGCTCCTGCCCCATAACCTGGTCGAAAGATGCCGGGCGGTATTTGCGGTAGAGAGAAACGTGCGCCATGAAGTCCCCAATAGAAAAGATTTACGACCGTGCACCCACCGTTGAAACAAACCTACGGGCGTGTACCAGACAGACAGCTCCAGCCAGGCGACCCCGCGGCACATGAAAGAGATCGCTTACCGCTGCTTCCTTCCGGACCTGACGGGGTTCACGACGTTCCATTGCGCAGGACCTGGCCTTCAGCACTGCCGGCAAGGCCACTGGCCCCGCAAATCGGCCCCGAAGGTGGGAATTCAGCCCCGCTATAGCGGATTGCGGGTACAGGGCACCGCTAGCTCCCCGCCTAGCACGGTCACTAGTATATTAGTGGAAATGGAGGGTGGTTGGTAGCCGGGAAGGGGCTTTCAGGAGCCAAATCGACATGCTATTGCGTACTGGTGATGATTTACGGGAAATATCTCGTCATATAAGCTTGAAACTGCAACGCCGTTTAGATTTATCCGATTGATCCGTCAATGTCAGATGAAACCGACTGGAAAGACATGGAAATAAGAAACATCACAGTTAATGGCGAAATGATCGATTTCAACGCCGTCCGCAAAGCGGCGGACGAGATATCACAGGAGATCCTCAGGGAACCGTTCCTGGTGGCCTGGTACGATGGTATCGCTGGGATCGGACACCCTGATGTTCATGAATGTACCAGCAAGCCTGGCTGGCAGACGTATGGTGAAAACCGTGGCGGATGCCTGACCGTCGATGTCAATAACGGCAGCTTTATTCTCATCTATACAGAAACATCGGTCAGTGAGGACTGAACACTACGAACAAAGAAACCCGGCAATAAATCGCTACGACAGTTTGCCGAGCTGAATTTCATCCTGGTTGTTAATGTCGATGAAGTCACTTCATGCATCCGGTTGAGCAGAATACCGAGCTGCATCAAAGCTATTTGCACCCACTCGCCACATATCTCGCCTTGACGAAATTCATGACTGCGCGCCATCCCCAGGAATGACTTATGCAGAATTCTGAATCGAATAAGGTTTCTCGCATCCGACCCGCGACCCCCTGGTTGCGAAAAACTCTCGGGATCAGAACGCTATCGCCTTCGTCAGGGAGTCTATCGCATAATTTACACAATCAGTGAGGAAGAAATTTGTGTGGTTGTGGTCAAAGTCGCTCATTGCAAAGATACCTATCGCGGCTAACTGTCGCTCTTACGCCGTCCCCAGCACCTTCCCAACCGCGGGGATGAAATCTTTCTTGCGAGACATGACCCCAGGGATGCGGCAGATGCCGTCCTTGATCTCACAGGCGGGGAAAGCCTTCTCGATGATCCAGTTCTCCCCGGAAGAAAGCACCCTCTCGAAAGTCGCATTCAGCGGATTGGTCACCAGCATGACCGTCAGGTCGTAACCTTTTTCCTGACGCAACCGGTCCAGCTCTTCCACAAGCTCCGCCTCGCGCTGGTCAATCTCATCACAGTTGAGCACCATCATCTGGCCGATGCCCAGCTTCTTCCCGCCGATCAGCACTTTGCGAAAATCAGCGGCGATCAGCTCGGCAGGCGTCTTGCCAATGATGTTGATGCTGGCGCGCAGCAGCTCTTCGCCGTATTCCTCGATGTTGATGCCGGCCAGCTCCGCCAGCCGTGCAGCCATCTCTTCATCCCGTGCAGTCGTAGTCGACAGGGTCAGCAACAACGTATCGGAGAGTATGCCGGAGAGCAGTGCGCCCGCGATCTCGGGCGGGATCTGCAGCTGGTGCAGGAACATCTCACGGGCGACAATGGTGCAGGTGCTTCCCAGCGGGTCGGTCAGCACATAGATCGGCGCCGCAGTCGAGATATCACCGACACGGTGATGATCGATTATCTCCATAATCTCCGCTTCCTCGACGCCGTCCACTGCCTGCGATAGTTCGTTATGGTCCACCAGGATCGCTCTTTTCCGCACCGGGTCCAACAGATCGGTACGGGTGACGAAGCCGATCAGCCGGTCGTCGCTGTCGGCGACGATGGCGGAGCGATAGTCCGATTCGATGACCAGCTTGCGCAGGTCGGCCGTCGAGCTGTACAATCCCGCGGTGGCCGGTTTCGTGGTCATGATCGAGGAAGCCGGTTCGGACATGAGCAGTAACTGCACGGTGCCGAAGGCCGGATGGGGCGAAGATATGGTAAGTACGCCTTTTTCCTCAGCCTCGCGTATGATACTCGCGGCGATCTCCGAGCCATCGGTGACAATCAGCGCCGAGCAGCCTGCCTGAATGCAGTCGAGCTGGATGTCCTGCTGGTCGCCGACCACGATGATGTCGCCCTCGGCCATCAGGTTCAGCAGGGTCCCTCGCTGCATGGAGGCGATCATGACCCTGCCCGCCAGCGTGTCCGCCTTGCCGGTGTTAGCGACGACGACGCCGTCGCAGGTCTTGAGGTAGATGTCGAGGCTGATGGGAGCCTCGGAAAGGTCCATCATGCTGCCGCTGGTCATATGGAACTGGGCTATATCGCGCAGGCCCAGGATGCCGGTGACGCGGTCGTTGTCGTCCACGACCGGCGCGGTCCTTATGCCTTCCTCACTGAACTTGCGGGCGAGGGAGTACACGGAATCACGCACATTCACCGAGATCGGCTTGTGCAGATCGAGGTCGTTGACGGTGGCGCTCAGGCTCTCGACCTCCACCGGTACCGGCAGGCCGAAGCGCTCGAGGACGAATTTCGTCTCCTCGTTGATATGGCCAGCGCGGGCCGGGGTGAAGAGGAAGCGCTCGTCGGTCAGGTTCTTGAACAGGGCATAGCCGATAGCCGAGCAGACGGAATC
>JAUSDE010000076.1 GCA_030650885.1 Thermoleophilia bacterium
CCGCGCCAACGACGAATGCTTCCTCGAAGGCGATTGCCTGGCGGACGCACTCGCGGCCTCACGGGAACGGTTCGGCTACGACGGTGTCCTGGCGGAGATGGGCCTGGGCCCGGAGCCGGGTGTGCTCGGCTGCCCCATGGAAGTCGAAGGCAACGATGTGCCTCTGGTTGTAGAGACGATCGTCGGCGGCCGTGATGACTTTGGCAGCCTGAAGATCCCCGCTGATTCGGCGGCGGTCGCGGCCGGAGGCAAGCTGCAGCCGGTCGAACGGCTGATCGGAACTTCGGGCGGCGAGTTCGCGGTGCTCGGCAGCGTACGTTCGCCCTTCGAATATGCGGCGACGGTTCGCGGGCTCATGGAGTTCATGACCGATTTTTATCGCGACCCGGAACTGGTTCGCGACCTTATCAGTGCGGTGACGCCCGCTACCCTGGCTGTCGGCCGGGCGCTGGCAGAGACTGGCATCGACGCACTGGTGATGAAGGATTCCTTCGCTTCATCCAGCATGATCTCTCCCGATCATTACCGGGAGTTCGCCTGGCCGGCGGAGCGTGACGCAATCGCCGAACTCAGCGCCGAGATCCCGGTTATCCTGCATATCTGCCGCAACAGCATGCCGATAATCGAGGATATGGCAGCGACCGGGGCCGCTGTCCTGGAGATCGACTCGCCGGTGGACCTGGCGGCGGCGAGGAAGGCGGTCGGCGACAAGGTGATCCTCAAAGGCAATATCGATGCAGCCGCCGTCATCGAGAAAGGCAGTTTGGAGGATGTGAAGGCGGCTGTGCAGGTAGCCATGGAAGCCGCGAAGGCTGGCGGCCGCTTCATATTGAGCAGCGGGGATTCAATCTCCCTGGCTGCTCCGGAAGAAAATCTTGCGGCACTGGTCAGATATGGTAGAGAATATGGAAGGTATTAAATGAAAGAGCTGCTGGAAAAATTCGAACACGCGATAATCAACGGCGACGCTGACGCCAGCGCCGACCTTGCCGACGCCATCGTCGCTCGGGGCGAGGCGACGCCGGATGATATCTTCGTCCACCTGTCCGGAGCTATGGAGGTTGTCGGCGGCCGCTACGAGACTGGCGAGTATTTCATACCCGAGATGCTGCGCTCCGCTGAGGCGGTGGAGAAATCCATGACCGTGCTCGAGCCGTATCTGTTCGAACACCGCCATGAAGATGCCGGTGTCATTGTCATGGGCACCGTGAAGGGCGACATCCATAATATCGGCAAGAACATCATCGTCTCGGCTCTGAAGGCGGCCGGCTATGAGGTCCACGACCTGGGCGTAAATGTTTCCACAGACAAGTTTCTCAACAAGGTGAGGGAGACCGAGGCCGACCTGCTGCTGCTGTCGGCATTCACGACCTCGACCAAGCAGGCTCTGCTCGACATCATCGCCGCGCTGGAGGCCAACGGCATGCGCGACCAGGTAAAGGTCGTTTCCGGCGGCGCCTCCCATTCCGAGGAATTCGCCCGCGAAGTCGGAGTCGACGGCTTCGCAACCGACGTCAAAAGCACCCTGGCAGTCTGCCAGCGCCTGACGCACCCCTGATGAGCTCCCCGAAGGTTTTGCTGATCACGCCGCCCCAGGACCTGGGCGTGGGCGAGGTCAAGCGGCCCTGGATCTCCACGCAACCGCTGGGGCTGGCATATGTGGCTGCGGCGGTGCGAGACGCCGGTTTCGAGGTCAGGGTGATAGACGCTTATTCGCAGGGGCTCTCGGGAGCCACCATCCGCAGGGACATCAAGGAATACCAGCCTCAGATCGTCGGCATCTCGGCACTCACACCCCAGTGGGCCGACGCGGTGCAGGTTGCGGTCATCGCCAAATCGGTATCCGGTGAGATCTTAACGGTCATAGGCGGTCCGCATGTCACGGCTATGCCCGAAAAGGCGGCTGCCGCACCCGGAGTCGACGTAGCGGTCGTCGGCGAGGGCGAAGGAGCCATGGCGGAGATCTGCCGCGCGGTGGAATCTGGTTCGGGTTTCGGTGATATCGAGGGAATTGCATACAGCCTCGACGGCAAGGTTAACCGCACGCCGCCGCGTTCGTTCATCAACGATCTTGACAGCCTGTCCTTCCCCGCACATGACCTGCTCTGGGAGCCGAAACTTTACAATCCGTATCCCATGTGGGGCAAACGGGGGAACTTCTCGTGTATTATCAGCGGCCGCGGCTGCCCCTATAACTGCTCGTTCTGTGACGTCACCAGCCAGCAGGGCAAACGCTACCGCCTGAGAAGCGCCGGAAACATAGTCGACGAGTTCGTCTGGCTCAACCGTGATTTCGGCGTATCCATGTTCTCATTCCGTGACCCCTCCATGGTCTGTAACCGCCGCCGGTTGCTGGAGATCTGCGACCTGATCCTGGCCAACGGCCTCGATATCGTCTGGACCTGCAGCGCCCGGGCCAACGAGGTTGATCCGGAGATGCTGGCGGCGATGAAGCGGGCTGGCTGCCGCGTTATCCAGTACGGCATAGAGGTCGGCAACGCCGAGATGCTCATGGAGATCAAGAACATAACCAGAGAGAAGGTCGCCGAAGCGGTGCTGGCGACTCGCCGCGCAGGCATCCACGCCCACGGCTACTTCCTGTTCGGCTTCATGAAGGAGACGGAGCAGACGATCGAGGACACCATCGAATTCGCACGCTCACTGGCGCTCGACAGCGCCGGCTTCGCGGTCATGGTCCCCTTCCCGGGCACGCAGGAATACGATGACTTCAAGAGGGAAGGATTATTGCTGACGGAGGACTGGCAGGATTACAACGTCAGCGGCAAGCCGGTCTACCGGCACAGGAACCTGACCGACGAGCAGCTTCGGGCAGCCCCGAGGCGCGCCTATCGCCGGTTCTACATGAGGCCGGGAATCATCCTGCGCCACCTGAGGATGATCACATCCCTGAGAGTCCTGGTCAATTACGTGAAGAGCGCCCGCCTGATGTTCAGGTAGCGCCGCCGGCGCCCCCGTTCGCGCCGGCACTGGAGTCATCGCCGCCGACACTGCCCGAACCGCCCTCACTGGCTCCACCCGCGCCCTCACCAGCCACCTGCTCCGGCTTTACACGATAAATATCGAATGTCTCCACAGGCCGATCCGAAAATGTGAAGGGCAGCTTGCCCCAGTGGCTTCCGTAAAGTCCGGCATTGGCGGCGAAGTTCATGACCCGGATCGGATCGTCAGACCGCACTCCGGTCGAGTCCACCAGCTCAAGGCGCTGGACGACCGAATTATCCAGCGGCCAGTCCATCAATCCGGCCCGCACGACGAGGTCGCCCTCCGCAGGCTCCATACTGGCGGAAGTCAGATAACGGTATCCCTCGCCTTCCATGTAATGCCGCAGACCCCACTCGCCAACGAACCAGACCTGGCCCTCCGGCTGGTATCGCTCACCAAACTCCATGGAAAAATCCTTATATGCCTGGGCAAGCCTGTTGTCAGCCGAAGAAACCGCGACTCCGGCCATGAATGTAAGTGCCACGGCGATGGCGGCCACCAGCGAGACGACGGACTCCGAACGAATGCCCGATTCCAGCTCCCGGAATATCAGCAATACCAGAGGCGCCAGAAAGGGCAGGCTGTACTTGGCCGTCGCGTGCGGCAGAAGCAGCATGACCACGCTCATCATCGCCAGCAGCCAGAAAGCCAGGAAGACAAAATCAGTGTCCACACGCCGCCTCTTCAGGGCGTCCGCCAGTTGTACCCATGACTCGGCTGAGACAGAAACTACCACGATGCCAGCGGCGGCCAGGAAGACAGCGAACAGCATCGCAGAGGCTGCCGGAAAAGAACTTGATTGGGAGTAGTAGTAATACGAGAGCGCTATCGAGCCGGCAGCGACCGGCAGGAGCAATATCCAGCGCCGCCTCTTAAGGCAATAAGCGCCTGCTGCAAACAGCGGAAAGACAGCCGCCCCGCCGAGCTGCACCAGGTTGCCTTCGATACGGTAAAGAACACTGGAACCGCCCAGGCTGAGCCCGCGGGCATGCTTGAACCGTGGCAGGGCGCCGTAGCGCTCGAGGCTGTAGAGAGTATAGGCGGCGAAGCCGAGAACAGGAAGCAGCAGGGGCAGGCAGTTCTTCCAGGTGAGTTTTTGCTTCAGCAAGGCATAGGCCGGCAGCAGAAGAATCAGCGCCAGCGCCTGATAACCGGTGAAGACGGCCAGCGCCGCGGCCACGCCGGCCAGCGCCAGAAGCCGGGTATCGTCGCGATCGACTCCATAGATGTATGCGGTGGTAGCCACCAGCCAGAACGCCGTCATCGGAAGATCGCCCATCAGCGTATGGGAGGAGGTCATCAAAACCGGAGTCGCGAGCATGAGCATGGTCGCCAGCAGCGCGTTGCGAGTGAACCTGCGCGCCAGGAATAACATGGAAAAACCAGCGATCACAGGAAAGATGATAAAGCCCAGGTGGAGCGGCAACTCGCTGTCGCTGCCGGTTACACGCATTATCGCCGAAAGGTAAAGCTCGTCGAGTGGGGGATGGGTATCACGGAATTCCGGGATCTCGATGCCCATAAGGCGGTAGTCAGCCAGATGCTGCTGCCACGGTGATTCCTGGCTGTGCCTGGCGAAATCCCAGAAAATGGCGTCATCGATATGGAAAGCCTGGCCCGCGAACGGCAGTGTGATAAGCAACACGAAAGCCAGCACTGCCCCAAGACTCAGGGCCAGCACCAGCCGGGGCGCCCGCTCGCCGATTCCCGCTTCAAGGGGAATCACGCCGGCATCACGGCCTAGGTAGCTGCCCGTGAACGTCCCGGAAGCTCCAGGTACTGCCGGATCACCTGGCCCGACATCAATGGATTGAACAGTATGTTTGTGACGAAATAACACTCGTGAGAACAATAGCACTTGGTCCTGTTGATCTTGGCCCGCACCCGGTCGGCCTGCTCCGAGAAGAACACCTTGCGGAAATCATAACCCGATTCCCTGACATTACCCATCGAATCTGACAGGATCTCGCAGGGGAAAACATCGCCCACCTCGTTCATGACCGCGCCGATGCGGCCGGCATAGCACGGAAGCAACCGCCGTCCCTGTCTCACAGTCTCATATATGAGCCGCCGTTGCACCAGGTCCTGGGCCGTTTTCATGCGCGCCAGGGTGAAATGGTACATCTTGGAGTTGTCGCCTTTCAAGTCCTCTTCCAGCCGCATCACTGCCTTGTGGTATTTCTCGAGGTCGATCTCCTTGTAGGCGTCATCCGCCGGGTTGCCGCGCACCATCGAGATGGTATGGGTCTCGCAACCGGGCAGGGTGTTCACGAAATCGATGATCTCGTCCATATTGTCCTGGTTCTCGCGGCAGAAGACGGTGTTTATCCCCAGCTGCAGGTTTTTGTACCGCTCGCCCAGCTGGCGCAACTGCTCGTAAGTCTCCATGGCCTTGTCGAAATTTCCCGGTGTGTCGCGCAGCCGGTCGTGCCCTGCGCCGATGCCATCCAGGGATATCTTGCAGACGACGGCGCTCTCAGGCGAGCGCGATAGTATCTCCTCGGTGCGGGGCACGATCAGGTCCGGCGCGAAACCGTTCGTGGGAAGGGTGATGATGACCGGATGGTTGTTGCGATAGAAAGCGTCCACCAGATCCGGCAGATCCTTGCGCAGGAAGATCTCACCGCCTGAAAAGAGGAGCCAGAGCAGGTTGCCCATGGAGGCCGAGATCTTCTCGACCTCGTCCACGGTCAGCTCGTCCTGCCCGGTCTTGCGGTCCTTCCAGTAGAAACAGAAGGGGCAGCGGGCATTGCAGCGCGAGGTCACGAAAAAAGTGAACTGCAGCGGGTCGCGCTTGTAAAAGATCGAGGGGATATATCTTAAGGCTGTGTACATGCTACAAGCGTACCATTTACTGGTAGCGCCGGGTAAGCTTCACTTCCCAGATGTACTTGAGGATGCCCATGAACGAGCCGTACGCGACGACGTAAGGATATACGAACTGGTAATAGCCCATGGCCTTCAGCAGGAATCCCCAGCCCTTTTCCTCCTTGATCAGATGCAGGAGTTTGTAGCTTACGGCCGTATTGACCCCGTAAAGGAAACCGGCGGCGATCAGCGGATACCAGCTGCCCGAGAC
>JAUSDE010000056.1 GCA_030650885.1 Thermoleophilia bacterium
AGACCTCGACCTCCAGCTTGTTGCGAAGGTCGCTGATGGCGTGCTCGAAATTGAAGAACATGATCATTCCAAGCCCCAATACGAACATGGAGACCAGGACGGTGACTATGGCGGCCATGCTCATCACCCAGTTGCGTACCAGGGAGTTGATGGCCTCGTTGAAGAAGAATTTGAATTGCATGTTAGCGGTACAGCCCCTTGTCTTCGTCCCGGATTACCTTGCCGTCCTCCAGCGCGATGACCCGCTTGCGCATCTTGTCCACCATCTCGCGGTCGTGAGTGGCCATCAGCACAGTGGTGCCCGTGCGGTTGATGCGATAAAGCAGCTGCATGATCCCCACGGAGGTGTCCGGGTCCAGGTTGCCGGTCGGCTCGTCGGCCACCAGCAGCGAAGGATGGTTAACAAAGGCCCGGGCTACGCTGACGCGTTGCTGTTCTCCGGCAGAGAGCTCATCGGGCAGGTTATTCATCTTGTCTCCCAGACCGACCAGGTTCAGGATCTCCGGAACCTTGCGACGGATGTTCCGCACCGGCTGGCCGGTCACCCTGAGGGCATATGCCACGTTATCCGCGACGGTCTTGTTGGGGAGGAGCTTGAAGTCCTGGAAGACGCAACCGAGGTTGCGGCGATGGTAAGGCAGGGCCGAGCGCCGCATGCGCTGCAGGTTGCGGCCGGCTACGGTTATCGTCCCCTCGGAGGGTTCGAACTCCTTGAGGAGCAGGCGGATGAAGGTGGATTTACCTGAACCGCTGTGCCCCACGAGGAAGCAGAACTCACCTCGCTCGATGTGGATGTTCACATCCTCGAGCCCGACTATGTTCGGGTCATACAGTTTGCTGACATTTTCAAATTTAATCACTGCTTACCTCTTGTCTGCTTCTTTGACTGCCGGCGGCCCTGGGCCGCGCTGTCCTGAGATTCCAGTCTCGGCTCCTGGCCGCACCATAACATTTTTTATTTTCCCGAGGAGAAAGACTGGAAGGTTTTGTTTGATCGAAGCCCGCCAGGCGATATATCCGGCGTCCGCTCCTGCTTCCCTGCTATTTGCCGCTTGCGAGTACTTTCCCGGCAAGCTCCACCATATGAGCTGCGGTCAGATTGAATTCCTCTAACAGCTGGTCCGGCTTGCCGGATTTTCCAAAAACATCCTTGATGCCAACGCGGCCCATCCTCACCGGGCAATATTCCGCGGCGACTTCAGCCACCGCGTCTCCCAGGCCACCGATTATGCTGTGCTCCTCCGCAGTTACGGCATAGCCTGTTTTCTCCAGGCTGGCGGTAACTGTGTCCACGTCGATCGGCTTGAGGATACTAACGTTTACCACCTCGGCGCTGATATCCCTTTTTTTCAATTGTTCCGCCGCTTCGAGCGCCTTGACCACCATTATGCCACAGGCAAAGATGGATATGTCGGAACCCTCGCGCAACACATCGGCGCCCTTGCCCAACGATGCAGGCGGTTCCTGATAGAGGAACGGCGTCAGCGGACGGCCAGTGCGGATATACATCGGACCGGGCGTGTCGTAACTCTCGAGTACAGCCGCGTAAGTCTGGTTGAAGTCTGCGGGAACGATCACTTTCATGTTGGGAAGCAGCCGCATGAGCCCGATGTCTTCCACGGACTGGTGGGTGCAGCCATCCTCGCCGACGGTCAGGCCGCCGTGGCTGGCGACGATCCGTACCGGCAGATTCGGTTGGGCGATGCTCTGCCGCACCTGGTCGAACGCCCTGCCTGTTGCAAAAACAGCAAAAGTCGAGGCGTAGGCGATCTTGCCGCTGATGGCAAAGCCGGCAGCCATGTTCATCATATTGGCTTCGGCGACTCCGACGTTGAAGAATCTTTCCGGAAACTCGGCAGCAAACACCTTGCTCATGGTGGAACCCGAGAGGTCGGCGTCCAGCGCCACGACGTTGCCGTGCCGTTTTCCCAACTCCAGCAGGGCTTCGCCGTAGGCCTCGCGGGTGGCTCTGGGTTTGAGTTCGTCTGCCACCGCTCAGGCCTCCCCTTGCCCGGAAATAAGTGCTTCAGCCTGTTCCTTTAGTTCGGCCAGCGCCAGTTCTTTCTGCTCCGAGGCCGGAGCCTTGCCATGCCATCCGGCCTGGTTCTCCATGAACGACACGCCCTTGCCTTTGACGGTCTTCGCGATGATTGCGGCAGGCCCATCGACCGACTTGCTCCAGTCGAGCGCCTCGATTATCTGTTCCATGTCATGCCCGTCGATCTGGCGTGTGGACCAGCCAAAAGCCTCGTACTTGGCCGCCAGAGGTTCGACATTCATAACATCACTCGTGAAACCGTCTATTTGCAGGCCATTTGCATCGACAATGCCTGTGAGATTATCAGTTTTGTAGTGGGCGGCGGCCATTGCGGCTTCCCAGATCTCGCCCTCCTGGGACTCGCCATCGCCCATCAGCGTGAATATATGGCCCGGCAGCTTGTCCAGTCGCATGGCCAGCGCCATGCCCACGGATACCGAGAGCCCCTGCCCGAGGGAGCCGGAGGAGATCTCAACGCCGACGGTCTTGTGCATGTCTGGATGCCCCTGCAGATGGCAGTCGATCCTGCGCAGGTTGATCAGATCTTCCACTGGAAAATAGCCGCTGCGAGCCAGGGCCGCATAGAGTATAGGCGCACAGTGGCCCTTGCTGAGTATGAACCGGTCACGATCCGGCCATTTTGGCTCGTCCGGACGGTGGTTCAGGGTATGGAAGAAAAGCGCCGTGACGATGTCAGTCGATGAAAGCGAACCGCCGGGGTGGCCGGAACCGGCCTCGGCGACCATGCTGACTACATCCTGGCGCAGCAGGTTAGCGGTTAAGTTTAGTTCCTGGATATCCAGCGGGTAGAGCCTCCGGACAGGGCCGAAATTGCTTTAAAAACGGAGCCTTTGCATGAAAATTGACCTTAAAGCGAACCTTAAGGCCACGGAAAATCCACATACTGATTATCTAATGAAACGCGGCGAGGTGCAAGAAATGAGGAAGGCAATGTACAGGAAGCGGTTGATTGCCCATGTTGATGCTGCCGGTTTTACTGCTCTGAGTCCCGCCGGGACTCGGGAGCCACCTGTCAACATCCCGGCTCGCCCTCATGGCCACAACAGCCCTGGCGGTACCTGATCTTGATCCACTGGTTGCGGAATGTAAGGCGCAGTTTTTCCGCAAGCGGCAGGTCCGATTCGCGCCAGTTAGTGAAGAACGCGTTGGAGCTGGGATGCTGATGTTTATGTGGATGATCGTCGCTCATGAATCAGTCGTCTTCCGGTTAATTAATGCCTGCTGTCCACTCTCACAAATCCGGCTTCTCATATTTATCCCTTCCGCCCCGGCTCGTCGGGATACAGCTCCGTCACCGGGTCAGATTGCCAGTAATCCTTGGTCTCGACATCCATTATCGTGAGCTTACCATAGTAGCCGGCGCCTGTATCCAGCCGCCAGATATTGTCCTTTTCTCCAAAATGCAGCGGTTTGTCGGTGTCCTCGGTCAACGTGACCGTGTGCCCGATGAAAATCTCCCTGTAATCCGGCACACCTTCGGTCCAGTCGAAAAGCATCCGGTCCCAGATCAGATAACTCGCCTTCTGCTCATCCAGCGATTTCATGATATCGATGCCGGCATGTACGTATAGCCGGTTCTCCTCGTCGAGGAATTTGAGCCTGGCCTTCCGCAGAAAATCACGATGTTCTTTCTTTTTCGCGCGCCACTCACGACTGGCATACGCCTGCATGGTGGACAGCCCTCCCTGCTCTATCCATATATCAGGCCTGAAACCTTCCAGCATCCAGTCGAGCGCCCAGTTATCGTGATTTCCCAGGAGATGGATGAGATTCTTCACCCTCATCAGCTCCTCGATACTTTCAGGTACTTGTGACCAGCCATCAACCACGTCACCGAGGAAGATCAGACGGTCCTTTTGCGCGTCAAAACCGCTGCGCTTGAAGACCTGTATGAGTGCGCGGTAGGCGCCATGGATGTCGCCGAGGACAAATGTTTTCATGGAGAGTTATCTGTGGAGGGATGGAAGAAAACTGCTGCTTTATATTTTATCGCATCCGGCGGACGGACGTTAATCAGACGCGCCGATCGGTTCGTCGATCAGACGCGTCTACGATTTACAGCTGAACCGGAATGTATCGTCCAGCTCCAGCGGCAGGATCAGAGTGCTGATGTTCTCACCAAGCGCCGTTTCGCAGAGTGATCGGCGTTCGGCGGCGCTCTTTACCAGGCTCTCCTCGTACTCAGCGTTGAGCACGGGTTTTCCTGCCTCGATGAATGGCGTCAGCTGCTCGCATTCATTGAAAGCGTGGCACTGTTCGTTGACGCTGAAATCGAAATATCCAGCCAGCTGCCGGACCTGGTCCAGGTCGTTCTTGAGGCCAGCGGAAAGGCCTCGTTTGTGTGCCTCGTCAGCGATAAAGCGGTTGAACGCCAGCTGGTCTGCCGCGCTCAGATCGAACCCAGAGTCATTCGCGTAGCCGTCCAAGTTGTCCGGCTCGACCCCATCACATCCTTTTTGTTTTGCCAGGTCGAGGCGATGCTGCATGATCCGGCGGACATTCGGGGAACGGATATCCAGCCATTTTTCATCCTGCCATCCTTCCAGGGTATTGCCGAGATCGCCCGGAGAGAATTCAGGCGCATCCGGCCGCCAGTTCTCATAAGAGCCTGCCGAAAAATAACACACTACTTTACTGCCCGATGATTGAATAGAGTCGATCAGGACCTCTGAAGAGTCGACGAGGTCGATGTCATAGATCTCGACCGGGTAGTCAGTATTGACCTTCCCTTTCAGCTGCCACTGCCAGGTGACTTCAAGGGGTGGCCTGTACCAGTCTCGCGAGGCGCTGCCGGTGCTATCAGCTTGAGTCGTATCGCCACTTTCCACGCCATTGCAGCCGGCCAGCAAAGCTGCGGCGCAGAATAATAATGGCAATACCCGTCTCATGTGGCCTCGATGGCGTCGATAATGGTTGAAAGCACAGCCGTCCCGTGCCGGCGACATATTCATCTGTAACCCTTCAGATATGCCTGCCGTCTATCCTCTGGAAATTTCTCAATCGCATAGCGGAGCATGGTGCGGGGCATATCCCTGTAGTGTTCTAAAAGGAATACTTCTTCGGCATCAATATCCCGGTTTCCGACTTCCCGCAACATCCAGCCGACCGCCTTGTGGATAAGGTCTTCCGGGTCGTGCAGCAGTATCTTCGCGATGGCCGTCGGATCGGCGAAATCTCCCTGGCTTATAAAATGGAAAGTCGACAACACGGCGATCCTTCGTTCCCACAGGCTCCTGGAGTGCGCCAGTCGATACAGAGGCTCTCTGTTCCTGTCCATAAGGTAAGGGCCGACGATATACGCTGCTGAGCTGTCGACCAGGTCCCAGTTGTTAATGTATTGTGTATTGCTCAG
>JAUSDE010000084.1 GCA_030650885.1 Thermoleophilia bacterium
ATCGTGGTTTCCACAGGCGCTGCGGTCACCTGGTTTGAAAGGCGCGACATCGCTGTGTAGAATATCACGGCTGGTTTTAACGTGGCGCATTCGTCTAGTGGCCCAGGACGCCGCCCTCTCACGGCGGTAGCAGGGGTTCAAATCCCCTATGCGCTACCATTTTCTTCCCCCGCATTATTCATTACCGGGAGGTTATATCCACCGGTTTCGAATCTGCTTCTGCCGGTTTAGGCTTGAGCCAATCGTATAATCGCGGCTTTCAGCCTTTCAATGCTTTCCTCGCGGCCCAGCATCGCCAGAGTCTCGAACATGCCGGGAGTGATGGTCTTGCCGCTGACAGCGATGCGGATCGGCTGCAGGAATTTCCCCAGTTTCAGCTCCATGGCTTCGGCTTCGGCGCGAAGCCGCTCTTCGATGCTTTCAAGACTGAACGTATCCAGTGACGTAATGGCCGCTACCACGCTCTCCAGAACCGGCAGCGCGTTTGCATCCTTCATCAATTTACCGAGTGCTTTTTCCTCAAATACCAGCGGCAGGAAGAAGAAATCTGTGAGCGCGGCAAAATCTGCGAGCGTCTTCATCTTCTCCTGAACAAGAGGCACCAGTTCAGCAACAGTGGGCTTTCCGTCTGATCCCGGCAAGCCGGCCAGATCGGAGCCTGCCAGATATTCAATGATGCGCGACGCGAGCTCGCCCTCACTCATCTCGCGGATGTAGTGGCCGTTCATCCAGATGAACTTTTCCCCGTCGAAGACGGCTGCGGTATTGCCGACCCGCTCGAGCGAGAATTTCTCAACAAGCTCCTCGATACTGAAAAGGGTGGTCTCTCCATCGAAGCTCCATCCCAAAAGCGCCAGATAATTACAGAGAGCTTCGCGCACATATCCCTGCTTCCTGAATTCTTCGACTGCGGAAGCTCCGTGGCGTTTTGAAAGCGGCGTCTTATCAGCACCCAGGATCAGCGGCAGATGCCCGTAAAGAGGCGGCTCCTCCCCCATGGCCTCCAGCAGCATGATCTGCCTGGGGGTATTCGGCAGGTGGTCATCGCCACGGATCACATGAGTGATCCCCATGCGGGCATCGTCGACGGCGACAGCAAAATTATATGTGGGCACGCCTGAAGAACGGACCAGGATGAAATCGCCGATGGTGCTGTTTTCAAACTGCACGTCGCCCTTTATCGTATCCCTGACGACAGTGAAGCCTTCCCTGGGAGTACGAAGGCGGATCACGGGCTGTCGGCCCTCGGATTCCATGGTTTGCAGCTCGGAGCTGGAAAGTCCACAGCAGCGTCCGTTGTAGACTACTGGACGGCTTTCCTGCCTGGCGACCGTACGTGCCGCCTCCAGCTCTTCAGGTGAACAGTAGCAGTGATAGGCTCTGCCGGCATCCAGAAGCGCTGAAGCTGCCTCCTGGTAGATGTCCATGCGTTCCATCTGGCGATAAGGCCCGTGGTCGCCAGCGGCTCCGGGCCCTTCGTCCCAGTCAAGGCCGAGCCAGCGCATGCTCGATATGATCTGCTGAATGGACTCGTCGGTGGAACGGGAGAGGTCTGTGTCCTCGATGCGCAGGATGAAACTGCCACCCCGGCCACGGGCAAACAGCCAGTTATAAAGCGCGGTGCGGGCTCCGCCGACATGAAGGTGGCCTGTGGGGCTGGGCGCAAAGCGCACGCGGGGCTTTTTATCGTTCATCATTCCTCCAATAAAAAGAGCCCGATTGAATAACCGGGCTCTTTTGATTTCTATTTTATTTTTCCTAGAGCCTGCAGGCTCCAGCAAAAGAGCCGCCGGAACTGACCGAGCCCACCTGGACCACGGTTCCCTCGAACGGCGCGTGGATCATGCTGCCACCGCCGATGTAGATGCCCACATGGCTCATATATCCGCCGCCGCCGAAGAAGACCAGATCTCCCGGCTCTAACTGGGAATAGTCGATCGGCGTTCCTGCAGAGTACTGGGCCGTGGCTCCGTGCGGAAGACCGATGCCCATCTGAGCGTATACATACATTACCAAGCCGGAGCAATCGAACCCTGACGGGTCAGCGCCGCCCCAGACATAAGGCACTCCAAGATACTGCATGGCGATTCCAACAGCGCCACCTGAGGTCGAGGGATTCGCGGGCCCGACAAATCCGCCGCCGCCACCACCGGAGCCTCCACCAGAATCACTGGAAACCGCAGCTGCTTGTGCGTCCAGTGCCGCCTGCTGTGCTGCAGCTTCCTGAGCCTGCAACGAGGCGATCTCGCCCTCGATGCTGCCGAGCATCTGCTGCCTCTGACCCAGGCCGGATTCGATATCGGCCTTCTCGCTGGTTACCTGCTCAACCAGTGTAGACTGGGTTTCCATGTCGCTGTCGAGCTGTACCTTGGTCTCCTCGACCTGCTGCTTGAGCAGCTTCACCTGATCGAGGTCGTCCCGGTCCTGCTCGCCGACTTTGGTCAGCATGTCGAACTTGGTCATGAATTCGCTGAGGTCGCTGGTGTCCATAAGCACGTCGAGCATGTTCACCTGGCCGTTGCGGTAGATCTTGACTACCCGCGTTTCCAGCCGTGACTGCATCTCTCCGAGCCTTACAGTAGCCTCTTCGAGCTTCGCCTGGTTCTCTTCGATATTGCCTTCGATCATCGAAAGCTGATAGTTAGCGTTGTTGTATATCTCCACCTTCATTTCCAGATCGCTGTTCAGGCTCGCTATCTCACTGCGAACCGATTCAGCCTGGGTCTGTCTGGTGGCTATATCTCCCGCCGGGTCTGCGTCAGCTATGGCAGCCGAAACCGTCAGGTAGATCGCTATAACAAGTGGGAGGCTGATTACGAAGACGCTGAGTCTTCCGAGGATTGTTTTGGGGGTCGCTTTGAAGAGGGTGCTACTTGCTGCGAATAATGGCTGTAACTTAAACCTGATGTTATTCGCCTCCTTTAGGACGTCTGTTGGCGTCGGTCAGTTGGCTTCTATTACGTTAAAAACCTTGTGAACCTTAACAAGGCATAAATTGGAAGTCAAATCACGGGGGAAGAATTTAGTGTAATTTCCGCAATTTGCGGGATTTTTATAGGTAAAAGCCCCTATCAACTGGTGAAATAGTCCCTTAGACCGGCCAGAATCGCCTCTGATTCACGCCGTGCCAGCTCCTGTGCCTCTGCGTCTGACTGGCCCCGGTTTCCTATGAAGGAAGGCTCTACCAGCACGGCAGTCATGCTGGTCTCCCGTAAAACAGCATAATTCCGCCCCAAAGCGGGAATGGCAGTGACTGAAAGCTCCCGGGATATGTTCTCTACAATATGCTGTGCCAACAGGCTGCCGGCTTCAGAAAAATATCCCTGCCGGCTGAAGAAATAGGCGGCGGCCGCCTGTGCTTCGCCCTCTGCCAGGTAATTATGATGGATGCTGAGCAAGATATCTGATCCGGATGCGTTTGCCGCCGCCGGGCGATCGTAGAGGCCCACCGTGAGGT
>JAUSDE010000087.1 GCA_030650885.1 Thermoleophilia bacterium
CGATGCAGGAAATTCATTTGCGGGATGATCATCGGTTTTGGGGCCGGTCTGCTGCTGGCGCCCAAGTCCGGCGCTGAGATCCGGCAGGAGCTGTTCGGCGGCCAGCTCGATATCATGGCGGAGCCGGGAACCGAGACCGGCATTCCGATTGTCGAGGAACCCGAGTCCTCGGAAGAGCTGAAGGCAAGGATCGAGGAAACCCGGGAACGTCTGAAGGCGGAGATTGAAGCCCAGCAGGAAGGTTAACCGGCTTTTACCGCGGGGCCTGCTGTCAGCCGCCATTCTTGCGGCTGCCGGATGCGGTTATATGCTTTTCGAGGCCCAGTGGCTGCGCCTTCGGCGGCGGCGTCTGGAGATTCCCGGGCTGCCACCGGAACTGGACGGGCTAACGCTGCTTCATATCAGCGACCTTCACGGCGGAGCCTGGGGGCCTGCGGCAAAGGCGATCCGCAAGCTGGTCAAGGCATCGCGCCGCGCCGACGCCGACCTGGTCCTCTTCACCGGCGACATGACCGACAAAAAGAAGGACTTGAGGCCGTTTCTGCCGCTCCTGGCTGAGATAGGCGCGCGCTATGGCAAATTCGCTGTGCTGGGCAACCATGACCACGGCTTGCGAAAGACCGTCTTGCAGGACCTGGTCAGGCGGCTTACTGGCCGTAACCGGCGAGGGCCGAAAGAATATCCCACCGAGGCCCTGTCAAAGACCGTTTCCATGAACCGCGAGCTGTTATCTCAAGCCGGCATCCGGCTGCTCGAGAACGAGTGCGCCACAGTTATGACACGTGGTGGCGGCGTTCAGGTCTGCGGCATGGACGACTTCCAGTACGGTTATGCCGATTTCGAAGCTACCGCCTCACAAGTCGATCGGGGCGTGGGGCTACGGCTGCTTCTCACCCACAGCCCTGACGCGGCTGACCTGCTTCCCCATGAAACCTACAACCTGGTACTCGCCGGCCATACTCATGGCGGCCAGATCTGCATCCCCCATCCAACCAGAGGCAAGATATTGCTATCTACCTCGGGTTCCGGATATGGCGCCGGCATCTATCACGTCGGCGGACTCACCATGCATGTATCCCCGGGAGTCGGCACAACCCTGCTGCCGTTCCGCTTTCTCAGCCGTCCTGAGATCACTCTGCTGGAGCTGGTTTCCAGCCAGTGATCGCGTATTTCGGCTTCAACGCGAGCAGCATCCCGGAATCGCATCTCCAATTGCCTCTCCAATTGCCTCTCCAATAGATTTCCCCTGTAAGTTATAATGTTTGGGTTATTGGGAAAGAGAATCCATCGTATGTGGAATTTTTTTCCTGGCAAAATACGTACGGGTGAACTATCAAGTGATCTTTCAACTCCAGCAGCTGGACAAGGCGGCGTCTGAGATCCTCCCTGAGGAGTGCCAGGGTTGTGGCTGGTGGCAGGGCTATGATGACAGCTGGCCGGCAACAGCAGCAGATGACTGGGCTGAGTCGGCAATAGAATATTTCGGTGGCTGGGGAAAGCTCGCCATCGCCGACGACGAACTGCTGGGAATGATCCAGTACGGCCCGGCGGGATTATTCGCCCGCGCCAACGACTTCGCCTGCGGTCCCGTCAGCGCCGACGCAGTGCTCCTGACATGCAGCCTGGTCGCCGGCGACGGTTTCGCGCCTGCTCGCAGAAGCCTGCTCACCGCAGTTCTGGCAGATCTCAAGGAGCGTGAAGTGGAGACCGTCGAGGCGTTCAGTTACCAGGTAGCAGCTCCTGAAGGTGAGTGCCGCATGTTCGACCAGGATTTTCTGCGCGATTGTGGCTTCTACCCGGTTCGCAGCTCGCGTGGCCTGCAATTGATGAGATTCGAGCTGGGCGGCGTCGAGACTGCTCCAGTCGAGAAGCATAAATCCCGACGCCGCATACTGGAGCGCATCAAGCGTACGGCTCCAGCGCCGGTTCCCGCCGCCATCTGTGAAGCGGCTGAAGGGTGCTCCGGCCGGGTATCCGTTTGCCCCTGATCTGATGGCCAGCCCAGCCAGGTTCGCCAGGCTCTTCCCTTTTATCTTCCTCGCGTTCATCGCCCTGTTCACGGCGCTGGGGCTTGCGGGCGTCGACCGCAGCTGCCTTGACGCAGCCGACAGCACCTACCTGATAACATCCCGCGCTCTGGCAGACGGCCAGATGCCCTATCGTGATTTCCTCGTAGCCCACCCACCGTTGCTGTTCCTGCTGGGAGCGCCACTGGCGATGCTGGGACACGGCGTCATGCCCTTCCGGGTATTCACCCTGCTGATGATGGCGGGGCTGGGAGTGGCGGTCTGGCGGCTGGCCCTGCGAATCACAGCTAACCCGCAGCTGGCGGTCGTGGCCGGTGTGCTGACTCTATTCGCCCCCCTCGGGCTGTTCTTCTCCAAGACTTTCATCAACGATTACCTCGTGTCGCTGATCGCTGTCATATCGATATTGCTGCTCATGGGGAAGTCACGCACCGCCATCGCGGGCGCTGGCGCCCTGGCGGTGCTGGGGACCCTTACCAAGCTGACCATCCTGCCGTTCCTCCTGGTCTGCATCGCCTATGTTTTGATCTTCCGGCGAAAGTTGTCATGGATCTATATCGGTGTAGCCCTGGGAGGCTCTCTAGCGGCGGCGATGCTCGCGCAGTGGATCACCGATGGAGCCTATCTCGCCGATATCCTCGGGGCGCAATCCAGCAAGGGTTACAATTTCGCCAACCTTTTTGACGGGCTGAGGCGCATCTGGCAGATGGACTGGCCCCTGATGGTGCCGGCATGGGCAGGCGCCTGGTTCGCATTCAAGGCGCTGCGCAACCGGGACAAACTGGGCGGCCAGCTCAAGGGTCGGCTGTTCCTGCTGGTCGGCTGGCTGTTGGCCGGCGTCGCCGTTCTGGGGACCCTGCCTGCCGAAGGCCATGATACCAACCTGTTTCTGATGGCTGAGCCTGCCGTGGCGGTACTGGCCGCATGGGGTATCGTCGCGCTGGCCGAACGGGGCGGCCTGGTGCCACTGGCCCTGATCGCGGTATGGCTTGTGTTCGCAGTGCCGAACCTGGTCAACAAGAGTGGCGATTATTTCTTCCGCAGTAATGAAAGCGATGTGGCGGTGATCGTGGCTGAGACCATAAACCGCACTACGGATTGCCAGCCGGTGCTGATACCCGGCTGCTACGCGCTGGAGGCCGGGCGGCCGGTGACGCTGGATTTCTATGATCCCTTCCTCTGGGAAGAGAAATACAAGCGCGGCGACGAGAACGCCAAAGTCCTCTTCGACGGCCTGAGGATAGAGCTGGCTCAGGAGAAGCCACCAGTCGTGGTGTTCGGCGAAGGCCAGCCGAGTGCGGAGATCCTGCAGCCCGAGCTGAGCGACCACTATCAGGAAGACTATTCCAGTGAGTCCTGGCCGCCGGTGATGCTCCGGGTACCGAAAGCGGCAAAAGCCCCAGGCTGAAATTAGTCTCAGGCCGCCCGTGAGGCGGCAGACTGGAACATCCCTGTAACTCTGGCAGGCCGGCGAAAAAATACATTCTGCTCTATACCGGCATTCATTCTGAAGGTCTACCGCACACTTATGGCGAAAATATCAAAACCGAAGTTTTTCTATCCCAAAAAATGGATAGAATCGCTGTAATCGGCAGCGATGCCATCGAATAACACTCTTACCCAGGGAGACAAAATGCCTAATCGCCGCAAAATCTTTTTACTTTTTTTAGTTGCGTT
>JAUSDE010000092.1 GCA_030650885.1 Thermoleophilia bacterium
GCTGGCGCTGGCCTGGGCCGGCTGCGGCGGGTTGCCCAAGAGCGCCGTTGCCGAGGTGGATGGCAAGGTAATCACCCGGGAGGACCTGGACAAGGCGGTCGAGGAGCTCAAGGCCCAGTATGGCGACAGCCTGCCCGCGACCGACTCTCCTGAGTATGCAGAACTGCAGAAGCAGGTGGCCGAGCGGCTGGTAAACGAGGAGATCCTCTGGTTCGAGGCCGACAAGCGCAACCTGACTGTAAGCGATGAGGAGATAAGTACGCAGCTCGACCAGTACAAGGAACAGTCTGGCGGCGAAGAGGCATTCAACCAGAAGCTCACGGATAACAACCTGACCCTGGACCGGCTCAAGGACCAGATCCGCAAGAGCCTGCTGTTCCAGAAGCTATATCCCGAAGTGACCACGGACGCGCCTCCTGTGACCGACGAGCAGGCGCTCAAGTACTATAACGAGAACCCGACCCAGTTCGTTCAGCCGGAGATGCGGACGGTTTCGCATATCCTCGTCGCTGACGAGGCCACCGCCAACGCCGTGAAGACCAGGCTGGACGCGGGCGAGGACTTCGCCACACTGGCCAAAGAGGTCTCGACCGACCCTGGCAGCAAGGACAAGGGCGGCGATCTCGGTGAGGTTCCCTCGGAAGGCAGCGGGTTCGTTCCTGAGTTCGAGGCGGCGATGAACGGCCTGGCCGTCGGGCAGATCTCTGCGCCGGTCAAGTCGTCGTTCGGATATCACATCATCCGCGTCACAGCGGTCAAACCGGCCGGCACCCAGACCTTCGAAGAAGTGAAGGAAGAGCTCAAGCAGGGCCTGGGAATGGAGAACCAGCGGACCGCCTTCGAGGCCTGGTTCGAGGGCGTCAAGGGCGACTATACGGTGATCTATGCGGCGGAGTTCGAGCCGACTCCGACCAGCACGTCGCCGACAACAGCCACCACGGCGACGACACAGACTGCGCCGGCTGCGGCACCGGCAGCGGCTACTCCCTGATACAGGCCGCGATTGAAGTAATATGGCCGCGATTGAAGTAATCCGCAGGGGGCGCAAGCGAAGCTTGCGCCCCCTGTTTTTTTATACGGGCCGAGTAGGCATTCCTCGGCTGATGTACCAATGCGAAGGAATGCATGACTCGGCTGATGCTTCAAAAAGAGGGAAAACATGAGCGATAAAACCGACAGCGAACAACTTGCCGCTACGCTGCTTGAACTGGACGAGGTGGTGCGCAGGCTGCGCCGTGACTGCCCCTGGGACCGGGAGCAGAGCATCGAGGATATCTCCACCCACACCCTTGAAGAGACTTTCGAGCTGATCGACGCCGCGCATGCGGGCAATATCGACGAAGTCGGCGGCGAGCTGGGCGACCTGCTCTTCCATATCTTTTTCATGGCTGACCTCTCCGCGGAGCAGGGCTCTGCGGATCTAGACAGCATCACCCGGTCGATCATCGAAAAACTGATCCGGCGCCACCCCCATGTCTATGGTGAAACAGCCGTAGAAAACGCCGCCGATGTAGTCGAGCGTTGGGAGAGCATCAAGCGCGACAAGGAGGGGCGCGAAGGCATATTCCATGATGTCCCTTCTTCGCTGCCGTCCCCTCTCTATGCCCAGCGGATGCAGGCGCGCGCTGCGGCTGTAGGATTCGACTGGGACCAGCCCGAACCCATCTTTGAGAAGATCGAGGAAGAGATCGCCGAGCTGAAAGAGGCGCTCGCCGCAGAGGAACCGCAGCCCGAGGGCACGGATAAAAAACGTGGCAGCGAGACCGAGGCGTACCACGAGGTAGGCGACATGCTGTTCGCGGTGGTGAACCTCTCCCGCAAGCTGCGGGTCGATCCGGAGCTGGCGCTCAGGAGCGCCGCCGGCCGATTCCAGCAGAGGGTGGAGCGGGCCGCCGAGCTTGCTTCCACCGACGGCGAAGGCTTCGACCGGTTGCCTCTGGACCGCCAGGAAGAATATTATCAGCAGGCGAAGGGTGAAGCGGATAAGAGAACGAGTGAATAGGCTCCTCGTCGTTGGTTCCCAGAATTTCAGCTACGTCCAATAAGGACACAGGAGGTTTCAACATGTCGATGATCGTCGATGTCCACGCGCGCCAGATCCTGGATTCCCGCGGCAATCCTACAGTCGAGGTCGAAGTCGAGCTTGCCGACGGGGCAACCGGCCGGGCCGCGGTTCCCTCGGGAGCTTCCACGGGAGCCTATGAAGCGGTGGAGCTGCGCGACGGGGTCAAGAAGAATTACGGAGGCAAATCGGTGCTGAAGGCGGTCGCCAACGTCAACGATATTATCGCCGGGGAGATCATCGGCTTCGAGGCGAGCTCACAGCGTGAGCTCGACGAGATACTGATCGCAATGGATGGCTCTGATAACAAGGGCAACCTTGGCGCCAACGCAATCCTCGGCACCTCGCTGGCCGTGGCTCACGCGGCCGCCGAGAGCGCGGTGCTGCCGCTCTGGCAGTACCTCGGCGGCGTCGGCGCCCACGTGCTGCCGGTACCGATGATGAACATCCTCAACGGTGGCGCCCACGCGGATAACAACGTCGACATCCAGGAGTTCATGTGTGTGCCTGTCGGAGCGCGCAGTTTCGCCGAGGCGCTGCAGATGGGCGCCGGTGTCTTCCATGCCCTCAGGGCTGTGCTGCAGAAGGACGGGCTCAACACGGCGGTCGGCGACGAGGGCGGCTTCGCTCCGGACCTCGGCTCGAACCGCGAGGCTGTGGAGTACATCATCAAGGCGATAAAAAAGGCCGGGCTGAAACCGGGCAAGGACGTCGCCATCGCCATGGATCCGGCTTCGAGTGAGTTCTACAAGAAAGGCAAGTACGTCCTCGCCGGCGAGGGCCGCACCCTTTCATCGCAGCAGATGGTTGACTTCTATGCCGACCTCGTAGACAGCTATCCCATCGTCTCCATCGAGGACGGCATGGCCGAGGACGACTGGAAGGGCTGGAAACTGCTCACCGATAAGATCGGCGACCGCGTGCAGCTTGTCGGCGATGACCTTTTTGTAACCAACACCAGCAGATTAAAAAGAGGAATCGACGAAGGAATAGCCAATTCTATCCTCATAAAAGTGAACCAGATCGGTACGCTTTCGGAGACCCTTGACGCTGTCTCGATGGCGACCGCGGCG
>JAUSDE010000113.1 GCA_030650885.1 Thermoleophilia bacterium
GACGAGGCTCTCAAGGCCGCGGCGAGGCTGTCGGCGCGTTACATCAGCGACCGCTTCCTGCCGGACAAGGCCATCGATGTCATCGACGAGGCCGCCTCGCGCATGCGCATCAAGACCATGACGGCGCCGCCCAAGTACCGTGAGCTCGAAGTAGAGATCGACACGGTGCGCAAGGAGAAGGAAGCCGCCATCGAGGCCCAGGAGTTCGAGAAGGCCGCCAACCTGCGCGACAAGGAGCGCAAGCTCTCCAACCGCAAGCGGGAACTGGCCGAGGAATGGAAGAACGACGAGGGTCGTGAAGTAGTCTCCATCGGCGAGGAAGAGATCGCCGATATCGTCTCCATGTGGACCGGCATCCCGGTATTCAAGCTGACCGAGGGCGAGTCCCAGAAACTGCTGCGCATGGAGGACGTGCTCCACAAGCGGGTCATCGGCCAGGACCAGGCCATCAAGGCTGTATCAAAGGCCATCCGCCGTTCGCGGGCCGGCATCAAGGATCCGCGCCGCCCCAGTGGCTCATTCATCTTCCTGGGCCCTTCGGGCGTAGGCAAGACAGAGCTGGCGCGTACGCTGGCAGAGTTCCTGTTTGGCAACGAGGACGCTCTGCTCCAGGTAGACATGTCCGAATACATGGAAAAACACGCCGTCTCGCGCCTGGTCGGTTCGCCGCCGGGCTATGTCGGCTATGAAGAAGGCGGCCAGCTCTCCGAGGCTGTGCGCCGCAAGCCTTATTCCGTCATCCTGCTCGACGAGATCGAGAAGGCGCATCCTGACGTATTCAACATCCTCCTGCAGATCCTCGAGGACGGCCATCTGACCGACTCGCAGGGGCGCAAGGTGGATTTCCGCAACACCATCGTCATCATGACCTCCAACATTGGCGCCAAGACAATCGCCAAGGAAAGCCCTCTGGGCTTTGCCGCCATCGAAGAGGACGGCATGTCCTACGATGACATGAAGACCAACATCACCGGCGAGCTCAAGCGGGTCTTCCGGCCCGAGTTCCTCAACCGTGTTGATGAAGTGATCGTCTTCCACAAGCTGGACCGTGCAGACATCACGTCGATCGTCGACCTGATGATCGCCCGTGTCAGCCAGCAGCTGGCCGAGCGCCAGGTGCTGATCGAGCTGACCGTGCCTGCCAAGGAGCTGCTGGTGGAGAAGGGCTTCGATCCAGGCATGGGGGCCAGGCCGTTGCGCCGGGCCATCCAGCAATACGTGGAGGACCTGCTCGCCGACGAGGTCCTGGCGGGCGCTATACCTGATGGCTCAACCGTGCTGGTCGACCGTAAGGACGACCGTACGTTCATGACTCTGCTCGCAAAGGAACACAAACCGAAAAAGGACCTGGTAGGCGCCTCTGGCGAAAGGTCAGACGCGGCCAAGCCTGCACGCACAGATGGCGAAGGTTCATAGCCTTTTCACCTGCGGCGCGTGCGGCTACGAGGCCCACAAGTGGCTCGGGCGTTGTCCGGACTGTGGCGAGTGGAACAGTTTCACGGAAGAGCGTTTTGAAGGACGGGCGGGAAGCCCGGCAAAGGTGATCGAGGTGACGCCGCGGCGCATCGACGAGATCGAGGCGCAGGCGGTCGAACGCGTGAAGACGCGAATCTCGGAGCTGGACCGGGTCCTTGGCGGAGGAATAGTGCCGGGTTCCATTGTGCTTGTCGGCGGCGAACCGGGCATAGGCAAAAGCACCCTGCTTCTGCAGGTGCTTTCCAATCTCTGCAGGGACCACCGGGTCTTGCTGGTTTCAGGCGAAGAGTCGCCTGCACAGGTGAAGCTGCGCGCGGACCGGCTCCTGCACGATGTCGGGCCGGTGGAGATCCTGGCCGAGACGAACCTGGACTCGGTCGTCGCGGCATTGAAGAAGACGCGGCCGGAGCTGGTAGTGGTCGACTCGGTGCAGACGCTCTATAGCGACGAGATCGGCTCGGTGCCGGGCTCGGTGAGCCAGGTGCGTGAGGCAGCGGGAAGGCTGATGCGGCTGGCCAAGGAAGATGGTATCTCAGTCTTTCTCGTGGGCCATGTGACCAAGGAAGGCGCGCTGGCGGGTCCGCGGGTGCTGGAGCATATGGTGGACACGGTACTCCAGTTCGAAGGGGACCGGAACCTGACGTACAGGGTTTTACGCTCGGTCAAGAACCGTTTTGGTTCGACCAATGAGATCGGCGTATTTGAGATGAAGGAGTCCGGGCTGGAGGTGGTCGATGACCCCTCGGCCCTGTTCCTGGAGGATGGGGAGCGCAGCTGTGGCTCTTCGATCCTGGCGGCGCTGGAAGGCAGCCGTTCGCTGCTGGTAGAAGTGCAGTCGCTGGTCGCGGGAACCGGCATGCAGTATCCGCGACAGGTGGGTAACGGCATCGACCGCGGCAGGATGGCGATGATCGTGGCGGTGCTGGGAAGGCGCGCCGGGCTGAACCTTGGCGGCAACGACATCTTTGTCAACGTCGCCGGCGGCGTGAGAGTAGACGAGCCCGCGGCGGATCTGGCGGTTGCCATGGCAATAGCGTCGGCGCACCGGGACCGGCCACTGAAGGCGAAGACGGCCTGTTTCGGAGAGCTGAGCCTGACGGGAGACCTGAGG
>JAUSDE010000122.1 GCA_030650885.1 Thermoleophilia bacterium
CCACCGCCGCAGGGAGTATCGTCTACCTGGTTATGCCTGAGGGGGGTGTAATCGCGGTAGTTATGGAGCCGCGCCTCCAGGCTGCCGGCCTGAACCGCATTGGTCACATGCCGCTGGTCGAAGAACCAGTTGAACCATTCCGGAAATAATGTGAAGACATCGATCCTCATAGGGGATTCACGCTTCAGCCTGAGTCAGATTTCCCGGAAGGTCACGATTCACGGCAGGTCACTCCGCGAAACCTTCCGCGAGTTCGATGCGCCGGTTCTCAACATCGACCGAGATGATCGCCTGGCTGATGAACGGCACCAGCAGCAGTTTTTCCTCATCGCCATCAGGCTCGATCTCGATATAGGGGTTGGCCTTCGGCGTTTCGGCCAGCCGGGTGACGATGCCGACCAGCCGCTCTCCTTCGTAGACCTCGCAGCCTTCGATCTGAAAAGCATAATATGAGCCTTCCTCCGGCTCATCCAGTTCCGTTGCCCTGATAAACAACGATGCGCCAAACAGCGGCTTCGCATCTTCCAGCGAAGCGATTCCTTCAAGCCTCACTATCGGTCCCCGATCCGATCCGCGGCTTGATTCTATCCTTACCGGCGTCAGCTCCTGCTCACGTTTGCGCATGAGATGAAGCTCAGATCCCGCCGCGAAGCGTTCGTCACTTTCGGTAAGCTGCAATATCAGCATCTCGCCTCCGGTTCCGTGGATGCGCTTCACCAAGCCGACGAGGATCCATTCAGGCGCGCCCGTGGGAGCGCCATCGGTGGTGTTTGCAGCGTCGCCTGCCGAACCGCCGGCGGAATCACCTGCCAGACTGCCAGTAGAGTCGCCGGTGGGCTCAGTCAACTATTTCGACGATAGCCCGCTTGCCGTTCTTGACCGCGCTCGCTTTAACGATGGTCCTGAGCGCCCTGGCGATGCGGCCCTGCTTGCCGATGACCTTGCCGATATCGTCCTTGGCCACGGTCAGCTCCAGCACCACGGTAGTGTCAGTCACAGTCTCCTGCACCTTGACTTCGTCCGGTTTGTCCACCAGGGCCTTGGCCAGGTATTCGAGTAGCTCTTTCACTTTCTTCCTCCGTTTCCGCTTTAGAGTTGCAACTTCAGGAAATCCCCTTGATCGACAGCAGCTTTGCGACGGTTTCCGACGGCTGAGCGCCTTTGGACAGCCATTCGCGAGCCTTATCCTCATCGACCTCGATGAGGGACGGGTCTTCCTGTGGCGCGTAGCGACCGATATTCTCGATCACCTTGCCGTCCCGTGGGGAGCGGGAGTCGGCAACCACGATGCGGTATATCGGCTTCTTCTTGCGGCCTACCCGGCTTAAGCGTATTTTCACTGACATTCAATCACCTCCTCTGCAGTTATTAATGGTTGAGTTCCTGTTTATATCCGCTTTGAGCATCTCAACTCTTCTGCGGTCTTCAGCATCAATTTTTTATGCCCGACTCGTCCGCCGCGATCAGAAACCACCCTTGAGCATCTCGGGCGGGATACCGGGCATGCCTTTGCCGCCCTTGCCGCTGGCCAGCTGTTTCATCATCTTCTGCATCTGCTTGAAGCGGGTGATCAGCTGGTTCACCGCCTGGACGCTGGTGCCGCTACCGGCGGCGATGCGCTTGCGGCGGCTGCCGTTGATCATATCCGGCAGGCGGCGCTCCTCCAGGGTCATGGAACGGATTATGGCCTCTACCCTGTCCAGCTCGCGTTCGTCGATCTGCTGGTTCTTGAGCGCCTTGGGAACGCCCGGTATCATGGCCATCATGCCGGCCAGAGGCCCCATCTTGCGCATGCTCTGCATCTGGTCGAGGAAATCGTCGAAGGTGAACTGGGCCTTGCGGAGCTTCTGCTCCAGCTCCCGCGCCTTTTTCTCGTCCACCTGCTCCTGAGCTTTTTCGATCAGGGTGAGCATGTCGCCCATCCCGAGGATGCGTCCGGCCATGCGCTCCGGGTGGAAATAGTCAAAGGAGTCGAGCTTCTCGCCTGTCGAGGCGAACTTGATCGGCTTGCCGGTGACCGCCTTCACCGAAAGCGCCGCGCCGCCGCGGGCGTCTCCGTCGAGCTTGGTCAGAACGACACCGTCAAAATTTACCTGCTGCATGAACTCTTCGGCTACGTTTACCGCGTCCTGGCCGGTCATGGAATCAAGTACGAGCAAAATATTGTGGGGCTTGACCTCGGAGCGGATATCAGCGAGTTCCTGCATGAGCTTCTCGTC
>JAUSDE010000128.1 GCA_030650885.1 Thermoleophilia bacterium
CGGACGCACTCATGTGGTGGCAGCCGGCGGTTCATCCACCGATGCTACAACCTTCCTGCAGCGGCTCTACGACCAGATCCACGTCAGCGGCGCCATCGGCAACGCCACCGGCAGGAACATCCACCAGAAACCGCTGGATGAGGCCGTACGCATGTGCGACGCCATATCGGCCATCACCCTGGCAGGCATGTCCGTGGATGAGGCTGTAAAGATTTATGAAGGCAGCCAGGTATGCGACTTCTCCAAGCTGGGGGTCTGACCGCGTAGCGGCGGCAGGGCTTTCCATCTATACTTGGGCTCGTGATCGTTGACTGTCACACCCATATATTCTCGCCGGAGATAATCGCCGGCCGCGAAGCCCACCTGCAACAGGAGGAGTGGTTTGCCCATCTTTACGGTGCGACCAACGCGCCCATGGCCAGCGCCAGGGAGCTCGTTTCCGAGATGGACCGCTGCGGCATCGACAAAGCGGTAGTCTGCGGTTTCGCCTGGAACAGCTTCGACCTCTACGTGGAGACCAATTCCTATATCGCGGATGCCGTTTCACGTTTTCCAAAGCGGCTGGTGGGCTTTGCCAACGTGCCTCCACTTCATCCCAGGGCCGCGAGCGAACTTGAGCGTTGCCTTGCGTTAGGTCTGAGTGGAATCGGCGAACTCAAGGGGCAGGGCCAGGGCTTCGATCTTGACGATGTTGAAGGCCTGCGGCCATTGACTGATATCGCCATGGCTAATAACCTGCCTGTGCTTGTGCACCTCAGCGAACCTGTGGGCCGTTTTTATCCTGGCAAGGGCGGCTCCAGCCCCCGCAGAGGATTCAATTTCGCGGCGGCGAATCCCGGTCTTAAGCTGATTTTTGCGCACTGGGGAGGCGGCTTGCCGTTTTATGAACTGATGCCTGACGTTAAAGAGGCACTTGCCAGTGTCTGGTATGACTGCTCCGCCAGTCCATTTCTTTATCAACCGGAGATCTATAGAATCGCCACTGATGTCGTGGGTCCGGAAAAAATTCTGTTCGGTAGCGATTTCCCACTCATTCCTCCGGACCGCTACATGCGGGAGCTGGAAAGCTCCGGGCTTACGAACCAGGACCGGGCCGCCATACTGGGCGGTAACGCTTCAAAGCTGCTGAGTCTGGAGGAATCATGAATCCGCGCAAGATACTGGAACAACTGGCGTCGGGAGATCTGACGGTGGATGAAGCTCAAACCCGCCTCTCGCTGGCCGGTATCACAGCCGTCGACAGTTTTGCGCGTCTCGACACTGACCGCCATGCCCGCAAGGGTGTGCCCGAAGTCGTCTTTGCTTCCGGAAAGACCCCCGATCAATTGGTCAAGATCTGTGAGACCCTGGTGCAGCACACCGGGAGGGCAATCGCCTGCGGCCTCAATTCCGACCAGTGGTCCACCATGGAGAAAACCTTCGGTGACGAAATAGCTGTGAAAAACCGGGACGCAAGGACTGCGATTGTCCGAATGCCAGGTGTCGAGCCTCAGTTGACCGGAGGCAGACTGGGCATCATCTCCGCGGGAACCGCCGACATCCCAGCTTCCGAACAGGCCCGCCTCGTAGCAGAAGAGATGGGCTGTGAGGTTTTTGCTGAATATGATGTAGGCGTAGCGGGTGTTCACCGGCTGGTGGAACCACTCACAAGCATGATTGATTCCAGGGTCTCGGCAATTATTGTTGCCGCTGGTATGGAGGGCGCCCTGCCTTCCGTGGTAGCCGGTCTGGTGCCGGTACCGGTTATCGGACTTCCGACCTCGACCGGCTACGGTCTGGGTGGGGAAGGAATCGCTGCGCTGCTCAGCATGTTGCAGAGCTGCTGCCCGGGCCTCGTAGTCGTCAATATCGATAACGGGGTCGGCGCCGGCGCCACCGGTGCCCTGATCGCCAACCGGGCAGCCTGCCCGGAATAGATCGGCTTGGCCTGCCCTTCTGCGTCAATTTACTTTTGCTGCCTCCGATAAAGAATACAGGCTGTCAAAATCAGACGGGGGCTTTTCATGATCTCACCTACTCTGGCGAAACACCTTAGAGAGAACCACGAAGAAGTCATGCGCCGCTGGCTTGAGAATCTACATGGCCATATCGCTGATGACTTCGAGCAGATGTTGAAGACCCCGATGGGCAGCGGCGTAGCCAACAAACTCCTTAATTGCGCCATTGATTTTCTTGAAGCGGAAGATTATCAAAAGGCGGATGTCCTGCATGGAGTAAGGGATATTGCCAGTGACGCCTCTTTCCGTCGGACTGCCGTGGGTTTCGGCCTGCCGGACATAGTCGCGACCGCGATAGCGTTTCGCCTGGCTCTACAGGAAACTCTTCTCGAAGGAACCGCTCGCGGCAGCGTCGAGAACGAGCGTGCCCTGACCGATGTAGTCATGGCTATCAACGAGCTTGGTGATGTCCTGGTTTCGGGTGAGATCGCCGGGTACTTCGCATACAATAATTATCGGGAAGACAAGGCGGACGAAGACGCTGCCTGAGCGATTGCGTTAAATCGGCCGGAGAGGCGCATCCTGATTGTTTACAACGACAAGTGACTGATCAGAACAGGGTCAGCCCGTTTTCTTTCCAGACACCCATCCTTCTAAATTTATCGAAGCGCTCTTTTCGCCTGACGCGTGGATTCATCGTCTCCAGCTCGCGTAGCTGTTCTTCCAGTGCATCTTTAAGAATACGAGCTGCTGCGCTATGGTCACGATGGGCTCCACCCCTGGGCTCCGGCAATACTTCATCGACGACTTCCAGCCTGGAAAGATCTGCTGATGTCATTCCCAGCGTCTGCGCGGCCAGATGAGCTTCGCCTGAATCTTTCCAGAGGATCGCGGCACAGGCTTCCGGCGAAATTACTGAGTAAACCGAGTTTTCCAGCATAAGCACGCGATCGGTAAGAGCCAGAGCCAGGGCTCCGCCACTGCCGCCTTCACCGATTATCACCGATACCGTGGGCACATTTAGTCTGGCCATGCAGACGAGCGTTTTGGCGATTGCCCCACCCTGGCCGCGCTCTTCAGCGGCGATGCCCGGGAAAGCGCCGGGCGTATCGATCAGCGTCAGCACAGGTATCCCGAACTTATCCGCGAGCTCCATCAGCCTCTGGGCTTTCCTGTATCCCTCAGGACGGGGCATTCCAAAGTTACGCAGGGTCCGGGAGTTGAGATCCCTGCCTTTCTGATGGCCGATGACCATTAGCGTGCGCCCCTGGTATGCCGCCAGACCGCCGACTATTGCGGGGTCGTCTCCGAAAAAGCGATCCCCCCGGAGCTCTATGAATCCGGCGAACATGTGTTCTATGTAATCCAGCGTATACGGGCGCTTGGGATGCCGCGCCAGCTCCACCTTGTCCCATACGGCCTTATCAAGGTGGCGTCCGTGGCCGAGTTCCTTGAGTCGCTGGCTGATTTTTGTTATTTCATCTTTTAGGTGAACGCCGGGAAGAGTTGGCAAACGCTTTAATTCTGTTAAGCGCTTGTGTAATCGCCCCTCCTCGTCGTGAAGGGCTCTTTTCCTCTTCCCAAAGGGGTTGGAGGGCACAGGCAACACCCCCTTCCAGCAATCCGAGGATCTGCACCAGCCGGTCTTTAAGTTCGGTGCGGGGCACGATTATATCGATCTGACCGTGCTTCATGTTGGATTCCGCCAGGCCAAAATCTTCAGGCAGCTTTTCCTTGATCGTCTGCTCGATCACACGCGGCCCCGAAAAGCATAACAGGGCTCCGGGCTCAGCGATGATGACATCGGCCAGCGTCGCGAAGCTGGCGACGACGCCGCCGGTCGTTGGATTAGTGAGGACCGAGACGAACGGCACAGGCACTTCGGCCAGCAGCTCCACAGCGCAGCTGGTCTTGGCCATCTGCAACAGCGAGAGGATGCCCTCCTGCATGCGTGCGCCTCCTGAAGCGCAGACTACAACCAGCGGGAATCGCGTTTCCATGGCCTCCTCGGTGGCACGCCAGAAACGCTCGCCTACGACGCTACCCATGCTGCCGCCCATGAAACCAAAATCCATGACTACCAGAATGACGTCCATTTTGTTCATTCTCGCGCGGCCGACCAGCATGGCTTCGGAAAGTCCGGTATCGTATTCGGCTTCTTCGATGCGGTCAGGATATGGGCGCAGATCGAAGAACTCCAGCGGATCGGCCGATCTCAGGTTTCCGGCGATCTCACTCCAGCTGCCGCTGTCTGCGAGGAGTTCGATCCTCTGACGGGCATTCATGCGGAAGTGATGGCCGCAGTGGGGGCAGGTCATTGCATTGCCAGAGAGGTCCGCAGGGCTGAGAAGCTCCTTGCACCCGGGACAGCTCTCGGCGCCGTTTGAGTTATTTCCGCCGCGGCGGCTGATGTCTACCGAGACTTTCTGGGCCAAGGTCGCCTCCGCTTACAGCGCCCGGAATACGAGCGTCACGTTGTGGCCGCCAAAGCCGAATGAGTTGGAGGCGGCAATGCGCACCTGCTGCTCCCGTGCCTGGTTCGGCACATAATCAAGATCGCACTCCGGGTCCGGGTTCTCCAGATTGATCGTTGGCGGGATGATTCCACGATCGATCGCCAGGATGCTGGCTGCTGCCTCCAGAGCTCCAGAGGCCCCGAGACAATGGCCTATCATGGATTTGGTCGAGCTTATCGCGACCTTTTGGGCGTGATCGCCCAGGGCTGTTTTTATGACCCGCGTCTCAATCTCGTCGCCGAGCGGTGTTGAGGTTCCGTGAGCGTTGATGTAATCGATTTCAGACGGCTCGATCTCTGCCTCGGCAAGAGCTGCTGTCATGGCCCTTGCCTGGTGTTTACCAGATGGCTCGGGGGCACTGATGTGATAGGCGTCAGAGCTCATGCCATATCCACAGACCTCGGCATAGATCCTGGCGCCACGGCCCACGGCCCGTTCCATTTCCTCGAGAATCAGGATCGCAGAACCCTCGCCCATCACGAATCCGTCGCGGTCGCGATCAAAGGGGCGACTGGCCCGCTCCGGTTCATCGTTTCTTTCCGACAGCGCCCTCATGGCGGCAAATGACGAGATTCCCACGCGGGTTATCGCTGCCTCACTTCCTCCTGCGAGCATGACATCGGCTGCGCCTCGCCTGATAATCTCGAAGGCATCGCCTATTGCGTTGCTGGCCGCGGAGCAGGCGGTACAGACTGTGCTTAGCGGCCCCCTGGTGCCAAGGTTGATGGAAACCTGGGCGGAAGCCATGTTCACGATCTGCATTGGGATGAATAGCGGGCTTATGCGGCCCGGGCCCTTGGTGATCAGCACCTCGGTCTCATCTTCGAAGGTCCTCAGGCCACCGATGCCGCTGGCAACGAGCACGCCGATGTTTTCGGGATCGGCGGCGATGTCCAGCGCGCTGTCTTCTTTCGCAAGTTTCGCCGCCGCTACTGAGAACTGTGAAAATCGATCCATGCGGCGTGCGCTTTTTTTATCAACATAGTCCGTGGGATCAAAGCCACGCACCTCGGCGGCTATCCGCACGCGATATTCGGATGAGTCGAACAGGGTGATGGGGCCGACTCCCGATTTCCCGGCTATCAATGCCTGCCAGTAATCTTCCAGCCCGATTCCCAGGGACGAGATTATACCGATGCCGGTCACGACCACACGACGCGGCTGAATGGAACCGCTCATATGCCCAGCCCTCCATCAACGGGAATGACGGCTCCGGTTATATAGGCAGCCGCGGGTGACGCCAGAAAGGCGATCACGGAAGCTATCTCTTCGGGGCTCGCCAGCCGTCCCAGAGGTGTATTTCCCATTATCTGTTCTTTCATTTTTTCGGGAAGCTCCGAAGTCATGTCGGTTACCACATACCCTGGAGCGACGGCGTTTACCCGTACGCCTCTCGGGCCGAGCTCCCGCGCCAGCGACTTGGTGAGGCCGACAAGCCCCGCCTTGGCGGCGGCATAATTGGCCTGCCCCGCGTTGCCACGCCTGCCGATGACGCTCGAGACATTGATGATGGAACCGCTTCGGGCTTTCATCATGCCACGTGCGACCGCCCTGCTGCAAAGAAAGGCGCCCCGCAGGCTCGTGGCTATCACAGCGTCGAAATCTTCGTCACTCATCCGCATAACCAGGCCGTCGCGTGTGATTCCGGCGTTATTGACCAGTATGCTGATGCCGCCGAGGGCTTCTTCCGCCTTTGCCACCATATCGTTGACCTGGGCGGAATCAGAAACATCGCCCTGTACCAGAACGCTTTTGACGCCGGCCGTAGAAAGTTCGCCGGCGAGAGCCTCCGCTGGGTCGCGGCTATGCTGATAGTTCACTGCGATATCCGCGCCGGACTTTGCCAGCGCCAACGCCGTCGCCCTGCCGATGCCACGGGCGGCGCCGGTAACAAGCGCTACCTGGCCGCTCAGGTTGTGGCCGCTCGAGCTCGAATTTTTATTGGCTTCCGGATTCATGCCTTCAACCTCTCCAGACTATTCTCTCCCAATATCAGCGCCGCCTTTGATACCACTGTCTCGTTAGAAAGCGAGATAGCGCGACTTTTTCCGCTAAACCCGCAAAGCCCCGATCGCTTTTTCCAGACTTTCCGGGTCCGATGCGCTCACAGCCACCACATCCCTATTGATACGCCGGATGAGGCCGCTTAAAACCTTGCCATTGCCGACCTCCAGAAAACGGTCGGCGCCGTCATCGATCAAGCGCTCGACAGACTGTCGCCAGAGCACCGGCGAGACCATCTGGCGAACGAGCAACTCTTCAAGCCCTGCGGCGCCTTCGTATTCACAACTGATGCTTGAAAAGAACGGTGGCGACGGTTCCTGGAATTCCACCTGCGCCAGCTTTTCCTTCATCAGTCCCGCTGCTGATCGCATCATCGGACTATGGAAAGACCCGCTGACGGCCAGCCGCACGGTTTTCTTTGCTCCTGCCTTTTCCGCCTGATGCATCGCCCTCTCCACCGAGGCTTCTTCGCCGCTGATGACCAGCTGGCCGGGACTGTTGTAGTTGACCGGCCATACCTCTCCCGAAGACGAACATATCGATTCGACGCGCTCGTCTTCCAGGCCAAGTATCGCCGCCATGGCTCCCGGCCGCTCAACCGTCGCCTCACTCATCGCCTTCCCGCGACTGGCAACCAGCCGTAGTCCGTCGATAAAGTCCACTGCTCCCGAGGCTGACAGAGCGCTGTACTCTCCGAGACTGTGGCCGGTGACCACGTCCGCCTCAATAGCTTTTTCAGCCAGCACCGCAAATACAGCCATGCTGTTGACGAAAAGCGCCGGTTGGGCGTTCTCGGTGCTAGCCAGACTTTCTGCGGGACCTTCAAAACTGAGCTTTGTGAAGTCAGGGCCTAGCTCCCTGTCAGCTGCCTCGTAGACTGCGGCAGCCGAAGCATACACGGACGCCATCTGCCTGCCCATTCCTTCAGACTGTGAGCCCTGACCTGGAAATACAAAGACAAGCTTGCCCAAGATCTTTTCCTAACGCCTTAGTGTCAGACGTGACAAAAGTTTTCCTGCTTCGTCTTCCGCTTCCGCGACGATCTCGCTGATTATCTCTGCGGCCGGCTGGATCCTGTCGACAAGGGCGACATCCTGGCCGGCCATCATCGAGCCGTCCCTTACGTTTCCCTCGCGCATGGCTTCGCGAAGCTTGCCGAGGCCATATCTTTCGATTTCTTCGCGCGAACGCTTGCCCAGCAGATAATCTTTTTCGAGCTCGACATAGTTCACCGCGAGTTTGTTCTTGATCGATCTTACCGGGTAACCGATCGCCCGGGCGGTGACTACCGTAGCACGGTCGCCTGCCTTGATGAATTTTTCTTTGACTGCTTCATGAACCGTGCATTCGGTGGCACAGACAAAACGGGTGCCCATCTGCACTCCCTCGGCGCCGAGAGCAAAAGCTGCCACCATGGTGGCGCCGTCGACTATGCCGCCGGCTGAAAGAACAGGTATATCGACCGCACGCGATATCAGCGGGGTCAGGACCATGGTGGTTGTCTCGCCGATGTGGCCGCCCGCCTCGCATCCTTCGGCGATGATGGCGTCGGCTCCATGCTGTTCGGCTCTCCGGGCCATGGCAACCGCGGCTATCACTGGCAGGACCTTGATTCCTTTTTCCCGGATATCCGGGATGACCGTCGTGCTCTGCACCGCGCCCAGCGTCACGACTGCGGGCCTGGCTTTCATTACGACCTCGAGCTGTTCGCCGAATTCGGGGTTGATCATGATCATGTTGACGCCGAAGGGCCGGTCCGTCAATTCGCGGGTCCTGGCGATCTCCTCGCGCAGGATCTCGGGAGGCATGGCGCCGGCGCCGATGATGCCGAGTCCGCCGCCGTTTGAAACCGCCGCTGCGAGACTGGCGTCGCTGACCCAGGACATGCCGCCCTGGATTATCGGATGATCTATCTCCAGCAGTTCGCATACACGGTTAGTCATAAGTTACTCCTCGATCCTCTTGAGCCCGCCTGTACGGACCAGGCATGATCCCCAGGAAAGGCCGGCTCCAAAACCGACCATCAGAACCAGCTCGCCCTGGCCGATTTTTCCGGCGGCCGCCGCCTCGTCCAGACAAAGGGGAATCGAGGCGCAGGACGTATTGCCGTAACGCTCCAGATTTGAGAACACCTTTTCTGGTGCGATACCCAGCTTCCGTGCGGCTGTATCGATGATTCGGATGTTGGCCTGATGCGGTACGAACAAATCTACGTCCTCGATCCGGCAACCCTGCTGCACGAGCACCTCGCGACAGGACGACACGATTATCCTGGTGGCGAACTTGAAGACCTCGCCACCATTCATGCGTATGGAATGCCGCCGCGACTCAACGGTTTCGATAGTGGCAGGCTCGCGTGAACCTCCGGCCGGAAGTTTCAGCAGACCGGCGCCGGAGGGATCGTTCCCCAGGTCGAACCCCAGGATGCCTTCATCGCTGCTCTCAGCCACCTCGAGCACCACCGCCCCCGCACCATCACCAAACAGAACAGCGGTGCCGCGGTCGGTCCAGTCTATCATCTTGGAGACGACCTCGGCACCTACTACCAGCACTTTTTCAGCCTGTCCGGAGGCGATAAATGAGCTGCCCGTAGCCAGCGCGTAAATGAATCCGGTGCAGGCAGCAGACAGGTCGAAGGCCGGAGTGCCGTCGGCTCCGATCCTGCCGGAAATGAAGGAGGCGGTCGGCGGAAACAGCATATCGGGCGAAAGGCTGGCGACGATTATCAGATCGAGGTCTTTGGGTCTGACGGAAGCCGCTTCCAGGGCACGGGCAGCGGCGATGGCCCCGAGGTCGCTGGCTGCCTCTCCATCGGCTGCGATGCGGCGCTCCCGGATACCGCTGCGGGTTGAGATCCACTCGTCAGAGGTATCGAGGGTTAGCGAAAGCTCGTCATTGGTGACTATTCGCTCCGGCACATGAGTGCCGACAGCCGAGATTTTAACGGGTCTGGGAGTCACTTGGTATTTCGGATCAAGGCGACGGATGAGACTTCTTGCAGGGTCATCCGGCAGTGGTCATGCTTCTGCGACGTTAGTGGATTCACGATTCCCTCTCGGCAATAGCGAAAGTCAGTTCGGCTTTGCAGGCAAGTTTACCGTCGACCGTGGCGCGGGCATCGGCTTTGCCGATAGAGCCGCGCATCCGTGTCATCTCGACTTCAAGCCTAAGGGTATCTCCGGGAACAACAGGCTGCTTGAACCGTACCCCGTCGATACCAGCAAACAGCACCAGCTTGCCCTCGTTGCCCGGCATGGAAAGAGCTGCTACAGCACCGGCCTGTGCCAGAGCTTCGACTATGAGCACCCCGGGCATGATCGGCTGGCCGGGGAAATGCCCCTTAAAATGCGGTTCTTCCGGTTTTACCCGCTTTATCGCAACCGCCCGTACGCCCGGCTCCAGCTCGACGATCTCGTCAAGGAAAAGGAAGGGGTCACGGTGGGGGATGATCTCTTTTATCTGTTCGCGGCTCAGCTCAGTCATGGCCCTATCTTCTTTTCGCGGATTCATGAGGGATTGAAGTCGCTTTTGCATAATCGCCCGCCTTCTCCTTCGGGGCGCCAAAAAGATTATCACAAACCAGGGGTGTATGTGGTGAAACGGGGACTGAAGGGGCGTTTGGGAGTAGATCGGTGATTCTCGTGGTCTGGAGCAAAGATGGGCGGGCCCGAAGGGCCCGCCCAGAACACTTATATACCGCCGATGCCGCCCTGATCACATTTCGTTCATGCCGCTCCGGCAGTCATCATTCACTATCCCGATACAAACCAGCTCTGCTCCTGACGAAAGCGAACCGGGTAACGCCGAAACAAAGCATCCCGGAGGCAATCAGCGCCATCCCGATCATCGTGGTCGCCGATCCGGTCGCGGGCAGCGTGGCGGCTGACGTCCCCGAATTATACGTGGACGCCTGTGTTGCGGCTGGAGCGGCTCCATTGACCAGCAGGTCTGGATCAGACCAGGAGGTGTAGTAAGCCGAATCCGGCCCGAGAGTCACGCCTACAACGGGCCAGTAAGCGGGGAACACAGCCACCGTCGTGCCGTCACTCATCTTCGTACAGGTTGTTGGAACTGTAAAGGTCAACGACCAGTTGCCACCGGCATCTGACGGTGTTGTGCCCAGCCTCGCCAGGTACGTCTCATTATCGCCTTCATAGGTACCGCCCATATACACTTCGATGGATGCGCCGGCAAGCTGGCCGCTGCCCATGACGGTGATTGAGTCTCCGTAATATGCCTCGTATTCCGACAATGTCACCTTGCCCACATCGTAGGCGTCCACCCCTACCGACATCCCATTCTGCCCTTCTGAGAATCCGTTCTGGCCAGCGTTCACCAGGCTTACCCCTGCCATCAACATGCCTAGAGAAAGGATGCTGCCTAAAACAAATATTGTCCTGGCGGCCTTTTTCATTTTTTTTGTCCCCCCGAGTAATTTTTGCTAATGGTCTTCTGCTATTCGGATATACAGCGCGCATCCTTTAACGAAGACCCGGCTGCTGACCGAATGATCCGGGTTAGGTGATCTTTGACATGCTGGGGGAAAGATAAAGGCGGCCCGCATGGTTTTTACACCAGCAGGCCGCCTCATTCATACTTGCTCGCCGTGATGCTTAACGCTTACGGCTGCGCATTATCCTTATTCCAACGCCGGCCGAGGTCAACAGGCCTGCTCCCAGCAACCCGAGCCCTGCAATCGGAGCGCCGGTCTTGGGAAGCGCCGAAGCAACAGTACAGTCCTGTACCGTCAGGGCGCCTACGTTGGTGCTGACCAGATCCTCCGCGACTGCTACGACTACCCAGCTGCCAGCCCAGGTCGCGACAGTGGCGCCGTCGCTTGACCTGGTTACCGTCGACGGTATTGCAGCGGTCAGACTCCAGTTACCAGCAGCGTCTGCCATGGTCGTACCAACAATGCCCATATAGGAGTCGGTTGCAGTGTCCATCGCAATGCCTACTGCAACAGCGCTGTTAGCCGGCATGCCTGCGCCAGCGAAAGTCACGACACTGCCAACGCAGCCGCCAGTACTCGGCGTCACCGTGGCATCGCCGACGATTACCGGCGGATAGCCGTCCTCTGCAACACTCTGCGCACCTGCGATGCCTGCACTCGCCAGAACCACGGCAAGCACGAAAGCAACCATCATCAAAACCATTTTTCGATTGAACTTCACGTACATCACCTCCTCCTCGTTGATCGACTTACATTTTGTGAGAACTTTGCCATCAATATTTCAGCGAGGCGTCTGTATTTCCTTTTAACTGCCTCCAAAGACCACTGGCGTCTACAATCACAGCCTCCCCAGACTGGATGCGGGAGATTTCGGCAGTTGAGATGGAAACCTGAGCCACCTCGGCTATTCGAACTTCCCTGCCGGGATTGTGGACGTTCTACCCCGATTGAGGTAGTTCAAACCATGGGTTGAAGCAGTTCCAGTGTTAAGCGAATTGGTTTTGATCAAAGAACCGGGCGGTTCTGGTCCAGGATGGGGCGGTTCGATTTCTCAAGCGAGCAGCGTGAAGCTGGAGAAGACCCTTGGCGGAGCGCATTGCCACACCACCGGAGACTTCTATTCGGCGTCGATCTCTTCTTCGGTGTCTCCCGACTGGCTGGCGACCACGCGGGCAACCGCGCTTACTCTGTCGCCCTTGCGCAGGTTCATGACCCGCACGCCCTGAGTGGCGCGGCCCATACAGGAGATATCCTTCGCAGGGATCCGGATGATGGTACCGTCAGCGGAGATCAGCACCAGCTCATGGTTGTCTCGTACAACCTTTGCTGTGATCAACGTACCCTTGGCGTCAGTGTGCTTGATCGTCCTGACTCCCTTGCCGCCGCGGTTATGCCGGGGGTAATCGCTGATGTGCGTGCGCTTGCCGTACCCGCCGTCTGTGATCACAAAGAGATCCGCGTCGTCGCGGGCTACGTTCATGGACAACACCTTGTCGCTTTTCGAAAGGGTCATGCCTTTTACGCCGCTGGTAGCGCGACCCATCGATCGGGTCTGGGACTCGTTGAAGCGGATCGCCTGCCCGCCCTCACTGACGAGCAGAATGTCGTCGTTGCCATTTGAATGACGGACAGCAATGAGCTTGTCGTCGTCACGAATCTTGATGGCTATTATTCCGTCCGACTTGAGCACGGTGTTGTAAGCCTGAAATTCGGTTTTCTTGACCAGGCCGTTTTGAGTGGCCATGACCAGGTATTTAGCGTCCTTGTAATCCTTGGTGGCCACTACGGCCTTGATGCGCTCGCCACTTCTCAGCGGCAAGAGGTTGACCACGGCGCGGCCCTTGCCGGTCCTGCTTCCCAGAGGAATCTCATGCACTTTCAGGCGGTAAACCTTGCCGACGCTGGTGAAGAACAGCAGGAAGTGATGGGTCGTGGTGATGAACAGATGCTCGAGAAAATCTTCTTCCTTGACATCCATGCCGATCACGCCGACACCGCCACGGCGCTGCTGGCGATATGTATTCAGAGGCAGCCGCTTGATGTATCCCGAATGCGTTATGGAGATAACCATCTCCTCCTCGGCGATGAGGTCCTCGATGTCGAGTTCGTCCTCGCCAGGGGCGATCAATGTCCGCCGCTCATCGTTGAACATCTTCTTGATCTCGAGCAGCTCCTCCTTGATAAGCCTGTAGACTTCTGACTCATCGGCAAGGATGCCCTTGAGCCAGGCGATGCGCTCCATCAGGTCCTTGTGCTCTTCCTTGATCTTGTTGCGCTCGAGGCCGGTGAGCTTCTGCAACCTCAGATCCAGGATAGCCTGTGCCTGCACCAGGGAGAGCTCGAACTTCTTTATCAGACCGGCTCGGGCCTCTTCGGCGTCCTTCGAGCCACGGATAAGCTTGACTACGGCGTCGAGGTTCTCGAGAGCTGTCAGGAGTCCTTCGAGTATGTGCGCACGCTTCATGGCCTTGTCCAGCTCGAAGCGCGTGCGGCGGACGATCACCTCTCGCTGATGGGCGATGTAGCAGCGGATCATTTCCCTCAACGACATTGTGCGCGGCACGCCCTCTACCAGCGCCAGGTTGTTGATGCCAAAGGTCGTCTGCATGGCGGTATGTTTGTAGAGCTTGTTGAGCGCCACCTTGGTAATCGAATCACGCTTCAGCTCTATGACCATGCGCATGCCGCTGCGGTCCGACTCGTCGCGCAGGTCTGAAATCTCTGAGATCTTGTGTTCCCGCACCAGCTCGGCGATCTTCTCGATGAGCGTCGCCTTGTTCACCTGGTAAGGCAACTCGGTGACGATGATAGCGTCCCGCTTGCCCTTGATCGGCTCGGAATGGGCCTTGGCCCGCACCTTCACCAGGCCGCGGCCGGTGGCATAGGCATCCATGATGCCGCGACGGCCCATTATGATGCCGCCGGTGGGGAAATCCGGGCCCGGAATGTGCTTCATCAACTCGTCCACAGTAATATCCGGATTCTCGATCATGGCCACGCAGGCGTCGATGGTCTCTCCCAGGTTGTGCGGAGGGATGTTCGTCGCCATTCCGACGGCGATCCCGCTGGAGCCATTGACGAGAAGATTGGGATACCGGGAGGGCATGACCGCGGGCTCCTCGGTGCTCTCGTCGAAATTCGGAATAAAATCAACGGTGTCTTCGTCGATGTCCCGCAACATCTCCATGGCCAGCTTCGAAAGCCGTGCCTCGGTATAACGATAGGCGGCTGCGCTGTCTCCATCGACGCTGCCGAAGTTGCCCTGGCCGTCGATGAGTGGATAGCGCATGGAGAAATCCTGCACCAGGCGGACCATTGTGTCATAGACGGCCGCGTCACCGTGGGGGTGGTACTTACCAATCACGTCACCTACGATGCGGGCGCTCTTCTTGTAAGGTTTGTTGTAGGCCAGGCCGAGCTGCTGCATCGCGTAGAGCACGCGGCGATGCACGGGCTTGAGGCCGTCTCGCACGTCGGGCAGCGCCCGGCCCACGATCACGCTCATGGCGTAATCGAGGTAGGATGAGCGCATCTCCTCTTCGAGTTCCCGGGGCTCTATGCGTCCGTCAAGATCAGTTATAGCCAACTACCGTTCTCCTCTTGGTTTAGATATCCAGGAACCTGACCTGGCGCGCATTCGATTCGATAAAGTTGCGACGCGGCTCCACTTTGTCGCCCATCAGCGTCGTAAAGATCTCATCTGCCGCCGCGGCGTCTTCCAGGGTAACCTGGAGCAGTGTGCGGGTGTCGGGATTCATGGTCGTCTCCCAGAGCTGTTCGGGGTTCATTTCACCAAGACCCTTGAAGCGCTGCAGGTTGATTCCCTCTTTGGCCAGGGAAAGGATCGATCCGGTTAGTTCGTCGAATGTTTCCGCCGCATGCTCCTTCTTGCCCATGGTTAGCATAAAGGGCGGCTCGCCGATGAGCTCCTTCATCTTGCCGAAAAGATCGCGCATGCTGGCAAGCTCACGGCTGGCCAGCAGCTCAGTTTTTACCTCGACGGTGTGTGAGACGCCGGTTCGCTTGTCCGTGACCTTCAGCGTGATCATTCCGGAATCCTTATCCTCGGAGACCACTTCCAGCCGGTCGAATTTTGCCGCCGCTTCTTTCGTCTTAAGAAACTTGCTGAAAACTGCATAATCCTTTATGTCTTTTTCCAGAAGTGTCTGGCTTCGCACATAATCCACCACGCCGTGGCCGTACAAAGCCCGCAGCTTGGTATCCCAACCCTCATATTCCTTGTGCCAGCGCTGGAATCGTTGAAATTTTGCCTGGCTTAGCGCCGTCTTTCCCCCTGCCTTGCCGTTGCCGCCACCGTGTACCGCTATGAGCTCAAGCTTGTCCCGCAGCAGCAGCTCTTCCAGCTGACTTTCCTTATCAACATAGATCTCCTGCCCGCCCTGCTTGATGCGGAACAGCGGTGGCTGGGCGATGTAGATATAGCCGGCGTCGATCATCTCTTTCATATACCGGAAAAAGAAAGTGAGGATGAGGGTGCGGATATGGGCGCCGTCCACGTCAGCATCGGTCATGATGATGACCTTGTGGTAACGGGCTCCGGTGATACTGAACTCGTCTGCTATGCCGGTGCCCAACGCTGTTATCATCGCCTGGATCTCTTTATTGGCGAGGATGTTGTTGAGCCTGGCTTTTTCCACGTTGATGATCTTGCCTCGGAGGGGCAGGATTGCCTGGAACGCCCGGTCGCGGGCCTGCTTGGCTGAGCCGCCGGCGCTGTCTCCCTCGACAAGGTAGATCTCGCAGGCGGCTGGATCCTTCACCGAACAGTCGGCGAGCTTGCCTGGCAGGGCGCTGTTCTCGAGGACGCTCTTCCGCCGGGTAAGGTCGCGGGCCTTGCGCGCTGCCGCCCGGGCCCTGGCAGCCGAGGCAGCCTTTGTGACGATCTGTTTTGCCTCTGCGGGGTGCTCTTCGAGGAACTCGGAAAGCTTACCCCCCACTGCACTTTCGACGAAGCCGCGCATCTCGGAGTTGCCCAGCTTGGTTTTTGTCTGGCCCTCGAACTGCGGCTCGCGCAGCTTGACTGAAATTACCGCCGACAGGCCCTCGCGGACGTCGTCGCCTGAAAGAGCATCCTCTTTCTCCTTGAGCAGGCCCTTGGTGCGGGCATAGTCGTTGATGACGCGCGTGAGCGCGGCCCGGAAGCCCGAAAGATGCGTGCCGCCTTCCTGGGTGTTGATGCTGTTTGCGAACGAAAAGATGCTCTCCACATAGGAGGCGTTCCACTGCATCGCAACCTCTACCTCGCCCCGCTTGCCCTCTTTTTCGAGATAGACGATGTTCTTGTGGATAGGGTCCTTGTTGCTGTTGATGTGGGCGACGAAATCCTTGATGCCGTTTTCGTAGAGGTAGACGGCTTCCTGCGGCTCGCCCCGTTCGTCGGTGAGGGAGATCTTCAGGCCCTTGGTCAGAAAGGCCATTTCGCGCAGACGTTGTGACAGTGTCGAGAACTTATAATCGACTTCCTCGAAAATCTGCATGTCGGCCATAAACGTGACTGAGGTTCCGGTGTCGCTGGTGGCTTCGCCCTTCTGGAGTTCTCCGGTGGGGACGCCGCGCTCAAAGCCCTGGGTCCAGATGAACCCGTCGCGGCGGATCTCGACGGTCAGCCATTCGGAAAGGGCGTTGACCACCGAGAGACCGACGCCGTGCAGCCCCCCCGATACCTTGTAGCCCTCGCCGCCGAACTTGCCCCCGGCGTGCAGCTTCGTCAGCACGACCGTGAGGGCGGGCAAGCCCTGCTCGGGCATCACATCGACCGGGATGCCCGAGCCGTAGTCCTTCACGGTCACGGAATCGTCGGGGTGGATCGTCACCTCGATGCGATCGTTGCGGCCCGCGAGAGCCTCGTCCACGGAGTTGTCCACGACCTCGTAGACGAGGTGGTGAAGGCCCCGCGCACCCGTCGAGCCGATGTACATGCCCGGCCTGAGCCGGACCGGCTCGAGGCCCTCGAGGACGGTGATGTCTTTGGCGGTGTAGGTGCTCTCGGCCATCAAAAAAGCCCTGCAAATAACCATATTGCGGGCACAGGCAAGTCTATCAGAGATCGCGGTCGGACGGCGCCCTGGAGCGACCCCGGGCGAGACTCGCCGAGACCGCCCGGGCGACGAGCGCGCGCAGCTCGTCGTCACCGATCTCCGCCGTCAGCGCGGCGGCGAGCTCGGCCTCCTCCGGAGTCGGCCGTACCGGCTCGCGCCCGGACCTTGCCGGGTCCGCGGGGGGCTCCGGCAGGAGGCCCGGCGCGAACCGGAGCGCCGCCGGCGCACCTTCCCCCAACGCCTCGCGCAGCTGCGCGAGGATCTCCCCGGCCAGCCGCCCGAGCTCGAACGCCCAGGTCGACGAGGAGGCCGCGACGTGCAGCGTTCCGTCGCGCGCGAGCCGGGCCGGCCAGGCGTTGCGGCACACGGTGTCGCCCACCGCCGCCGGCCACACACGGACGATCTCGGCCATCCCCGGCGCATCGCCCGCAGGCCCGAACCGGCGCAGCTCGCGATCGATCGCTCCGTCCAGACGGTCCATCAGGCCGCCCGCACCTCGCCCGGCGTCACCCGGAGCAGCTGGGCCGGCTCGAGCGGCAGCGCGTCTGCGCCGGTTGCCGTCACGACGGTCTGCCCGGTGCGGGCGATCCGGTCGGCGAGCGTGCGCCGCCTGGTCGCGTCGAGCTCGGAGAGAACGTCGTCGAGGAGCAGGAGCGGCGGAACCCCGCGGCGCTCGGTGATCAGCTCAGCCTCGGCAAGCAGC
>JAUSDE010000142.1 GCA_030650885.1 Thermoleophilia bacterium
AAGTAAAAGAGGGGCGGCCGAAGGCCGCCCCTCTTTTATCTTTATTGGAATTCGAAACAAACAAGAGTCGCTGCGGATCTCAGGAGTTTATTGCGATCATCTCATTGCCGCTATCCTGGTGATGCTGGCGGAGGGGAAGGGATTCGAACCCTTGAGGGACTCGCGCCCCTGCCGGTTTTCAAGACCGGTGCGTTCAGCCGGACTCCGCCACCCCTCCGCGTATGAAATCAGGCCTGCGTGATCGTGTCCACACCCATGATGCTCCTGAGAGCTTCGGGCACGGTGACGCTGCCGTCCTCATTCTGATAGTTTTCGATGATCGCCGCAAACGTGCGGCCGACCGCCAGCCCGCTGCCGTTATTCGTGTGTACGAAACGCGGCTTGCCGCCTCCGGTGGGGCGATAGCGTATATTGAGCCGCCGCGACTGGAAATCAAGATAGTTTGAACAGGAAGATATCTCCTTGTATGCATCATAGGAAGGCAGCCAGACCTCGAGATCGTATGTCCTCGCAGAGGCGAAACCCATGTCGCCTGTACATAGGGCTACGGTCCGGTAAGGCAGCTCGAGCCGCCTGAGCACTTCCTCGGCATTGGCGGTCAGAGCCTCCAGTTCGTCGCCAGATGTCTCCGGCGTCACGAACTTGACCAGTTCAACCTTGTTGAACTGGTGCTGGCGGATGAGCCCGCGGGTATCGCGTCCGGCGGCGCCGGCTTCGCGCCGGAAACTGGGCAGGTAGGCGGTCACATGTATGGGCAGGTCTTCTTCGGCCAGCATCTCGTCCCGGTAGATATTTGTTACAGGCACCTCGGCTGTCGGATTCAGGAAGAGGTCGTCATCCCTCAGCTTGTACATCTCCGCCTGGGCGAATTTTGAAAGCTGCCCGGTGCCCCGCATGCTTTCGCTGTTGACGAGTATCGGCGGGAAGAGTTCGGTATAGCCGTGCTCACCCGTATGCAGGTCGAGAAAGAAATTTATCAGCGCCCGTTCAAGCCGCGCACCCATGCCGCGCAACAGGGTGAAGCGTGATTCGGCGACCTTGGCTCCGCGTTCCTGATCGATGATGCCGAGTTCAGCGCCGAGATCCCAGTGAGGGCGAGCTTCGAAATCAAAGCGCCTCGGCTCTCCCCATGTGCGGACCGTGACGTTGGCGCTTTCGTCGGCGCCATCCGGGACATCAGCCAGCGGTGTATTGGGAAGCTCGAGGACGATGTCTTCGAGCTGGCTCTCTAAATCCTTGAGCATCAGGTCGAGAGCCTTGATCTCCTCGCCGACTTTTTTCATAGCGCTGATTTTACCGGAAGCGTCTTCTCCGGCTTTCTTTGCGACTGCCACCTCATCTGAGACCTGGTTGCGTAGCGCCTTCTTTTCCTCAGCTTCGACAATGATCTCCCGGCGCTTCTTGTCCAGTTCGGCAAACTCGTCAAGCGGCGCGTCGATGCCGCGACGTTCGAGGGCTTTTCTTATTTCTTCCGGCTCGCTTCGGAGCCGCTTGATGTCAAGCATAGGTACTCCCTGTTTGAGATCTCACGAGCATAGTCTATCGGAAATGGCTGCGGGCTTGAAATAACCTTTCGCGCCGCGGTCAGCGGCAGCTTCCAAAGGTCAGCAGCGTCCCTCGATTATCCTGATTCTCCGCGAACAGATAAAGTCAACGATAGCTCCCGATCGGCGCCTGGGTTCGCTAGAATGGAATTAGCCATCGAGTAAGGAAATCCTTGAGTACAGAATCAGCATATGAGCTACTCCGGCGCGGTGAGACGTTTCTGAAGAGCCGCCACCCACAGCAGGCAGCCGTAGTTCTTGAGCGCGCCCGCAGGCAGGAGCCAGCCAGGTCATCGATCCGTGAAGCGCTGGGCCGAGCATATTACAACTCCGGTCGATTCGAACAGGCCGCGGATGAGTTTCATTATGTCATCGAGAGTTACCCGACTAACGGATACGCGCACTATTGCCTGGCCCGATGTGGTGAGAAGCTGGGTGACGAGTTGCTGGCACGCAGGCACTACTGTCTCGCCCGAGCGTTTGGTTATGAGTGGGAGATCAAATCCTGACGACTTCCACGTTAACGCGGTCGGGATAGACGTTGACCAGAAGGTAATGGTAATAACCGCCGGCGTTTTCGGGAAAATATAAAGGCGCTCCGGCGCCACCGGTCACATAAGCGTCGATGCCATAGAGGCTGTAAGCCAGGTATGCGTGTATATGACCGAAGAAGAATGCATCCATATTGGCATGGGACCCCGCCATCTCCACCATGGCCTGCCCGGATCGCAGACCCTCTCCCCCCTTCTCTCCTGAAACATGATCTGACGGCAGGGATGGGTCCGTCACCGGGATATGGGCGAAGATGAACTGATGTGGTTTATTGTTGCCAGAGTCAAGGTTTTCCTTTAGCCATTGCATCTGGGCAGCGTCGATTCCCGTGCGGTCGTCGGCGTTATCGACGACAATGAAGTTGTCTCCGGCATAATCGAAGCTGAAATAATAGGAGCCGATGATCTGCTCATACGCGTCGCTGACGCCGCCGCTGCCCACGTCGTGATTTCCCGGCACGGTGTAGAATCTCAGTCCCGACGCTTCTGTAAGGTTTCTGTACAGCAACAATTCTTCAGGTTCGCCGCTCTCTGTAACATCGCCGGTGTCAACCATGAATACCGCCCCCCTCGCTTTCGCGGATTCGATGATCTTCGGCAGCACGCCGCTTTCGATGCCCATTGTGCGATTGTCGCCACAGACGGCGAATATATATGACGGCTGCAAGCCGACAGTGCTGGCCTGTTCCACGACTGCAGGCGACTGGAGGGTATCAGTGCTGCTGGCGCCATTACCGCAACCGGTAACGAACAGCGGGATCGCCAGTAGAGCGATCGCCATAAGGATAAAAACTCTGGCCGATCGCACCCTGGTTGCAGTTGTGATTTTGTACCAGAAGCTCATAAAGGAAAGTCTGAATAAGGCGCCTCGCGAGGGGCGCTTTCTTTTTCCTGAATCAGCTGTACCCGCCGGGATGTTCGCGATGCCAGCGCCAGGCGCTTTCCACGATTGCCGCCAATGAGGGAAAACGCGGCTGCCAGTCCAGCGCCTCGACGATCCTTGCGGAGCTGGCAACCAGAACTGCGGGGTCTCCCGGACGCCGCCCAGTCTCCCTGACTTCGAAATCAACTTCCGTGACGACGCGGGCGGTGTCTATTACTTCGCGTACGGAATAACCCCTGCCGTTACCGAGGTTGAAATGCAGGCTCTCCCCGTCGAGATGGCGTAGAGCCAGAAGATGTGCGTCCGCCAGGTCCCTCACATGGATGTAATCACGGATGCAGGTCCCGTCAAGGGTGGGATAATCGGTGCCGTATATATCTACTCCCGGCCTCTTGCCGAGGGCTGCCTGTAGAACCAGGGGGATCAGATGGCTCTCGGGTTGATGGTCCTCTCCCCTATCCTTCGAAGCTCCAGCGGCGTTGAAATATCTCAGAGCACCGTGCCTTATGCCGTGGATGCGATCATACCAGTCGAGGATCCGCTCGTAGGAAAGCTTCGATTCTCCGTAGGCGTTGGCTGGAAACTGCCGGTGATCCTCGTCGATCACATCGGTGAGCGGATCTCCGTAGATCGCCGCTGTTGACGAAAACAGGATCCTGTCGACGCCGACCGTGTTCATCGCCTCAAGCAGGCTTATCGGACGGCAGGCGTTGTTGCGGAAGTACTTGCCCGGATCGGCCATGGATTCGCCCGCCTCGATGAATCCGGCCATGTGGACGACCGCCTCTGTGCCGTTATCTCTGAGAGTCGCCACCAGAAGCTCTTCATCGCCCACATCACCAGCGACGAACCTTGCTTCCGGATGAACCGCATTCCGGTGTCCCGTCGAAAGGTTGTCATAAACGACGACATCATCGCCGGCTTCCAGCAGCACCTCGGCAACAATGCTGCCGATATAACCGGCGCCGCCTGTTATCAGTACCTTCATCTGTTCAATTGTCGTATGGCTGACATCTCAATGCCTGATGATATAAGACGCTGTCAGGTATGCCAAACATCGGGGCGGAGCCATGCGGCCATCTGGTATACTCGGCATCATGAATATCCTCTTCATCAGCGACATATTCGGAAAGCCGGGCCGTGAAGCGCTTCTGGCAAAGCTGCCGCAGATGGTCGAGGAATATTCCGCTGATTTTGTCATCGCTAACGGCGAGAACACAGCCAGCGGAGCCGGCATCACCACCAAGATAGCTGAAAAGCTTCTCGCGGGAGGCGTCGACGTCATCACCACCGGCAACCACGTCTGGCGGCAGAAGGAAGTCATACCGTTCCTGAACCGTTCCGACCGGATAATCCGGCCGGCAAACTATCTCGCGGAGAATCCTGGAAGAGGCTGGACCGTCGTCGAACGGAACGGTAACGCTGTCGCGGTCGTCAACCTTTCCGGCAACCTTTACATCGGGGCGCCCCTGGGCGCTTTTCAGGTGATAGATCAGGTGCTTGCCGAGTTACCGGAAGAAGTCAGATATATATTCCTCGATTTTCATGCCGAGGCCACCAGCGAGAAGGTGGCTATGGGCCATTACCTCGACGGCCGGGTGACCGCCGTGATCGGGACCCATACTCACGTGCAGACAGCGGACGCAAAAGTGTTGCCGAAAGGCACGGCGTACATCACCGACGCCGGCATGACCGGGCCACGAAATTCGGTTATAGGAGTCAAGAAGCAGATCATCATCCAGAGGTTTCTGACCCAGATGCCGGTGAGGTTTGAGGTAGCCGAGGATGACGTCTGGATCGAGGGAGTACTGGTGAGCGCGAATGATGAAGGCCGGGCGACCGGCATCCGGGGCCTGCAGATCGAATCTGATTAAGCGGTACGGTGACGCATATTTCTAGGCGGCCCGGCGCGGCGAATCCGGTGCGATGATTTCGCCGGCGGTTTTTTCCCTTCCCGGGGAGATCAGCATCAGCAACAGCACCAGCCCCAGCAGCAGG
>JAUSDE010000143.1 GCA_030650885.1 Thermoleophilia bacterium
GCTCGGCAGTATGTACGAACGCACCGCGGGTCAGCCAGTGCGCAGACACACAAAGCACCGCATCGGGCCTTGGCAGGGCAGCTCCAAGCTGCTTCCATGCCGATGAATACGTGTTATCCTCTATCCCGTTCATGGGGCTGCCATGCCCGATGAACAGCGCCGGCATTCTTGCTGTCATTGTAATTCCTCCGCTGAGTTATCGATTGTCCCCGCTCAGCACTGATTCGTGCCTTAATTATTTTTACCCCGGATAGACCAGGTCAATCACAGCTGTATATAGTCGGGGAATGCTGCTGCTCCCTGGAAACCTCATAGGCGTTTCGGGATACAGCCGCGCTGCCGATACCCGCAGGGATACACACGTCGCAAGTCGCAGTCCTGTTACTTGAAAGGAACGCGTAATCCACAATGGAGCTCGACCGGCCATCCGAACCCGATATACTGCTCGGCGTCAGCGCCAAAGGCTGGATCGCACTCGCGGGCGGATTCGCGGGAGCCCTGTTCGTATCGTTGATCCCCTTCCTGCAGTACATCTTCAGTTTCTTCTCGATCCTGGTGCACGAGATGGGGCATGCGCTCGCCGGCTGGCTGTTCGGCTATCCTTCCATCCCCTCCTTCGATTTCTATTATGGGGGAGGAGTAACGCTTCACCAGAGCCGTTTCCTGTTTCTGAACGGCGTGGTTTTTTTGCTCTTTGCTGTTCTGGGCTACATGGTGAGGCGGAGCCGGGTGATGCTGGCCCTGGTCGCGGCTGCCGCAGGGGTATACGCGATGCTCGCTATCACATTCTGGCATGAGGTTCTGATAATCGGGCTGGGGCATGGTACTGAACTGATCATCGCGGGCATCTTCATCTACCGCGCCGCCAGCGGCAGCTCGATCCTTCAGAGCGCCGAGCGTCCGGTCTATGCCTTCATTGGCTTTCTCGTTGTGATCCAGAACATCGTTTTCAACTACAGCCTGGTCACCAGTAACTCATTCCGCTTCGAATATGAATACGCCAAGGGTGGCATGGAGATGGATTACAGCCGGCTGGCTTACGAATACATGCACACAAGCCTCGCCAATGTGGCGGCTCTTTTTCTGATTCTTGCGATCGCGACCCCTTTTGTAAGCCTGGGGGTCAATCTCGTGATGCGGGTCCGCCAGTAGCGGGCATAAATGGCAGGATGTTGTGCCTGCAGCAGGCCCCGCCGGCGATTCGGTTCGCCCACAGTCGGTTGCATCCTGACTCCGGTTTCCCCGGTTAAAAGAACCCGTAGTATAATCGTGGCTTCAGGAACTTAATCAAGAGGAGAAACGATATGACCACATCTGATTTCATCAGCGGTGAGCCGAGCATCGAATGCAAATATGGAGAAAATGGCTACCAGACGCCCGCGGCGTTATATAGCGGCAGCACCGGCGACTCCCTGGCGCTCGACCGGTTCGAGGTGCTCCAGGGGACGGCCCCCAGTTATAACAATCTTTGCGACCTGGACCGCCTGCTGCAGACCGCCACACACATCGCCGCCGGTTTCGCTGTGAACAGCGGCGGGGTCCCGAGGATAGCGGTTGCATGCAAACATGGAAATGCCTGCGGCGGGGCGGCGGGCGACGACACGGCGAAGGTCGTCATGGCGGCTCTCGAAGGAGATCTGCGCGCCGTCTTCGGCGGCCTTGTCCTGCTCAACTTCCAGGTGGACGAGGCCATCGCCGAAGTCCTGATGACTCACAAGATGGACGCGGGCGGCCGGCGGCTGCTGGACGGCATCGTCGCTCCGGGCTTTACCGCCGGAGCCATGGAGATGCTGGAGCGCAAGGGTGACAAATGCCGGCTGCTGGCTAACCCGGCCCTCGAAAACATGGACAGGGATTCGCTGGACAGCGCAATGCGTTTCCGCTATGTCCGCGGCGGCTTTCTGGCTCAGCCCAACTACACATTCGTGCCTGAACTGAAATCCGATGCGGTGGAGAGGACCGCCGAGGCGAGCTCCGGCCAGGTCAGCGACATGATTCTTGCCTGGGCTATCGGTTCGACCTCGAACAGCAATACGGTGACTATCGTGCGGGATGGCATGCTGCTCGGAAACGGCGTCGGCCAGCAGGACCGCGTCGGCGGCTGCAAGCTGGCTGTTATGCGGGCCAGGGATGCCGGCCATGACACCAGCGCCTCGGTTGCCTACAGCGACAGCTTCTTTCCCTTCGTCGACGGGCCCACCGAGCTGGCGGATGCCGGCGTCAAGGCGATTGTGGCTACCAGCGGTTCGATCCGCGACGGTGAAGTGAAAGAATTCTGCCAGAGCCGGGGCATTACCCTGTTCCTGTATCCTGATTCCGCCGGCCGGGGATTCTTCGGCCACTGAGCCGCTTGTGTACGAGATCCACGAAGAATCGCTGCAATCATACTGGTAATGAATCTAAAGCATAAATGATTTGAAATCGCGCGAGAATCCGCTCCCATACCGGGGGCGGATTTTTTTCAAATAGATCGTATTTGCCCCTTGACTTATTCTACATCGTAGATTAATCTTTCTACACCGTAGGAAATTCCTACAGTGTAGGATTGATTTTGATGCATCAAAGTCCGCTGTAATTAAGGAAAAGAGGCAAAATGACACCTCCCAGAAAGATGGTTTCAGAGGAAAGAGGCAAATCCCGTCCGGGTCTTACCCGCGAAGCGATCATCGCCGCCGCCCTGGAGATAGTCGACGAGGAGGGCCTGGAAGCCCTTTCAATGCGGCATCTGGGCTCTGTTCTCAAGGTCGACCCAATGGCGATCTACTATCACATTCCCAACAAATCAGCGTTACTGGACGGTTTGATCGAGGCGGTTATGGGCGAGATCGATCTGTCCCTCGACGACCCATCGCTGCCAGCGTCCGAGCGCATTGTACTGGCAGCCCACATCTACCGAGATGTCATGATGGCGCATCCCCAGGCAGTGCAGGTGATCGCCATCAACAATCTCAATACCCGTGAATCCTTCAGGCCGGTTGAATACCTCATGGACATCTTTCTTGGGGCCGGTTTTTCGCCGCATCGCGCCCTGGCCGCCGTCAATATATTCGGTCGCTTTGTCAGGGGCTTCGTACTTTTTGAAGTCCACCAGATCTTCGCCGAGGAGGCTGCCGCCTGCCATGGCTGTGCACCAACCGAATCGCTGCAGCAACTCTTGCCGGTGGAGGAGTTTCCACGCATGAACGAGGTCATGGCAAGTGTCGGAGCTCTGGGTACGGTGGATGAATTCGACCTCGGCATACGGGCTCTGGTCGATGGCATGTTCGCAACATTTTATGAGGACGAAGATCAGATGTCTGTAAATGAAGATCAGACATAAGAAACCAAAGATCAGGCCAAGGAGTGTGAGTAACATGAAACTGTCTACTGGAAAATTAGCAGTTAGCTGCGCCCGCCATCCATGGCTGACGATCAGCGTCTGGTTCGTCGTGCTCGCAACTGCGATTGTTTCCGCGGCGATGTTTCTTGGCAGCGCACTGACTACGGAGATGAAATTCACCAGTCCGACGGAATCACAACAGGGAATTACCCTGCTGTCGGAGCGACTGCGGGGCCCGGAAAAGATCAAGGAGATCGTCATCGTGACTTCGAAGGACTCCACGGTCGACGACTCGGCGTTCAAGACGCAGGTCGACCTGCTGGCGCTGGATCTGATCGCGCTGGGAGGCGATGTGGTGGAGGGCGGCACCTATTTTTATCAGTCACGCGACGAATCCCTGGTCTCAAAGGACCGCCATACGACCGTATTGCCGCTTGTTATGGCTGGCACGATCGACGAGGCAAACAAGAACGTGGGCAGGATCCACGAGGTGGCGGGTGCAGCCGCCGAACGCAGCGGTTTCGATATCATCACTACCGGCACGGCCAGCAGCAACGATGAGTCCAATAAGCTATCCGAGAGCGATCTGCAGAAAGCGGAGCTGTTCGGCATTCCGGTGGCCATGATCATACTGGTAGTGGTCTTCGGCACCCTGGTAGCCGCCGGGTTGCCGCTCATACTGGCCGGTTTCTCTATAGTCATCGCCATCGGCATCACGGCGCTGGTCGGGCAGCAGTTCGAGATGAGCTTCTTCGTAGTCAACATGATTACGATGATGGGCATGGCGGTAGGTATCGATTACTCACTTTTCGTCGTGTCCCGTTTTCGTGAGGAGCTCCTTGCCGGGCGGGACAAATTCGAGGCCATTGAGATCGCAGGTTCAACGGCCAGCCGGGCGGTACTGTTCAGCGGCATGACTGTTATCCTGGCGCTGGCTGGTCTGCTGATCGTGCCCATGAGCATCTTTTACAGCCTGGGCGCCGGCGCGATCTTCGTCGTGGCCGTATCCGTGCTTGCTGCCCTGACCCTGCTGCCGGCGGTTCTGGGGCTGATGGGACAGAAGATCAACAGCTTGAGGGTGCCGTTCATCCACAGCTACCAGACCGGGCGTGGAGGCGAGCAGGGACGTTTCTGGAACTGGGTCACCCGCAAGGTGATGGGCCGGCCGGTTATCAGCGCCGTACTGGCTGTGGGTCTGCTGCTCCTTCCCGCACTTTTCTACTTCCAGATCGAGACCGGCGGCAATGGCATAAAAGCTCTTCCGGAAGAATTCGAATCCCGCAGGGGCTTCGAGATCCTAGACAGGGAATTCTCATTCGGGCTGGTCTCTCCTGTTGAGATCGTGGTCGACGGTGATGTTAACTCACCGGCCGTGCAGGGTGCTTTCGCCACCTTACAGGAGGAGCTGAAAGGCGATGAGGCCTTCTACGGCACAGGCCAGCTGCAAACCAACGAGAGCGGCGACCTTGCAGTGTTGTCGGTCCCGGTATCGGGTTCACCTGAAAGCGATCAGGCGACCGGCGCTGTCACACGGCTTCGCCAGGACTATATTCCCCGGGTATTCCCGGATGCGGGTGCGAATGTGAAAGTCACGGGCGCCTCAGCCATGAACCTCGACTATTTCAACATGACCGATGACTACCGCCCCATCGTCCTGATATTCGTGTTGGGGCTGAGCTTTGTGCTGTTGACCGTGGTCTTTCATTCGCTGGTTGTGCCGCTGAAGGCCATCATCATGAACCTGCTCTCGGTGGGAGCCGCCTACGGGCTCATCGTTCTGGTCTTCCAGGAAGGTATCGGAGCTGGCGTCCTGGGCTTCCAGCAGGTACCCGTCATCGAAGCCTGGGTGCCGATATTCCTGTTCTCGGTGCTGTTCGGACTATCCATGGATTACCACGTTTTCCTGCTGGGGCGTATACGGGAGAACTATGTACTTACTGGCGACAACAGCGCTTCGGTGGCTGCAGGGCTGAGGTCGACCGGGCGGATCATCACTGGTGCGGCGCTCATAATGGTGGCTGTGTTCGGCGGTTTTGCCAGCGGGCAGCTGGTGATGTTCCAGCAGATGGGCTTCGGCCTGGCCGTGTCTGTGCTGCTGGATGCCACCATCGTGCGAAGCGTCCTGGTTCCTGCGTCCATGAAATTGCTGGGCGACTGGAACTGGTACCTGCCACGCTGGTTGCAGTGGCTGCCGGAAGTCCATATTGAAGGCAGTGCAAGCCGGCCCGGGAGTGCGTCAGCGGATGCCGAGCCGACT
>JAUSDE010000009.1 GCA_030650885.1 Thermoleophilia bacterium
TGTTGAGCTCACCTTTGTATCGCCCTGCCACAGCCTGAAAAATTATCAGGAGTTGTCTCGGTGAAATACCCTGTCAGGGTATCAGGTTTTTACCCTGTCGAGGGGATGAAAACCCCCATGCCTCCTAAAGACTTTACCCCATTCCTTTGGTAGTTTCTCCCGATTCTACCTTGCACGCGAAAAGGGGAAAAATAGATCAAACAGCAAGCCAGTAGCGGCAGGTCAAGCGCAAAGGCAAAAATTTTCAACCGAGAGAGGGAGGCGTCATGGCTGATAGTGTTTCCACCGAAGCAGCTGAAGCACCGTTCATAGGTGCGGGGTCGACGGAGGTGGTTCAGGGAATCAGGGACAGAGCTTACTGGATCGCGGTATCGTTCATGTTCCTCCTGGTGCTGGCCGGCACCGCCGCCGGCATACATGCCAAACTCATCGGCTCACTGGAAGCTTATGGAGCCTACCGCGAAGTGCCGTGGGGGATCCTGATCTCAACATATGTATTTTTCGTGGTGACTTCGACCGGGCTCTGCCTGGTATCTTCGATCGGCCACGTGTTCGGCGTCAAGAGCCTGGCGCCGATCGCCAAGCGCTCGGTGTTCCTGGCAGTGGCAACCATCGTGGCGGGCTTTTACGTGATCTTCTTCGAGATCGAGAACCCCTTCCGGATGGCCATCTATAATGTCATCTCGCCGAACCTCACCTCCAGCATCTGGTGGATGGGAACCCTGTACGGTTCCTACATGATGTTCATGGTGGTCGAGTTCTACCTCCTGGTCAAAGGTAATTACAAGATCGCGACCATCGCCGGGTTCTGCGGCGTCATCGCCGGTGTAGCGGCCCACAGTAACCTCGGAGCCGTCTTCGGCACACTGGACGGCCGCGAGTTCTGGTATGGGCCTTTCATGCCCATCTACTTCATCTCCTCCGCCATGATGTCAGGCGCCGCGGCGATCATCTTCTTCACCTGGATCGCCAGCAAGATCAACGGCGAGCCGATAGACCAGCCGACGAGGAAGGCGCTGGAAGTCACGACCAGGATCGGCATCCTGCTGATCTCGGTCATCCTCTTCTTCACCGCCTGGAAATTCATCATCGGCTTCGCCGGCGGCGAGGGCAAGAAGATGGCTCTCGATTCGCTCCTGACCGGCCCATACGCCTTTAATTTCTGGGTCCTGGAGCTGGGAGTCGGCATGATAATCCCGCTGATGCTCCTGCTCAAGTCACGCGGCACGAACATCTCGCTCATGGTCGTGGCTTCGATGATGATGATCTTTGGCATCTTCTTCATGCGCTACGACCTGGTCGTAGTCGGCCAGGTGGTCCCGGTGCAGTTCGAGATGGGAGTCAGCGAATATCCGGGTCTCCTTAGCTACATGCCCAGCCCCCACGAGATCCTGGTGGTCCTGGGCGGCATCGGATTGGCCGGCCTGGTCTTCCTTCTGGGAGAAAAGGCCTTTCACGGACATAAAAGCGAAGCTCACTGAAGGGAGGGATGAGAATGAACCAGATACCGGAAACACCAGGAAAGAATGGACCGGATCAGGACAAGCCTGAGGGCAAGAGTGTATCTGAGATGGAGAGGCGCGACTTCCTCAAGCTCGGCCTGGCCATAACCGGAGTATTCGCCGCAGGAACGCTTCTTTCAGCAGCCTCGGTTGCAGACCAGGTATTCGCCTCAAGCGAGGATTACGCGGAGAAATACCCGTACAAGCCTCACTACAGCATGCTCATCCATCAGGACAACTGCATCGACTGTGAGCGCTGCATGAAAGCGTGCGCGAAGACTAATCATGTTCCCGAATACGGATACCGCACCAAGGTCCTCAAGAAGGATCATCCGGAGAGCGTCGGCCGCCAGATCGAATTCATCCCGGTGCTCTGCAACCAGTGCAACAATCCGGCCTGTGTGAGGGCCTGCCCGACTAAAGCAACATATAAGGACCCGGTGAACGGCATCATCATGATCGACAAGCAGAAATGCATCGGCTGCAAGACCTGCATGTCAGCCTGTCCCTACAACGCCCGCTATTACGACGAAGAGAAGAAAGCAGTCGACAAGTGCAACTTCTGCTATGACACACGGCTGAGCCAGGGAGAGACTCTCACCGCCTGCGCCGCGGCCTGCCCGGCAGGAGTCCGCGTATTCGGAGACCTCTCAGACCCGAAGAGCGAGATTTACAAGCAGGTGCATGACATCGATAAGGCAGTCTGGGTTCTGCGGCCTGAGAGCGGCACGAAACCCTATGTCTTCTACACGAAAGGCTAGGGTGTAGCGATGAACACAAAACTCATATTCCTGTCAGCATTGATCGTTTCTCTGGCCATGGGATTCGTGCTCTACAGCAACCCGGGCTATGTTGAGGAGCTCAACGTCGCCAGCGGCGCCCAGTACGAGGAGACCGCCGCCGCCAGTAGCGACCAGTACGGGGTCCCCGCGGACATCCTCTACACGAGGCCGGTCGAGACTGTGGCGTTCAGCCATAAGACCCATGCCGTGGAACTCGAATACAAGTGCAGCACCTGCCACAGTGGCCTCTTCCAGATGCAGGCCAAGTCCGTTCAGAGCAAGCCCGACTTCAACATGAAGGGCCTGGCTGACGGCAAGTATTGTGGCTCCTGCCACTCCGGCGAACACGAAGCAGCATTCGCATCCGACACCCAGTGCGCCCGGTGCCATATAGGCGTGACGGGGCTGGAGAAAGAGACCGGGCTCGAGGGCGAGAGCCTGGAAGCGCAGCTCCAGGCTGAGAACGGCGAAGAGGGAGAACCGGCCGGCAACGGTTAGCGGCAGAGGGCCGGCAACCGCCGGCAAGACAACGGAGTCAAGGCCGGCAACGGCTGTAAATATAGAAAAAAGAAGTTCAAACAGAAAGGGGGCAGCAAAATGGAAGATGGCATCACGACAACAGCGGAGAACATCAGGTTCAGGGAGGCAGCACGGGACGAGGCAAAGAGCGAGGCCAAGGAGGCCAGCAACCTGTCGACAGTGGAGAAGGCAGCATTCGGACTGGCGTCGGTGTTAGCAGGAGTGGTCCTGGCAGCGCTCGTAATGCTGACGATCGTAGGTTTCATCTTCTCACCGATCACGGACACCCTGATCTTCGGCCTGCTCGCGGCCGCGACCGGCGTGACATCATACGTGATCTGGCGGGGCGGCAGATGCGTCAAGAGCGGTTCCTGACAGCAGTCTATGGATATCGCTTCTGGATCATCGCATGAGATGAATGGTTTGAGCCGGCTATCGAGGGCCGGGAGCCTTCCGGCCCTCGATAGCTAATCGAAAGTATCGAAGGGAGGGAATCCGGTGAGCAAGACAAGGATACTTTTAGCCGACGATCATGGGTTACTCAGATCAGGGATCATTCGCCTGCTTCGCGAGGTGAGCGACATCGAAGTCGTGGGTGAAGCGGAAAACGGCCACGAGGCTGTGCGCAAGGTCAAGGAACTGCTGCCGGACGTCGTAGTGATGGATATCGGCATGCCCGTCATGAACGGACTCGACGCCACCAGGCAGATCAGGGAGTGGAGCGAAGACGTCAGAGTGCTGGTTCTGACAGTACACGACAACGAAGAGTACCTCTTCCAGGCGTTCGAGGCCGGAGCTTCAGGCTATCTGTTGAAAGAAGCCGCCGATACGGATCTGATCAACGCCATCCACGTTGTGGCCCGCGGAGATTATTTCCTCTATCCGCCTATCACCAGGCTGGTGGTTGAGAATTCAATGGAGCGGCTAAAACGCGCGCATCAGAAAGCCAATAATTGCGACTCGCTGACCAATCGGGAGAGAGAGGTACTCAAGCTGGTGGCCGAGGGATATACCTGCCGTGAGATCGCCAAGCCGCTTTTCATCAGCGTCAAGACAGTGGAGACCCACAAGGCCAACATCATGGAGAAACTCAATCTGCACAGGCGGGCCGAGCTGGTGCATTACGCCATCCGTAAAGGCATCCTGCACCTGGATATGAGTGAGGCTTATGAGTAGGCTGAGGGGGAAGCGGGTCAGCCCTGCAGTTCGCCGTTCATCGCCCACTGGTCCTTCGGCACGTCGCGGAATACTATCCAGACATGCTCTTTAGGCGTGCCGGCGATCTCCACGAAAGCCTCGGTGATCCTGTCGACGAGAGCTTCCTTCTGCTCCCGCGTGCGCCCCTCGTAAAGTTTCACCTCGACGAAGGGCATCAGGCGCCAAGCCAGGGAGCCAGCTCTTCCATCAGCTTCTTCTTCGGCAGCGCGCCGATGAGTTTCTTCTTGACCTCTCCGGCTTCGAACAGGAACATCGTCGGAATGCTCAGTACGTCGTAGTTGCTGGCGGTCACCTGGTTGTTATCAACGTTGAGCTTCATGACCTTGACCTTGCCGTCGTACTCCTCGGCGATCTCATCCAGTATCGGCGCCATCGTCCGGCAGGGGCCGCACCAGGGAGCCCAGAAATCAACCAGGACCGGGCTGGCTGCCTCGAGGACATCAGCCTTGAAACTTTCATCTGTGACTTCGGAAACCTTGTCGCTCACTCTTCCTCCTTAATAAGTGGAGAAGCGGAAACCGCTGATTGAACATTGGGCGATATTATAGCCCAGCAGGAAGGATTTGTAACCATCTTCAACCGGAACGATGCAGCCGGCGGATACATAATCGGACCTGTTTATACTTCCTCGATATACCTCTCCGCTTCCACTGCCGCCAATGCCCCTTCGCCTACAGCCACGGCCACCTGTTTGAGCAGATTGGCGCGGCAGTCGCCGGCGGCGAATATTCCCGGCACGCTGGTCTGCAGCCGCTCGTCGGTGACGATAAAATCGCGTGTGTCCATGTCGACCGCGCTCTCGCAGAAGACTGTGTTGGGCACTGTGCCGATGTAGAAGAAAACACCGTCGACAGCATAGCTGGTCCTTTCGGAGGTGTTTCTGTTCTCGACTACGATCTCCTCGACTTTGCCGGTGCCGAGCACTTTCTTCAGATGGGAATCCCAGATGACTTCTATCTTGTTGTTGGCGAGAGCACGTTCCTGGACGATCTTGTCCGCGCGCAGTTCGTCACGGCGGTGCACGATGTAGACCTTGCTGGCGAACCTGGTGAGGAAGATCGCCTCTTCCACGGCGGCGTTGCCGCCGCCGATGACGGCCACGACCTTGTCGCGGTAGAAGGCCCCGTCGCAGGTGGCGCAGTAGGAGACGCCGCGCCCGCGCAGTTCGTCCTCGCCGGGTATGCCGAGCATTTTTGGTTCGGTACCGCTGGCGATGATGACCGCCTTTGCCCTGAAGCTCTCGTCCTCGGTCTTGATCACCCGTTCATCACCCTCGACCTCGATGGTCGATACGGGCGTGATCTCGCGGATCTCGGCGCCGAACTCAAGCGCCTGCTGTTTCATCAGCTCCGTGAGCTGGAAACCGCCGACCCCATCGGGAAAGCCTGGATAGTTCTCGATCATGTCTGTAGTGGCCGCCTGGCCACCGGCGGTAGCCTTCTCCAGGATGAGAGTCCTGAGCCGTGCGCGGCCCGTGTAGAGACCGGCTGTAAGACCCGCCGGTCCCGCTCCGATTATGATTACGTCGTAGTTTTCCGCCATGGCGATGCCCTCCCTGGATGTTTCGCTGATTCTAACAAAATTCGCGTTTCAGGAATTGAGGCCTGCCCGCATTATTCAAGATCCAGCGGAAACAATGCGGCATGAGATTCAGGGAATAGAATCAGGAATAGAAAAAGCAGGGGGGGCG
>JAUSDE010000158.1 GCA_030650885.1 Thermoleophilia bacterium
TCCGTGAGCTCGGGGTGGAACGCTGTAACCAGCATATTACCTTCACGCGCGGCGACGGCATGGCCTCCGTGTTCGGCCAGTATCTCGACGCCCTCCCCAACAGATTCGATCCAGGGGGCGCGGATGAAGATTCCGTGGAAGGGCTCGGCTGAAGCCTCTGCCAGCGCTGGGATATCCAGGTCCGCCTCGAAGCTTTTTACCTGGCGGCCGAAGGCGTTGCGGCGCACGGTGATATCCATGATGCCGAGCAGCGGCTGGTCTCCCTCCACCACTTCGCTCGCCAGCATCACCATGCCAGCGCAGGTGCCGAAGATCGGCAGCCTCGCAGCACCGAGGCCCCTTATCTCGTCCAGCAAGTGGTAGCTGACCATCAGTTTGCCGATGGTGGTGCTCTCGCCTCCGGGTATGATCAGGGCGTCGATGCCGGCCAGGTCACGGCGGCGGCGGACTTTTCTGGCCGTTGCGCCACATAGTTCGATGGCGGCGGCATGCTCGCGAAAAGCTCCCTGAAGGGCGAGGATACCGATGATGTGTTTTTCGTGCTCAGCGCTCATCAGCCGTATTATCTCAAAAAAAGGCGGCCGGAAGGCCGCCTTGGACAATCGATTTTCGGAAAGTCACCAGCCGCGGTTCTGAAGCAGGTTCTCCTCGCCGATCTCCTTGATCTCCATGCCGATCATGGCTTTCTTCAGGCCGGTCGAGACGCGCGCCAGCACTTCGGGGTCGTTATAGTGTGTGGTCGCCTCGACGATCGCCTTGCCACGGCCGGCCGGGTCCTCGCTCTTGAAGATACCGGAGCCCACAAAGACGCCCTCCGCCCCGAGCTGCATCATCATGGCGGCGTCGGCAGGGGTTGCCAGTCCGCCGGCTGAGAAGTTGACCACGGGCAGCTTGCCGTTCTCCGCCACCCACTTGACCAGCTCATATGGTGAGCGCAGTTCCTTGGCCGCCTTGAACAGCTCATCCTCATCCATGCTGCTGAGCTGCCTGATCTCGCCAGTGATGGTGCGCATATGCCGCACCGCTTCGACCACGTTGCCGGTTCCGGCTTCGCCCTTGGTGCGGATCATGGCCGCGCCTTCCGAGATGCGCCTGAGCGCCTCTCCAAGGTTTATGGCTCCGCAGACGAACGGTATCGTGAATTTCAGCTTGTTGATATGGTTGGCTTCGTCGGCCGGGGTAAGCACTTCGCTCTCGTCGATGTAATCGACTTCAAGCGACTGCAGGATCTGCGCCTCGACGAAGTGGCCGATGCGTGCCTTGGCCATCACCGGGATGGTGACAGCTGCCTGGATCTGCTTGATCATGCCGGGGTCAGACATGCGTGCGACACCGCCATCAGCACGGATGTCCGACGGCACCCGTTCCAGCGCCATGACGGCGCAGGCGCCTGCTTCTTCCGCGATCTTCGCCTGCTCGGCGTCGGTGACATCCATGATCACGCCGCCCTTGAGCATCTCGGCAAGCCCCGCCTTGACTGTCATTGTTCCTATCTTCATCTCGCTCATATTGGTAAAAACCTCCGTAAATTGCGTGCAAACATCTTATCCAACTGCCGGGGGGCTTACAAATTCGAGGGTTTGATGCGCATCGCCGCCGGCGATACCGCCTCTGGGCGAACGGCGGCCGGATGCTATGCGTAATGCGATTCGCCTATTAGTGCCGGGACGCGCCGCCCGGGTTGAAAAGTGGAATTGCAGGGTGTAGCATCCCCGTAACCTGAAGCTCAGAAATGGGCCGAGGGCGCGTGTTTTCCAGATAAATTCAGCTCCCCCGGAGGGTTCATGGAAGTCGAGATCGGACGAGGCAAAAAAGGCAGAAGAGCTTACGGACTGGACGACATAGCGATCGTCCCCAGCCGCCGGACCCGCGACGTCGAGGATGTCGACATCACCTGGTCCATCGGCAAGCATAAACTGGAACTCCCCTGCCTGGCCTCGGCCATGGATGGTGTAGTCGATACAAAATTCGCGGGCGCCATGGGCAAGATCGGCGGGCTTGCGGTCCTGAACCTCGAAGGCATCCAGACGCGCTTCGAGAATGCTGACGAGCAGCTGGAGAAGATCTCCAAACTGACGGCGCGCGAGGCAACCGCCGGGTTACAGGAGATCTACCAGGAGCCGGTCAAGGAAGAGCTGATCGCCCGGAGGATCAAGGAGATCAAGGACCAGGGCGTACTGGCGGCCGCTTCGCTCACCCCCCAGAAAGTCAAACAGTATTACAAGACCGTCATGGATGCCGGCCTCGACGTGCTGATCATCCAGGGAACCGTGGTCAGCGCCGAGCATGTAAGCTCCATCGTCGAGCCGCTTAACCTGAAGAAGTTCATCGCCGAGGTGCCGATTCCCGTCATCGTCGGCGGCTGCGCCTCGTACACAACAGCTTTGCACCTGATGCGCACCGGTGCCTTCGGTGTGCTTGTGGGCGTAGGCCCCGGCGCCGCCTGCACAACCCGCGGCGTTCTGGGTATCGGAGTGCCGCAGGCCACGGCCATCGCTGACGCGGCGGCTGCGCGGATCCAGCATCTGCTCGACACTGGCGACTATGTCCAGGTCATCGCCGACGGCGGCATGCGCACCGGCGGCGACGTGAGCAAGGCCATCGCGCTGGGCGCCGACGCCGTCATGATCGGCTCGCCGCTGGCGTCGGCCACCGAGGCCCCGGGCCGCGGCTATCACTGGGGCATGGCGACCTTCCACCCACAGCTGCCTCGCGGCACCCGGGTCAAGACCAACCAGGTCGCGAGCCTCGAGGAGATCCTCGTGGGGCCGGCCCGTGAGAACGATGGCACCCTCAACCTGTTCGGCGCCCTGAAGACCTCGATGGCGACCTGTGGCTATGAGAACATCCAGGCCTTCCAGAAAGCCGAAGTCATGGTGGCGCCGTCGCTGCAGACCGAAGGCAAGAAGCTCCAGAAGGAGCAGGATGTGGGGATGTGCTAAGACCGGATGTATAATCCGGCAGGCTTGCGCGAACACACAATATCTGACTGAACACCGGCCGCCGACTCTGGCGGCCGGTTGCATTTCCTGCTAATTGCAACTTATTTCCCGCTGTTGTAACCTTGCCTAACCATGGAGGCGCGGCAAAATAACCGAGCTACGAATGGCAGTCTGCTGCGTTCCCTTCAGGATGACTTCGAAAGTTATTCAAAGGCGCGCAAGTCCATTGCCCGCTACCTGATCGACCACCTCTCCGAAGCGCCTGTGCTCACAGCCCAGGACCTCGCCCGACACACCGCTACCACCAGTTCCACGGTCGTGCGTTTCGCCCAGTTCCTCGGCTTCACCGGGTTTCCCGAGATGATGAGAGCTGCCTGGGAGGAGCATCGTCTGATGGCGACGGCTCCGGGCGCCCGCACCGAGAGCCAGATGGCATTCCCGGTGGACGACGATTTCTCCGGCCGAGCTCTGCGCGTCGACATGGGTATCCTTGAAGAGACCATGAAGAAGAACAGGGCCGACGATTTCCTGCAGACGATCGAGCTCCTGGAAAATGCGGACATGATCTACGTGGCCGGGATGTTCGAAGCGGCCATGGTGGCCGGGTACCTGTGTTATTACCTGAAGATCATGGGCCTGCCGGTGACCATCGTGACCGGTAATTCCGAAGAACAGGTTGCCGGCCTGGCAGGCCTTGGCGAAGACTCGGTACTGATCGCAATCGGTTTCAGGACGGCTCACCAGTTCCTGCTGCGGTTGATCAAGACCGCTCGTGAGCGCGGCGCGGTTTCTGTGGGCATCAGCGAGAATACGCTTTCCGAAGTATCTAAACTGGCCGACCGCAATCTCTACTGCCAGCTCGACACAGCCTCATTCGCGCCGTCCCTGGTGGGCGCGTTCAGCCTCGCCAACGCGCTGATGTCGGCGCTTTATATCAGGAACAAACGCGGCTATGACGCGCATATAGCACGGCTCCATAGTCTGCCTCTCAGCTCCGACTGGCTGTAAACCCGGAAGGATCCCTGCTTCAATTATTGCAACCCTCATCATCGCCGACGCTGGAGAGTTGAAGCTAGAGGCCGGCGAGCGCCCTCAAGTCGTCCATCCGTTTTTCATCGGAGGGTTCCGTCTTACCGGGCGTTTCCATGACCATGGCCACGGAACGCAGCTTCGGGTGGCGGGCGATGGCTTCGAGTCCTTTGAGCGGAATCAGGCCGCAGCCCAGATGTTCGTGTTTGTCCCTTTTTGCCCCACGCTCCAGAGGAGAGTCGTTCAGATGAATGAGGTGCAGCCGCTCGACGCCGACGACGCGGTCGAATTCGTCGACCATCCTTCGGGCGGCGGCGCCGGAGGTCATGTCGTAACCGGCTCCCCACATATGTGCCGTGTCCAGACAGATGCCGAGCGGCAGCCGGACTCCCCGTTGCTTCGCAGCATCCAGAATCGCCGCAAGCTCTTCGAATGTGGAACCGACAGTCTCACCGGCGCCGGCACTGTTTTCCATCAATAACATCGGTCCGGCCCGAACGCCCGGACCCTTACCGCAGATTTCATCGCCGAGCCTGCAGATGCCATCCACCAGTGATGCCAGGGCCGCATCAGCGCTCGTCCCGCGCCTGCTTCCCAGATGGACGACGACATACTCGCACGATAGTGCGGCGGCACGCTCCATCGTCTTTTTGAGCAGCGTCACTGATTTGGCATATAGAGGCGCGTTGCGGCCGGTGCGGCAGGAAAGGTTGATCAGATAGCCGGCGTGCAGGAAGACCGGGCGCATCCCGGTCTCATCCAGAAGGGCGGTGAAACCTGCTGCCTGGGCCGGGTCCAGCTCACCGGGATTCCAGGCTGATGGGTTGCCGGACATGATCTGGAAAGTGGTGCAGCCGATCTCCCGGGCGTGCCGGGCGCCGGCAATCAGGCCGCTGGCGGTGCGGATGTGCATCCCCAGCAGGCGGGTGGTTTTATTGCTCCGGGGTGGGTCGTTATTTTGAGATAAAGTAGCGCCTCTAGGACCGGCGTTACTCCGTGAAATTGATTTTTTCCTGCCGCCAGCCACAGACGGTAAGGGGCTCAGTCGCCCAGCAGATGCAGGTTCTTGGGCGGCCAGTAGACGATATCGGCCCGCCCGATCACGTTATCGACGGGCACGTATCCCCAGATGTGGCTGTCGGAGCTTTCGTTGCGGTTGTCTCCGAGGACGAAGAGCATTCCGTCCGGCACCGTTTCCGCCTGGCGGGTATAAGTCGGGGTGCTGGCCGTGGGAACCACCTGCTCCTCGCCATTGACCAGGGTTGTTCCGTGAATGACCTCGACCCTGTCACCGGGAAGCCCTACTACCCGTTTTACATATGGTGTCGACTGATCGACTATAGCCGGGGGCATGAAGACGATGACGTCGCCCCTCTCAACAGAATGCAGGCGATAGACCAGCCGGTTCGCCAGAATGCGATCCTGCAGCTGGATTGTCGGCAGCATCGAGCCTGAAGGGATCTGGTATGGCTTGGCGACAGTCGCCTTTGCGAACATTGCGACGACAAAAGCGATGAGCAAGGGAAAAACCACGTCGCGCAAGATCTTGCGAACGGAGAAGATCGGGGCCCGCTCCTGAGGCTGTGCTGCCGGTTGCGAACGAAGAGGTTCTCGCGGCCGAACCGGCGATGGCGCTTCCGGTGATATGCCTGGTGGGGTTACGTCAGAACTGTAACCGCCACCGAAGCCATCGACCCATCCTTCGGGAGGCGGCGTCACCCAGCGGTCGTGTTTGACGCGGGGAGTGAGGGATTCTTTTTGTTCGGGGTTCCAGGTTTCCCTGGGAGTCTTGTCACCGGTTTCCGGTTCTGGCACTTATGATCCATCTATTTGAAGCGGCTGGAATCACCGCAATTTGGAACGATTCATTAATCAGTGCTGCAGTTCCATATTAGCGGTTTTCATATGCGTCCGCCAACACACTGTCAAGCCCGGCGGGGCTGGGAGGCACCATGAATGACCCTGCAGGAATTCATTTGCCGCGGATCAGGCAGTGGGCAGCGGCGCCGGGTACTCATAGGCGCCCTCGCATCGATCGTTAGCGGTCAAAAAGATGGCCGACCTGAATGTGCCTACCCCCATTGGAACCGAGTAAGCCAGCGTCAGGCTTGTCGAATTTCCTCCGGCCAGGTTGCCGAGGGATGACGGCAGCGGTGTTTCAACCATAACCCCGTTGGTGTTCATGCATCCGCTGACCGTCACATCGTAAACAGTGTTGTTGCCGTCATTGTTCACCGTCCAGCTGATGGACAGGCGATGCTGCATGTAATCCGCATATGTAGCCCAGAAAGGCACAGGCCGGCTTAGGGAAAGCAGGGGCGATGTACAGGTCCAGCCGCCATTCCTGACCCAGGCAAGGCTGTCGATGACACCGTTCGCTCCGTAAGCGGAATCGCAGTATCCGTCGGCATCGACATCGGCGCAACCCTCGGCTGCTGAATCATAGCTGCTCCAGTAGTTGCCGCCATCAGGCTCAGCCACGCTGAAAGAATTGCCGCTGCCTCCATTAACGCTCACCTGGAAGATGGCGTTGTTGATGAATGCGTTCTGATAAACCTGGTTGAAACTGGCTCCATCGCTCATGTAAAGGCCGTAGCTATTATCTGAGATCGTATTGCCTCGAAGGATGTTGCTGTTACTGCTCCTGTGGAGGTATATGGCCATGGTGTTCCCGGTGAAGACGTTCCCTGTGATCGAATTGTTGCTGTCTGAGTCATAGAGCGTGAGCGCATTGAGATTGCGGCTAAACGTGTTCCCCATGATGTTATTGCCGTCGCTCAGGTCGTGAAGGTAGATGCCGCGATCCGCGTCGGTGATCGTGTTGGCAGAGAGATGGTTGCTGGAACTGGCATAACCGATACAGATGCCGGTGTCGGCGGTTTCGTTGCTGATCGTGTTTCCGGTGATCGTGTTGCCGGTGGAATGGCTGAGCGAGATCCCGGCGGCCTTGTTGTCGTTTGAGACGTTGTTCGTGACGGTGTTGCCATGGGAACTGACAAGATGGACGCCATAGTTGAAATTCCGGAGTATGAAGTTTTTGACGGTTACGCCGGTGCGACCGGTGACGGTGATGGCGTCGTTCTCTAAATCTTCTCCGTTGCCGGTGATTGAATGGCCGTTACCGTCAAGAGTGATGTTGTCGCTTATTATCAGGATCCGGAAATTGGGATCGCTTGTGAGAGTGCATGTCTTTGCGGTTGGGTTCCAGGTTCCGATGACCGGGCAGTCACCGCCTGTGGCATTATCGCTGATTGAGAGGATGGGAGCCGTCTGGGCGAGGGCTTCACCCTGGAAAACAAGAGTGAATAGAAGGCCGAGTACGACGATCGCCGCACCGAATACGGCAAATGATTTCACGACAGTCCTGTCTTGCCTGCCGTGGTTGGCGACATAACATGCCATCAGGTGCTGCCCCCTTGGATTTATCCGGAACGCGTGCCCCATTGCCGCGCCCCGCAAAATGTCTTATCCATGGAAAAGTACTACATTGATTGTTACCTTTCAATCACTATGTCATTGGCTAATTAGCCTAATTTAGGTATATGGTAATACTAGTCTTTATAACTATTACGGTTACTTCTGAATGGCCTCGTCTAAAGGTAATCCCCTAGAGAATCGCATCAGGGAGGGGTCTTGAATCGCGGGTCGTCAGGGTATTTGCCGGATACGTAAAAAAGCCCGGCTCACAATTCAGGAAGTGACCTCGGAGTGGTGACGAAACGGTGGTGGATAAATCAGGGAATGCCCCTAACCAGAAATGGTTAGCGGCAGAGGCTAAATCGCCATCAGGCGGATGAATTCATCCTGGAAGTTCTTGTTGAGCGGCAGGGCGACATGCCGGATCTTCGCGTGGACACCATCGAGCGACCGGCGATGCGCTTCGCCAAGCATGAGGACGGCGCCCTGGCAGGCCGCGTCCACCACTACCTCGATGCGCTCGTTGGGCAAGTCGGGGAACATCTTCAGCACCCGCGCGTTGTCCAGGTTGATATAGCTGCCGAATGTCCCTGTGATCAGCATGCGGCCCAGCTCGTCGCTGCCGAATTTTTTCTGCAGCACCGAAATCGCCGCGTGTACGGATGCCTTGACCAGCTGGAAGGAACGTATGTCATGCTGGCTTACAGTCACGGGATTATCGCCGGCGGCGATCACGATCGGCCCCTCGCGCAGCAGGCGGCCTCCCTCATCCACCCAGCCGCTGGCCCTCATCTCGGCGATGATGTCAATCAGGCCCGAGCCGCAGATACCCTTTGGCTCACCGTCGCCGACAACCGAATATTCGAACCGTTCTCCGTCCAGCCTGGCCTGGTAGATCGCTCCCTCGGTAGCGGAGAGACCAAAGGACATGTGCGAGTCCTCATAGGCCGGTCCCGCCGGGCTCGACGCGACCAGGATCTTATCCCGGTTTCCCAGCGCCATCTCACAGTTGGTGCCAACGTCGACGATAAGCTCGATCTCGGAGCTGCCGGCCATGTCCACCAGCAGGATATCGGCAAGGGCATCGGCGCCGACGAACCCGAAGATCGGCTTGGGGATGAACAGCCTGGCCTCCGGTGGGTTCACACCGAACGCTTTCGCGGGACCGAAATAATCCTCGGCTCCCTTAAGGTTGAAGGGAGTGCCGCACAGAGGCGCCGGGTCGACATCCAGCATGAAAGCGTACATGGCAGAATTGCCTACGGCGACTATCTCCTTAACCTCGCCGACCGCTATACCGGCGTCGGCGCACAGTCGCCCGATGGAGGTGTTCATGGTGTCGATGACTTCGGCGTGGAGCGCTGCCCTGATGCCGGCGTCGCTGGCCGCTGAACCCAGGCGGCTGGTTATATCAGCGCCATGCTGCTGCTGGGGGTTGGCTACCACCAGCGTGTCCAGCACCTGGTCATCTTCGAGCCGAACCAGCCGCGACCAGATGCTCGAAGTACCCACATCGATCGCCACACCATAACCGCCGTTATTGGCGGCGGTGGGGTCCGCGGATATTCCGTTTTGGTCCGAAGATGCCTCAGACAAAGGGAACCAGCCTCTTTGATAATCGCGATGTGATGCCGGGAGTCTGCAGGAGCCGAGAACTCCGTGCAATAGACTAAAACCTCCAGTTACCGCGGGTAAAAAGCAAAATTCAGAGTAGCAGAAAAGCCTGGGCCAGACAATCGCGGAACCGGCCGCCGCGGGCTTCGCGGACCCATTTCCGCCGTATCCAGAGATGGCAACCGCCGCCCCTAATGACGGTTTTTTGCCCTGGTTCATCACGATAAAGACTGTGGAAATAGGTTTATTTGTCTGATAAACTTGTTCTCGGGTACGGGGTGAGGGAAAGCTCGGGGAATACTAAATGGCTACTGGTCTTCCAATGCGTTATTTACGCTCTTCTCTCTGCGTGTTCCAGTTCGGGTAACATTGTCATCGTGATGCGTGCTGCCGCCGAATGTGTGTCGTCGCAGCCTGACTGAAAGAGGAGCAGCCTAAGTGAAGTCAATGGTCATCCTGCCGTCCTGGAAAGCGGACGACATCTATCCATCCAAGCTGGCCAAATCGGCCATCAGTTACCAGCATCCGCTGGGCCTTCTGTATATCGCCACCTGCATCCAGGCTGCCGGCCATGAAGTCCAACTCGTCGACGGCGCCTTCTGGACCCACAAGGAAGTGATCGACAAGGTCCGTGAGTTCCGGCCGGCCTTCGTGGGAGTCTCAGCAAACGCCTCCATGTGGACCAAGGCCATGAAGACCGCCGAGGACATCAAGGCCATTGACCCTTCGATACATGTGACTGTCGCCGGACCTTTCCCCTCAGCTGTCGAGGAAAAATGCCTCGAACTCTGCCCCCACATGGATTCTGTTGTAATCTGCGAGGGAGAGGAGATCGTCCCCGAGCTGATAGCGAAACTCGAAAAGGGCGAAAGCCTCGAGGGTGTCGCGGGAATGGCTTACCGCGCCGCCGACGGTACGATCATGAAGAACGAACCCCGGCCGCTGCTCGAGAACCTCGATTCCATCCCCATCCCCCGCCGCGAACTACTTGGAGATTTCGACAAGTATGAATCGCCACCGGGCAGTTACAAGGAAAAACCCATCGCTA
>JAUSDE010000169.1 GCA_030650885.1 Thermoleophilia bacterium
CACCTTGGTGGACTTGACCTTGCCACAGTTCGGCACGGCCAGCAACACATCGACGACCTTGGCGGTCTTGATGAACTCCGGCGGAGCCGCCAGGATCTCGTCGATCTTGATGTTGCCCTGTTTCAGGTCCTTTTTGAGCCGCGCTCGCTGGGAACGGATGTCGTTAGCCCGTCGTAGCGCATCAAGGCGCTGCTCGAGAGTCCTTATAGGGGTCGCGGATGTCGGTTCGGAAGGAGACATCAACGGCTATTATATGAACTCGGAGTCGCTGTTTGCAAGAAACATCCGCCGCCCGGCCTGGCGATGAAAAATCCGGGCCTGCGCGGGAAAAAACCATGCGCCTGTGATAATCTGTCCCGCATGTGGGTAGCATACCGTTAGATAGTCTAGAAAAGCCGAAGAGAAAGGACGGGCATGAGCAAGAAGCTGATCACGGCAATCATCATGTTGATGGCGGGCCTGGGAGCGTTGATCCTGCTGGCGGGCTGTGGCGAGGAAAAAACGATAGAGCAGCCGCAGGTTCCTGATTTCTCCACAACCAATGCAGAAGCCGATCTGAATGCGAAGATCAATGAGCTGAAGAAAAAAGAGATGTCGGTAGAAGTCGTCACCGACGGCCAGAGCCAGGGCAAGTGGACCCAGGACGGCAAGGGCAGCTGGCGCCAGGATGACGCTTCCTCGACCTCCTCCTATACGATATATAACGCCGACCAGCAGAAGGGCTGGGTAGTTTCGGGCAAGACTGCTACTGAGATCGATCCCAGCACCATGCAGATGTATGAAGTCAGCAGCCCACTGCTGCTGCTCAGCGCTTATTCGTCATTCTCGGCTATACCGCAGACCGGCGGCGGCTCGGATGATGTCTGGGAATGGAACGTGCCTGGTCTGGGTTCGCTGAAGATCGAGTTCAAGGGACCGGACGGCGCCATTTCCAAAATAACTTCCAATGACTCCACTTCCGGAGATTCCGTCATCGAGTTCAAATACACCGACGTGGGCAATGTATCAAAGAGCATGTTTGAGCAGCCCAGCGAAGTCACGGAGGATTCGACGGGAGGCAACGGCTTCAGCGGTGGCAGCGTCACCGTGCCGGATGCTTCGGGGACGTCCACAAGCTCGTTGCCACAGTACTAAAGACAGGAGCGGTTCTCCTCCAAGGAACATAACGCGGGGAGGATAAACCTGATTGTTTTCCGTCCGGCCGGGATTGCCTCACGCAATCCCGGCCGGACCTTTAAAGTCCGCAGCGTACACCGCTGCCATCGGCCATTCATGAGGCTGCCGTGCTACCTATGAACCTGTCACAGGAGCACGACCAGTTCAGGCGGAGCCGACCAGTTCGGCGATCGAACTGATGCCTCGTATCTCCATAAGGTCCCTGAGCTCTCCAGCCAGACGTGTCGCCAGCAGTGGATCCCGGAAGCTGGCGGTTCCCACCGCCACCGCCGAAGCTCCGGCAGCCAGGAATTCGAGCACATCCTGGGCGGTCGTGACGCCACCCATGCCGATCACCGGCAGATCCAGCGCCCGGCTGACGATGTAGACTGCGCGCAGGGCGATCGGCTTGACCGCCGGACCGGAAAGACCGCCGGTCGTGTGGCCGAGCGCAGGTTTTAGCGTCCAGGGGTCGAGGGCCATTCCGTGAACCGTGTTGATGAGAGAGATGCAATCGGCACCGCCGGCCTCGGCAGCTTTCGCCAACTCCACGATATCCGTGACGTTGGGCGTCAGCTTGACGACCAGGTATTTTGATGTGGCAGCCCGGGCCAGCGCCGTAGCCTTCTCGGTTCGGACCGGGTCGCAGCCGAGCGCCTTGCCATCCAGTTCCACATTGGGGCAGGAGATATTCAGCTCCACAGCCGTGACCTCATCCCGGCTGTCCAGCATCTCGCAGCAGCGGCCATAATCGGCGGTGTTCTCGCCGGCAACGCTGGCGATGACCGGCACCGGCAGCTCCGCCAGGCGCGGAAGATCTTCCGCGATAAAATTCTCTATTCCCTTGTTGGCAAGCCCGATGGAGTTGAGCAGGCCGGCCGCCGTCTCGTAAAGGCGATGCGGCTCGTTGCCGGCCCGTGGCTGCAGGGTGACGGTCTTGGGGACATAGGCGGCGAAGGGGAATTGCTCGAAAAGGTCCGCGGCAAGGACCGCGTCGGCCACCAGCGCGTCAAAAGTTCCCGAGGCGTTGATAATAGGATGCTCGAGGGCCATGGGCCCCAGGCTTGTTTCCAGCGAAGCTGTGACAGGTGGCTCCATGTTGTTATTCATCATCACTGCTGACCCGGCAGCTGCTTTGGATCTTCGCCGCTGCGCTCACCATTCGATATCAGTCGATGGAAAAACCGGGCCTTCACTGCAGGCGCGGCGGTAACCGTCCACCGTTTTAATGACGCAGCCCTGGCACGCCCCGACGCCACATGCCATATGCGCGGCTACCGAGACTTGGGCGTTGGCGCCGCAGTCGCGGCATATGCGGTCCACGGCGGCCAGCATGGGATCAGGGCCGCACGCGAATATCTCGGGGAACATGCCGGTGTCAGCGGCGCATGAATTCTCATCATCGCTGGAAGCAGAATCGCCGGAAATCGTCTCCGCGGATGAAGCCTCTGATGGGAAATCGCCAGCGGAAGAAGTGTTATTGGAAAAAGAATCCGTCCCATCGAGCGCACAAAGCATCTCCGATAGCGGCGCGCTGACCAGGCCCTTCTTCCCCATGCTTCCATCTTCGGTGTAGACCTCGACTGGAAGGTTCCGGAAAAGCTCGGCGACGACAGCCTGTCCCCTGCTCCTGAATCCCAGCAGACAGCGGACATCTCTTCCTCGAGCAGACAGCGAGCGGGCGACGAACGCCAGTGGTGCGGCGCCGATGCCACCTCCGACTACGATCGCCGGACCCTCACCGGTCATATCGAAACCGTTTCCCAACGGCCCCAGAACACTCAACCTGTCCCCGACCCTCATGCCTGCCAGTGAGATGGTGCCGCGGCCCACCGGCTCGATCAAAACTTTTACAAGGTCGGAATCGATTTCGTGGACTCCGAGGGGGCGTGGCAATAGTGGATCAAGCTTTTGACCGGCGGCGCGCACCATAAGGAACTGGCCGGGCCTTGCGAGCGCGGCGATCTCACGGGCGACAAAGGATATGAGCCGATACGCTCCCACGGGCCGGCTCTCGACCACAGGGCAGTCGAAGAGGCTAGCTGGTATGAGTTGGGCGTCCATGAAGATGCTGGAGGGTATGTAGCTGGATACCGGGCTCGCGACTGGCCTCGATAGCGGCGACGGCCGCCTCGGCCCCGGCTATGGTGGTCACGCAGGGAATGCCGGTCCTCAGGGTCGCCCTGCGGATCTCGTAGCCATCGGCGCGGGCGCCGCGTCCGCGCGGGGTGTTGATCACTGCGTCGATCTTGCCGGTCAGAATCATGTCGACGACGTGGGGCTTGCCCTCTGTGAACTTGCGCACCGGCTTCGCGGGAACGCCGGCGTCCGTTAACGCCGCCGCGGTACCGGCTGTGGCGACTATCTTGAATCCGGCTTCATGCAGACGTTTTGCCAGCTGGATCGCCGCTGTCTTGTCAGCGTCACAGATGCTGATAAAAACCGTACCTTCGGTCGGCAGCTTCTGCCCTGCCCCAGCCTGGGCCTTGGCGAAGGCGATGGGAAAGGTTGTGGCCACACCCATGACCTCGCCGGTTGATTTCATCTCCGGTCCGAGCGTAGTGTCGGCGCCGGGCAGCCGCGAGAAGGGCAGCACCGCTTCCTTGACCGTCACATGAGGATGGACCGGACCGTCGGGCAGATCCATAGCCGCCAGTTTTTCCCCGAGGATGACACGGGTCGCCACCTTGGCCAGCGGCACGCCGGTGGACTTGCTGACGAAAGGCACCGTGCGGGAACCGCGTGGGTTAGCTTCGAGCACGTAGACCTCGTCGTTCTTGACCGCGTACTGGATGTTGATCAGGCCGATGACGCCCAGCTCCAGTGCCAGGTTGGCGGTGTGCTCGCGCACGCGCTCCACGAGCCGTTCCGCCAGGGAGAAAGTCGGGATGACGCAGGCGCTGTCGCCGGAATGGACCCCGGCTTCCTCGATATGCTGCATGACCGCGCCGATGTAGACCTCTTCGCCGTCGCAGACCGCGTCGACGTCAATCTCGATGGCGTCTTCCAAAAATTTGTCGAGCAGGATGGGGTGCTTTTGCGAAGCCTTGACCGCCGTCTCTATGTAACGCTCGAGATCCTCCTGGTTGTAGACGATCTCCATGGCCCGACCGCCGAGCACATATGATGGACGCACCAGCATCGGATAACCGATACCCGCGGCGATATCGAGCGCTTCCTCGAGGCTGCGGGCGGTACCGAATGGAGGATGGGCGATGCCGAGCTTCTGCAGGACAGCTCCGAAACGGCCGCGGTCCTCGGCCAGGTCGATGGCGTCCTGCGGCGTACCCAGGATCGGCACCCCGGCCTTAGACAGGCCTTCGGCGATCTTCAGCGGCGTCTGCCCGCCAAACTGGACGATGACGCCCTTGGGCTGCTCGTTCTCGACAACATTCAGGACGTCCTCGAGGGTCAGCGGCTCGAAATAAAGCCGGTCTGATATATCGTAATCCGTGCTCACCGTCTCGGGATTGCAGTTGACCATGATCGCTTCATAGCCGCACTCGCGGCTGGTCATGACGGCGTGCACACAGCAGTAGTCGAACTCGATGCCCTGACCGATGCGGTTGGGGCCACTGCCGAGGATGATGACCTTCTC
>JAUSDE010000175.1 GCA_030650885.1 Thermoleophilia bacterium
GCTGCCTACCGACTTTTCCGGCCGGGTGGACAGATAGACCTCGTAATCGTCGAAGCCGAAAGTCTTCAGCATGTAGAGGACAAACTTGATGACGCTGATGATCTCGTCCTGAAGCTGGTCCGGCCGCACGAAGAGATGGGCGTCGTCCTGAGTGAATCCGCGCACGCGCAGAAGGCCATGCAGCGCGCCGCTACGCTCATAACGGTAGACTGTGCCCAGCTCGGCCCAGCGGATCGGCAGCTCCCGGTAAGAGCGGGTGCGGGAGTTGTAGATCTTGATGTGGCCCGGGCAGTTCATCGGTTTGACGATGTACTCCTGCCCCTCGATGTCCATGGGCGAGTACATGCTCTCGCGGTAGAAGTCCCAGTGGCCGGATGTCTTCCAGAGCTCGGCGCTGGCGATATGCGGGATCATCACCATCTCGTAGCCGCTGGTCAGATGGGCGTCGCGCCAGAAATCCTCGATTATCTTGCGGATGAGCGCGCCCTTGGGATGCCATAGCGGCAGGCCGGCGCCGACTTCCTCATCGATATGGAACAGGTCGAGCTGCTTGCCCAGCACACGATGGTCGCGGCGCTCGGCTTCCTTCAGCCGTTCCAGGTGCTCGTCGAGCTCTTTCTGGCTGGGGAAAGCGGTGCCGTAAATGCGCGTCAGCATCTGATTCTTCTCGTCGCCGCGCCAGTAGGCCCCTGCGACGGACAGCAGCCTGAAAGCCTTCAGCTTGCCGGTATCGGGGATATGCGGGCCGCGGCACATGTCGGTGAACGGGCCGTTCATATAGATGGTCGGTTTGTCGTCGACGGGAAGCTCCGCCAGCAATTCCTGCTTGAAAGGTTGTGCGCCGAACATGTCTGATGCTTCCAGCCGGCAGATCTCCTGGCGCTTGAACGGTACTTTCTTTTTGACGATCTCCCTCATCTTTGCCTCGATCTTCTCGAGGTCGTTCTCCGAGATGGGAGAGGGGAATTTGAAATCGTAATAGAAACCGTCGGCGATGGCCGGGCCGATGCCGAGCTGGGTGTGGGGATAGAGCTCTGTGACCGCGGTTGCCAGTATGTGCGCGGCGCTGTGCCGGAGCACTTCCAACCCTTCCGGGGAAGATGCGGTGATGATGCCGATGGAGTCACCTTCCGACAACGGGTGCGAGAGGTCGACCTGCTCGCCGTTGACGGTGGCCGCAAGGGCTGCTTTCGCCAGACGGCTGCCGATCTTCGCCGCCGCGTCCATAGCGGTGGCGCCATCGTCGAGCTCGATTATGCTGTTGTCGGGAAGCGATATCTTCATGTGCTCGCGATCTGTTTCGCCGGTTATCGCCCGGTTATAGCCGGAAGTTTAACACAAAAAACCCTCCCCCTTCGGAAAGGGAGAGGGTCTGAATCAATTACGAAAGTATCGCCGGGATTCCTCAGTCGCCACCGAATCCTTCGAGGATATCCATGAATCCGCCACGCTTTTTCTTCTTTTTCCCATCTTTCGAATGCTTGTCATGGCGATCATGGTCTTCCCCCGGAGAATGATGGTGGCTGCCGGGATTCGCGTCATCACGGTCATAGTCAGCTTCGATCTTGCGTATCTTGTCCAGCTCTCCACGGTCCAGCCAGACGCCACCGCATTTCGAACATGAATCTACGACCACATCAAGCTTGCGGACCTCATCCATCTCAACGCTGCATTTCGGACACTGCATCTAGTCTCCCCCCTGGCTCATTGTTTTCATATGAGTCTGCCGCAGCATTATAGTCTATTACTCGGCGCCTTCCGGTAAATCACAGCGCCTTCTCAGACAGCCAGCTGCCGGTCCACGTCTGCAACCAGACCTGGCCCGTATAGCCGTTGACCGAGAGAAGCGCGATTGTGCGGCCATCTTTGGTGACGTCTACAGTGTAATAACCGTAGAACATGTCGGGATTACCGGCTTTTGAGCCGGGTAACTGGACATCGACGTATTTCTGCGCGCGACTGGCGGCGTCAGCCGACTTGATGGTCATGTCCGCGGTCGTCGCCTTGTTGTCGACGGAGTCTGAGCCCATCATTCCGGACATGCCGTCCATGCCGTCCATTCCCGACATGTCGTCCATTCCGTCCATATTGCCCATGCCATCCATGCCTGACGTACTGCTGCCGCCTGACATGCCACCTTGGTTCATGCCTTCCATGCCGTCCATGCCGCTGGCGATGAATATGGTGTTCCCGCCGGACTGGTTCCTGGTGGACATATTGCTGTGGTCCATGCCCTCCATGCTGCCGTCGTCCATGCCTTCCATGTCGTCGCCGGACGTGCCGCTATGGTCCATGCCTTCCATTCCATCCATGTCCATACTGTCGTCGTCGCCGTCATCTTCACTATCGCCGTTCATGCAGCCCATGCCGCCTTCGCCCATCATTCCTTCCATCATATCCATCATGCCGGACATACCACCCTCGCCCATCATCATGCCCATCATGCCTGACATGCCGCTCTTGTATTTCTTGTTCCACATCATGCCAGGGCCCATGGTACGGCTGACGGCTCCTGAATTGCGATCGATCTTCAATTCGTATGCGCCGGTGCCGGTGCTTATCTCGCCGACGCGCGCATAGAAGCCATTTGTGAACTCGATGATCCTTGTCACCTTAAGATCGGCGGTGCCCTGGTCGGCAACATATTTCCTGGCCGCGTCAGCAGCCGCGTCGACGGTGATCGGCGCGCTGGCGGCGTCCACGGGGCTGCCCATCATGCCCTTCATCATGCCTGACATCATGCCGCCCTCGCCCATCATGCTTTCCATCATGCCGCCCTCGCCCATCATGCCGCCGTCTTTCATCATGCTGCACTTGTCATCCTTCATCCTGCCGCAGCCCTTGTCGTTATCGGCGGGCCAGACAAACGCGTAGCCGACGATAAACGCCACCAGGGCGATTATGCCGGCTCCGAGCCCCCACAAAAGCAGAGGTTTATTCTTCATGTTTTTTCTCCTTACAAGGTTTTATCAATGCTGTCCCTCTGTCATCCGGAAAGGTCTTTTTTCTTCTCCTCGAACTCCGCCTTGTCGATCTCACCACGGGCGTAGCGCTGACTCAGAATATCAATTGCCGTGTCAGTGTGGCCAGCACCATGGCTACCGCCGACGTAATGCCCACCGGCGACCTGCCTGGTAAGCCAGACAACCAGTAGCACGATGCCCACTATTATCGCCGCCCAGAAAACCATCATCAGGATGCCGCCAAAGACTCCCAGGCCGCCGTCCATTCCATGTTCAAATCCGTGTCCGCCATTGTTCATCATTTCATTAACCTCCAAAAATCAGTTTTGCTAAGAAAGATCGCGCTTGCGCGATTCATACTCGTCACGGTCGATCTCGCCGCGGGCATACCGCTTCCTGAGAATCTCGATCGGCGTTTCGGTATTGACCGTCGCCTTTGCCAAGTGGCATTTGCCGGCTATCTGACCCTGGGTCAGCAGCCAGGCCACCAGACCTGCTACCAGTATTATCAATATTAGTCCCATCCTCTGTTCCTCCTTGTTTACCGGCTTCTGGATTGCCAATCAATCGGCTGTAGCCGGCGGTTTCTGGAACCAATGCGACGCACCCGTCGGGGCAGGTGCGCCGCAATCGATGAGTATTCCTAAATATTACTCACAGAAAGATTGTTCCCAATAAGTGTGAAAGTATGCTGAAGATAGTGTTAAGGAAGCGTTAAGAGGCAGGAAATATTGAGGATTTACCGCGGAAAACTGTTCTTTGAAGAAGCTGGGACCTGATTGCGGGTGCAATTGGCCTGACAGGCCCCTGGCGGCGCCGACCGGGATCGGTGCGATCTATTTCCTGGCCCTTTTCCTGTCCGTCGGGTTGAGCAATTTCTTCCGGAGCCGCTGGCTTGTCGGGGTTACTTCCAGCAGTTCGTCATCCTCGAGGAAATCAAGGCTCTGCTCAAGGCTCAGGATCGTCGGCGGCGTCAGATCGATGGCGTCGTCAGCGCCGGACGAACGCATGTTCGTGAGTTTCTTCTCTTTGCAAACATTGACTTCGAGATCACCCTCGCGTGAGTTGAGTCCGACGACCATTCCCTCATAAACGGGGGTCTGGGGATTGATGAAGATAACGCCGCGCTGCTGGGCGTTGTTGAGGCCGAAGGCCACAGACTTGCCGGACTCGCTGGCGACCAGGGCGCCATTGCGCATCCGCGGGATGGGAGCGCCAACCGGCTGGAAGCGTAAAAACATTGAATTCATGATGGCGGTGCCGCGCGAAAGAGTCAGCAGCTGGTTCCGCAGGCCGAGGATTCCCCGAGTGCTGATCTCAAAATGCAGCCTTGTGGAGCCATCGGAGCCTTCCTCCTGGCCGAAGAGAATACCTTTGCGCCGGCCGACCTCGCCGGTGACTGCGCCGACGTACTCGGTGTCGACGTCGATTGTGAGCTCCTCGATTGGCTCGTGCACTTTCCCGCCTATATCCTTGGTGATCACCTGGGGCTTGCCAACCTGCATCTCGTAGCCTTCACGCCTGAGGTTCTCGATGAAAACCGACAGGTGCAGCTCGCCGCGGCCGGAAAGGACGTAGTCGCCGCTCTCGCCGATCTCCATTCGCAGGGAGACGTTGGTCTCGAGCTCGCGCTCGATGCGCTCAAGGATCTGGCGGCTGGTGACGTACTGGCCTTCCATGCCGGCAAAGGGCGATGTGTTGGCTCCCACCGACATCTTCAGGGTCGGTTCCTCGATATCGATTACCGGGAGTACTTCGGGGTTATCACTGTCGGCGAGCGTCTCACCGATACCGGCATTCTTTATTCCAGTCAATGACACGATATCTCCGGCGTGAGCCTCTTCGACCTCTACCAGCTTGAGTCCCTGGGAAACATAAACTTTGTCGATGCGGGCCTGCTCCTCGTTTCCGTCTTTCTTCATCAGGGTGATGGTGGTGCCAGGCTTGATGGAACCGCGCCTGATCCTGCCGATGGCGTGCTTGCCCTGGTAGCTGTCGGGGTCGAGCTGGGTCACAAGCATCTGGAACGGCTCATCCGTCAAAACGTCGGGAGCCGGAATATGGTCAAGGATTGCTTCGAAGACAGGGGTCAGGTCGGCGATCTCCTCGGAATTATCGGGGATCTCCTCCCAGGCCTTGCCGCCGCGGGCGACCGCGTAATATATGGGGAAATCAAGCTGGTCCGAATCGGTGGCCAGGTCCAGGAAGAGGTCGTGAGTCTTCTCGATGACCTCTTCGATGCGGGCGTTGGGCTTGTCTATCTTGTTGATGACCACTATGGGCTTGAGACCGAGTTCCAGCGCCTTCTTCAGCACGAACTTGGTCTGAGGCATGGGGCCTTCCTGAGCGTCGATCACGAGGATGGCGCCGTCGGCCATGTTCAGGGTGCGCTCCACTTCGCCGCCGAAATCGGCATGGCCGGGAGTATCGATGATGTTGATCTTGGTATCGCCATACTTCACGGCGGTGTTCTTGGCCAGGATGGTGATGCCGCGCTCCCGCTCCTGGTCGTTTGAATCCATGATCAGGGTCTGGCTGAAAGCGGCCTCGTTCTCACGGAAGGTCTTGGACTGCTTGAGGAGCCCGTCGACCAGTGTCGTCTTGCCGTGGTCTACGTGGGCGATGATGGCTACGTTTCTAAGATTCATCTCTAGGGTGCCTGCTTCCATGATTTTTCAGTTCCCGCTTTCATATTCGTGGTGATTACCACTTTCGGTCGCGACCTGGCGTGGATATTTCCGTGCATGAAAAAAGGCCCTCGCCGGAGCCTTTTAAGAGGTTTCTTGGCTGCATTCCTTGTCTATTTTAGCAGCATGAGGGGTTTTTCACTAACCGGATGCCCGTGGAACGATGAAGCAGCCGGTATCTGGCCGCAAATTGCGCCTACTCCGCGGGGCTGCTGAGGCTGGATACAATCTCATCTACGGCAGACTTGTCTTCTTTCACTCTCGCCTCTAAATCAGTAAGCTTTTTCTTGACTACTCCATACGCGGACTGCACCGCTTTCATCGCCTGCATGCCTGCGTTTACTTCATTGCTGGAAAGTTCCATTTGAATCTCGACAATCGGAGAAGGCCCGGTGTCGGCTTCCTGCTGGACCGCATCAAACTGTGCCTGTTTCGCGGTAACAACACCCTTTATCGATTCACTGAAGCTGACTGGTACTGCTAACGCATTCCATTTTTCCAGGGTCGTCATGTAAATCGCTGCCATGCTGGAATAGAATTCCTTCAGCTCTTCTTCAGTCATCTCTTCTCCGAGCTGTGGGGCCGCCTTCAACGCACTAAGCTCATCGTCCACGATGCGAAGAATGGCAGCACCAACCAGTAGCGATTCCTTCTCCTGTGCCAGGATTAAAGATGAATCGGAGAGAGCGGCATTGAGTGAGTCAGCCGCACCCTGGCATTTATCGCATCCTGCAGGCGGTGTCATAGTCTGCAGATCAATGACAACCTTTTTAATCGCATCCTCGTCCTGCGATATCTCTTTAGAGCAGGCTTCCATTTCGCCGGTTTTGTTCGGCTGATCTGAAGATGGAGACTGGGTCAGAAGACTCGGAGGGCCATTAACTTTCGAACTCTGCGCGTAGTCATTGCACCTGGCGACCGTTTCCGACGCTTTGGCTATCGTGCCTGCCGCCTGCTCCGCAACAGGCCTTAGCGATTCCTTAAAGGTCTGCGAAGTCTTGTCCTGTTCACTTTCACAGCCTGACACAAGCAGGAACAGAGCGAATATGGACAATAAGACGGTGGCGAATACTGACTGTTTGATAAGCTGTTTGAAGAATAGCATGGCCGAAAGTATACCAATTTGACATTAAAAGTAAATATGTTATTTTTGGCGGAAATCGAGGACGGAAACCCATAAGACGAAACGTTAGGTTCGGGCTATCCATGAAGAAATACTGATACCGTGATAACATATATGCGATCCGCCGTATGGCGACCACCGAAGAGCCCACCGACATCGCAAACTTATTCCTAAAAATACTCTCCTCTCCCAGGACCCTAATAGATGAGAATTCCTTCTCCGTGGATCAGGATTACATTTCCACTGGCCAGGCGCTTGGGGAAAAAACCAGAAAACTGTTCAATGGATCGCTGGCTATAAGGCTGGTTACTGCCGGCTCGACGAATGCATGCGAACAGGAGCTGGTAGCCCTGGGAAACAGTTATTACGACGTGGAACGCTTCGGCGTCCATTTCGTCGCTTCTCCCCGGCACGCGGACATGCTGATGGTGACCGGGCCGGTCTCACGCAACATGCGCGAAGCGCTGGTAAGGACTTACGAAGCCATTCCAGAGCCCAGGATAGTGGTCGCAGTCGGTGACGATGCTATCGATGGAGGGATCTTCAGGGGCTCATACGCGGTACTGGACGGCGTCCATAATGTTATCCCGGTCGATTACCAGATTCCCGGAGATCCGCCCTCGCCCAGCCGCATCATCGGTTCACTCCTGTCGATCCTCAGCGACCTCGATGGGTCGGATGCGGGTGCCTTAAGTGATCTCGGCGGATCAGATGCGAACGTCCTCAGCGATTTCAACGGCAAAACAACGAATAAAGCCTGAGCCTGTTGGACTTCCTTACTTCTTCAAGCGCTTATCTCACCGTGCTCGCCCTTTTTGCGGCAGGCGCCCTGGGAGCACTGCTGCTTCGCAGGAATGACCGGGCGGCAAATGCATGGAGCCACTGGATGGCGATCGCCGGATCAGCCGCAGGCCTCATCTTTTCCGGCGCGGTGTTTTACGAAGGTGTCACGCCGACATTCGGCGTTATGTCATCGCTGCCGCTGCTCTCGCTTTTCTTCCGCGTTGACCGGCTATCTGCGTTCTTCATGCTGGTTATCTCAATGGTGGCGCTGCTCTGCTCAGTTTATGCGCTAGGGTACGTCCGCCATTATTACGGCAGGTACAGCATTGGTGTGCTCGGCTTCTTCTACAACATCTTCATCGCAAGCATGATAATCGTGGTGACTTCTCACAACGCCCTTTTCTTTTTGATCGCATGGGAAGTCATGGCCCTGGCCTCATATTTCCTTGTGGTATATGAGAACCGCGAATCATCGAGCATCAGGGCCGGTTCGCTCTATTTCATCATGACCCATGCCGGAACGGTATTCATCATCATCGCCTTCCTGCTCATGTACCGCAGCGCCGGCTCGTTCGACTTCGGCGCGCTCAGGGACGGGCTCGCCGGAGCCTCGCCGCTCATGAAGAACGCCATCTTCGTCTCGGCGCTGATCGGCTTCGGAGCCAAGGCCGGGATCATCCCGCTGCACATCTGGCTGCCGAGCGCGCATCCCGCGGCGCCATCCCACGTCTCTGCCCTGATGTCAGGGGTCATGATCAAGACCGGCATCTACATGATGATCCGCATCTACCTCGATTTTCTGCCTGGCTCGTACCTCTGGTGGGGGCTGGCTCTG
>JAUSDE010000178.1 GCA_030650885.1 Thermoleophilia bacterium
GATGTTCCCGCTTCCACTTTAGGTCTTCGACAATCGTTCCAGCGGAAACATCTACCCCGGACAGCGATAGCTTTACGTTATTTACTGCCTTGAAAGCCGATTCTTTTCATTTGCCTTTTTTAGCCCAGACCTCAAGCGGCAGGCCCCAGAGTTCGCAGAAACCCTTGGCGGCGTCGTGACTGAAGGCATCTTCGCCTCCGTATGTGGCCAGACCGAAATCATATAGTGAGTCGGGGGATTTGCGGCCCGCGACTGTGCATGAGCCTTTGTAGAACTTCAGCCTTACGGTGCCGTTTACCCGTTTCTGGGTTTCGGTGTTGAAAGCGCGTAGAGCGTCCATCAGGGGGTCGAACCAGCCGCCGTTGTAGGTCATGTCGGCGAATTTCTGTTCCATGGGGCGTTTGAAGTGGATCAGCTCCCTCGGCAGGGTCATGTCCTCGATCTCCTTGTGGGCCTGGATCAGGGCCAGGGCGCCGGGGGTCTCGTAGACTTCACGCGACTTGATTCCCACTAGCCGGTTTTCCATCATGTCGACCCGGCCGAAGCCGTTGGCGCCGGCGAGGCTGTCGATTGTTTCGATCAGTTCTACCAGGGGTGTCGGTTTGCCGTCGAGGGCTACCGGCACGCCTGCGGCGAAAGTTACTTCTATGTATGCGGGCTCGTCGGGCGCCGCCTCGGGTGCCGTGGTTACGGCGAAGGCGTCCTCCGGCGGTTCCAGCCACGGGTCTTCGAGAGGTCCGCACTCTACCGTGCGGCCCCAGAGGTTCTCGTCGATGCTGTAGGGGCTGTCCTTTTTGAGCGGCGTCGGAATGTTGCGTTCGGCGGCGTATTCCAGCGCCTGCTCGCGGGTCATGTTCCAGTCACGGGCAGGGGCGAGTATCTCCAGGGAAGGATCCAGCGAGCGGATGCCCAGGTCGAAACGCACTTGGTCGTTGCCCTTGGCGGTGCAGCCGTGGGCTATCGTGCTCGCACCGGAAGCGTGGGCGATCTCCACAAGTTTCTTGCAGATGAGCGGCCGCGACAGGGCGCTGACAAGGACATACTTTTCCTCGTAGAGTGCGTTTGCCGCCAGTGCCGGCAGGATGAAATCATTGGCGAATTCCTCGCGGGCGTCGATGACATGGGCTTCGACGGCACCGATATCGAGGGCTTTCTGGCGATGCTGCTCGAGCCCGGATGCGCGGCCGGCGTCGATCAGGACGGCGACCGTGTCGAGTTCGTACTTCTCCTTGAGCCAGGCGATCATCACCGATGTGTCGAGACCGCCGGAATATGCGAGTACTACGCGTTTGTCGTTTTTGCTGTTCATTTAATTGTTCCTGTTGTCAGATTAGTATATAAAATGTGAACTCCTGCATTTGCTGTGCAGTCTGCAAACCTGCCAAAATTTTATTCCCGCGCCAGCCCCTCAAGGAACTTCACCATATTACGCGCAGCGGCATTGTCTGCGAGAACCAGCAGCACTGTGTCATCGCCGGCTACGGTGCCTATGATGTCCTCGCGTTCCAGCCCGTCTATCGCCAGGCCTACCGTCGGCGCCGTGCCGGGCTCTGAGCGCACCACCACCAGGTTCTGCGCCGCCTTCACTATGGCCTCCGACTCACCGAGTACACGGGCAAGCGTCTCCTGTGGATCGCGGCGCACTCTCGGCGGCGGTAGTATATAGCGCACCTTGCCGTCACGGCCGGTCCCCTTCTGCACTCCCATCTCCCTCATGTCACGGGAGACGGTCGCCTGCGTCACCTTACACCCCGATTTTATCAGCGACGCCTGCAGCTCGGCCTGGGTCGTCAGCCGCTTCTGCATGATCAGTGACTCGATCAGCTGTTGACGGTCACGCTTGCGCATCGCCCATCAGCTTCTTCAACAGTTCCTTCTGCGCATGCAGGCGATTCTCCGCCTGCTGGAAGACTATCGACTGGGGCCCATCGATGACACCGGCCGAAATCTCTTCGCCTCTATGGGCCGGCAGGCAGTGCATGACCCGGCAATCCGGGCCGGCGGCGGCGAGCAGCTTCTCGTCGATGCGATACGGTTCCAGCCGCCTGCTCTTTTCCGGCACACGCTGCTGGCCCATGCTGAACCAGACATCGGTGTATAAGAAATCAGCGTCTGCGACCGCTTCCTGCGGATTATAGGTGAACTCTACCGAACCGCCGCCCTTGACTGCCAGCTCCTGCGCTTCGGCAATCGCCCATTCCGGCGGTTCCAGCTCTGGCGGCGTGCAGACCGCGACGCTGGCCCCGACCATGGCGCAAATATTTGTCAAAGATGTAGAAACGTTGTTGCCGTCGCCCAGGTAGGCTACCTTCACTTTCGTGAAGTCGTCATGGAACTGGGAGATGGTCATCAGGTCGGCGAGAGCCTGGCACGGATGCCGCTCATCGGTGAGCCCGTTGATTACGGGAATCTTTGACGCCGCCGTGAACCGCTCCAGGTCTTCCTGACTGTAGGTACGGATGACCAGGCCGTCGAGATAGCGCGATAGAACCTCGGCGGTGTCTTCGAGGGTCTCGCCCCGTCCCAGCTGCATCTCGCGCTCGGAGATGAACATCACGTGCCCGCCCAGCTCGTAGGCGCCGACGGTAAACGACACCCGGGTGCGGGTGGAAGGCTTGGCGAAGATCATGCCGAGCGATTTGCCCGAGAGGATATCGGAATGCTCGCCGATGTTGGCCTTGGCGGCTTCCACCAGCTCGATGATCTCGGCTGTGGAAAGGTCGGTTACTTTAAGGAAGTGGCGCATTATTACCTCGGTTCAGGAAGACAGGGCGGTCTGCAAAAATTCGACCACCTGCTCGATCATTCCTTCTTCAACCACCAGCGGCGGCAGGAAGCGGACCGTGTTTTCTGAAGTATTGTTCAGCAATATCTTCTGCTCAAGCGCTGCCGCGACGACTGCGGCCGCGTTCGGTTCGGGCAGGTCGACAGCCAGCATCAATCCCAGGCCGCGCACTTCGGTGACCAATCCGTCGGCCTTCAGCTTTTCAAGCAACGAGCGCATATAGTCGCCCTTGGCCTGAACGCTGGTGAGGAAATCCGGAGCCGTTAGTTCATTAAGCACTGCTAAACCAGCAGCGCAGGGAACCGGACCGCCGCCGAATGTGGAGCCGTGCATGCCGGGTCCGAGCACGTCGGAATACGCCGGTGCGGCCACGGTTGCGCCGATAGGCAATGCGCCGGCGAGGCTCTTGGCCAGGGCCATGACATCCGGCTTAACGCCGTAATGCTCGTAAGCGAACAGCTCACCGGTGCGCCCGAGGCCGGACTGCACCTCGTCGAAGATCAGCAGGGCGTGATGCTCGTCGGCCAGTTTGCGCGCGGCTTCGACATATTCCTGGTCCAGCGGATAGACTCCGCCCTCACCCTGGACAAGTTCAAAAATGATCGCACAGACGCCGCCGTCCGTGACCGTTTTCAGCGCGTTGATATCGTTTGGCGGCACATACATGAACCCCGGCAGCAGCGGCTTGAAGGGCTCCTGCTTGGCCGGCTGCGCCGTCGCCGACAGGGTGCCCATGGTCCGCCCGTGGAAGCCGTTCTCCAGGGTGATGATACGATGCTTGTCGTCGCCGGTGACGCCGTTGCCGGCGGCGGCCGCAAAATCCCGCCCGTACTTGCGCGCCAGCTTGATGGCGCATTCGTTAGCCTCGGCGCCGCTGTTGGAAAAGAAGACCTTGCCGCCGAGGCTGAGCTCCGAGATGCGCTGGGCTAGCTCGCCGCCGGGCCGGGTGTAATAAAGGTTGCATGTATGGATGAGCTCCGCCAGCTGCGCCTGGGCCGCCTTAACCACGGCCGGATGGCAATGCCCAAGGTTGTTGATCGATAGGCCGGAGACAAAATCCAGGTAGGCGTTACCTTCCTCGTCGTAAAGGTAGCAGCCGTTGCCACGCACGAAGGCGACCTGCTGCCGTCCGTAGGTGGGCATTACGTACTTCTCGTATTGTTCGATGATGTCGCTCATGACTCGATCTTGGTACCAATACCGGACTTGGTGAAGACTTCCAGCAGCACCGCGTGCGGCACCCGGCCGTCGATGATATGGGCGCTGTTGACGCCGCCGCTGAGCGCCCGGCTGACTGCCCGCAGCTTGGGGATCATCCCCTTGGAGATGGCGCTATCTTCAATCATCCGGTCGACTTCCGCAAGCGTGCATTGGGAGATGAGAGATTCGGGATCGTCGACGTCGGCGTAAAGCCCTTCGACGTCAGTGAGGAAGATCGCCTTCTCGGCCTCGAGGGCCATGGCCAGAGCCGAGGCCACCTCGTCAGCGTTGATGTTATAACTGGTGCCGTTCTCGTCGGCGCCGACCGACGCGACCACCGGGATGAAATCTTCGCCCAGACTTTCCAGGACTTCCGTGTTGATATCCACTATGCGTCCCACCTGGCCCAGGTCGATCTCCTCGCCGCCCTCGCCGGGGACGGTGCGTTTCTCGGCCATGATCAGCTGGCCGTCGTCGCCGCCGAGGCCGACCGCGGGAACGCCGTGCTGGTTGATCAGCGCCACGACTTCCTTGTTCACCTTGCCCATCAGCACCATCTTGGCCAGCTCCATGGTCGCCTCGTCGGTGACCCGCAGCCCCTGGATGAACTTGACCTCCATGGAGAGCTTCTCCATGTAAGAGCTGATATCAGGACCGCCGCCATGGACGATGACCGGGTTCATGCCTACGTACTTGCACAGGGCGATATCAGTGGCAAAGCCCTCCTTGAGCTCATCGCTCTTCATGGCGGCGCCGCCGTACTTGATGACGACAGTCTTGCCGGAGAACTGCTTGATGTAAGGCAGCGCCTCCAGTAGGATTTCAACCCGCTTCTGATGTTTTTCTGTCATGTCGCCTCTCCCCTTGTTCTTCACGATGGCTGTATTCGCCATCTGAATATCAGCTGCCTGCCCCACTCGATCGATCATTCAATCAATTCAAAAAAATATGACGCCGCTAAGTCGTATACTCCGCGTTAAGCGTCACATAGTCGTGAGTCAGGTCAGAGAAATACATGGTGTGACTGGCGTTGCCCCGGTGCAGGTCGATGGTCACGGAAATCTCCTGATTGGACATTATCTTCTCCAGCTGACCGGCGTCCACGGGATCGTGGGTGACCGCGCCGCCCTTCGCCAGGCAGACGTCCTCATAATATATATCCGCGAGCAGCGCCGGCTCGCCCGCGAGCGCCGCGCCCACCGAAGCCATGATCCGCCCCCAGTTTGCATCACGACCGAAAAACGCAGTCCGGACCAGCGACGAGTTGGAGACCGCCCGCGATACCAACGCCGCCTCATCGTCATCCTTCGCGCCGGTGACATTGAGCTCGACCACCTTGGTCGCACCCTCGCCGTCGGCGACCATCTTCAGCGCCAGGCCCTTGCAGACCGCCGCGAGCGCTTCGCCGAAGAGAGCGGCGTCACCGCTGTCCTGGTCGACCGCCACGCCGCTCTGGCCGCTGGCGAACACCAGGATGCAATCGTTGGTGCTCATGTCGCCGTCGACGCTCATGGAATTGAAGGACGCGGCAACAGCTTGCTTGAGAAGGTTCTGCAGCAGGCCGGATGGGATCGCGGCGTCGGTGGTGACGAACGCCAGCAGGGTTGCCATGTTGGGAGCGATCATGCCGGCTCCCTTGGCACAGGCCCCTACCCGCACCGTGCCGCCGGAAAGGGCGACCTCGATGGCACCGTCCTTGTCGATTTTGTCAGTGGTACGGATGGCCTCGGCAAAATCGCCGCCACCAGAATCGGATAGAGCATCAGCCGCGATGGCGATGCCGGACTCGACCGCGTCCATTGGCAGGGGCACACCGATCACGCCGGTGGATGCCACCGCCATGTTCTGTATATTTATGCCGGTCTTGGCCGCAGCCTGCGCCGCCATCGCCCGGGCGTCTTCCAGCCCCTGGGCACCAGTGCAGGCATTGGCGGAACCACTGTTGACGACAACGCCCTGGAGAGCGCCGGCGCTGGTCTCATCCCGGCAAAAAGTTATGGGAGCGGCGGCAGCGGCGTTGGGTGTGTATAGGGCGGCCGATGCGCAGGGTTTATCGCAGACAAGCAGACCCAGGTCAGGCTTGCCTGATTTCTTGAGGCCGGCGGCTATGCCCGAAGCGCTGAAGCCCTTGGGGGTTGAGACCGAGCCGGGGAGTTCGGTTACGTGGGACGGTTTTTGGACGAACTTTGATGTGAATAGGTGCATGGTTCCTGTTCCGTTTTGGCTTGTTTATGGGGATGCGTGTCACATTATGCAATCTTGGCTGTATATTTCGGCAGATATTAGAATATTTATACAGTTATGTCAAATATTTTGTAAATTATTATGGAAATAGTGAATATAGTAGCTAATTAACAACCTTCTATAGGAGCTTTTCGATGGAGTTACCGATGTTTCCAAACGCAGTTTCAATCGGCTTGAGTTTCAGCAGGCTATTTAAGCTGATGCTTTTTTGTTGCCCTACTTTTTCATTCAATACCTTCGTTGTAAGAAGGAAGAAGCGCCACTGAGCGACATCTATCGGATCAACCGTCGCCTTGTCCTTATGTGAAAGAAGACAGAATACGTAAACCTCTGCTTGCCTTGCCTTGATTTTTCCGCTTTCATTAGTCTTTGCGTCCCATCCGTAAGTTGGCGCGATACTGAATGTAATAGCTGACGACTTTGATTGTTTCCAACTTTGTAAATATGCCGCTGATTTAACTTCAACTTTTATTCCTGATTTAGTCACCAGATCGCAAGCATCCCATTCAACTCTTGCTTGATCAGTGACACCAAGATCACAAGCCACAATATATTCAGCGAGGATACCGCGAGCGGCATTATTCAGTAGATCTGAGCCTGACCATTGCCAATAGCCAAGGATACTAAATGGCAATTGTTCCCCGTTCTTATGGAACTTCTCTTCGCCAAAACGTGGTTTTACTTTTATTGCGTCAAGATGATCTGATAACTCATTCATATGACAATCTCTCCAAGAGGTTTTCGGTGAAATATCACTATATGTTCCAAACTGGTAAAGTTAAAGCTATCAAGCTCACATTTCCGTCTTATCAGCGTGATATCATGACCACAAATCTCAAGCCAAGTTGAAGATGTGGAGGCGGAAATGAATGACATCGCGGCAGTGGAATTCGACGAAATTGGCTACTGGTCTGAGGTCAAACTGGAAATCGTAAAACGTTATGCTGCGGCGTATTCAAAAATACTCTCCGCACAAACAAACCACCCACTTCATCACGTTTATATCGATGCATTTGCTGGTCCAGGGACAAACATCTCGAAGGCAACAGGTGAGTTCATTCCCGGAAGTCCATTAAACGCGCTAAACATCAATCCCCCTTTTCGCGAATTCTTTCTTATCGATATCGATACACGTAAGGTTGAAGCATTACGGGATATCGTAGGGAATAAGCCGGACGTTCACATTTATCAAGGCGACTGCAACCCGATCTTGATGGAAAAGGTCTTTCCCAATGTCCGGTTCGAAGATTTCCGGCGTGGCCTATGCCTCCTGGATCCGTATAAGCTCAATCTGAATTGGGAAATAATTAAAACCGCCGGCGAAATGGGAACCATCGATATGTTCCTGAACTTTCCTGTTATGGATATGAATCGAAACTCGCTTTGGCGCAATCCTGAAAACGTCGGCGACAATGGCATCGCTAAAATGAACGCTTTTTGGGGAGACGAATCATGGCGCGATGTTGCTTACACCACTGAGAATAATCTGTTTGGATTTGCGGAAAAGAAAGATAACGATACGATTGCGGAAGGATTCCGAAAGAGACTTGTGGAAGTTGCTGGTTTCAAACAAGTCCCGGCTCCGATCCCGATGCGCAATTCAAATAACGCGACCGTCTATTATTTGTTCTTCGCTTCACAGAAGCCTGTTGCAAGTGGAATCGTAAAACACATCTTTGATAAATATCGCGACCAGAAAGCAAACTGATGGCGCTTAACTCAGCAATAGAATGGACTGAAGCGACCTGGAATCCGGTCACAGGATGCACAAAGATCAGCCCTGGTTGCCGGAATTGCTATGCAGAGCGCATGGCCAGGCGCCTCAACGCAATGGGGCAGCCAAATTACATTAATGGCTTCGAACCTACTGTGCATGCGCATGTGCTGTCGTTACCTTTGAAATGGAAAAAATCTCGACTGATATTCGTAAACTCGATGAGCGATCTTTTTCATGAGGATGTGCCCTTGAGCTTCATCAAGTCTGTTTTCGATGTAATGCGTGAGGCACACTGGCATACATTCCAGGTACTGACCAAAAGATCAGAGCGGCTCCTGGAATTAAACGGCGAGCTGCAGTGGCCGCCAAATGTCTGGATGGGTGTCAGCGTGGAAAATCAAGAGTGCACTTCTCGCGCGGATCACCTTCGGGAAACCAGTGCCCAAATTAAGTTTCTTTCGATGGAGCCCCTGCTTGGGCCGGTACATACTCTAAGATTGGAGGAAATCGACTGGGTAGTTGTTGGCGGAGAGTCCGGCCCGAAGGCAAGAACCATGGAGGCATCCTGGGTCACGGAAATCCGGGACCATTGCCTGGATAACGCTGTGCCATTTTTTTTCAAGCAATGGGGTGGAACTAGAAAGAAACAGAACGGTCGAGAGTTGGACGGAAGAGTGTGGAACGCAATGCCTGCTGCCGTGTAAAAGTCAAGCTCTTTCCTTCCGCTCCTCGATAGTCTCATCTTCCCAAACCATCGGCATACCCCGTTCATCAAACACTCAGAATATCCCTCTGATAATTCCTCACACAACGAACCGATTCAGCGGTGGATAGAGCAGCGAACTGATCATTTAAGCGGTTGTTGAATGCCCATCACACAGCTACCTACAAAACCCCACTCCTTGGATGCAGATCTACAACCGCCACGCTTCAGCACCCAGCGGCAACTCATTCAGCTCTGCCCTAGCCTCGCGCCAGGCAGGGTAATGTTTATTCATCAATGTAGTGAATTGCTCGCTGTGGGTAGGTGCGATCAGGTGAATCATCTCATGGATGACTACATACTCGAGAAGATCCGTTGGCTTCTTCACGAGTTCGGTATTCAACCTGATATTCCGCGCCCTGTGGTTACAGCCACCCCATTTCGTCTTCATGCGCTGGAGGAAGTAACGGTTCACTTCGACGTCCAGCTTCTGCTCCCACTTGCGAATCAGCTTAGGTACTGCTTCATGTAAAAGGGATTTACCCCATTCATAAATGACCGCCTCACGCTTCGCCTTGCTGCTTCCAGGGCGCACAGTGAGCGTAATCCTGCGGTGACTGAGGCGAACTGAAGGCTTCTCATCCTTCTCAACGACGGAAAGAAGATATCGCCGCCCCCAGAGATAATGGCTTTCGCGCTCGACGAACTGGCGGGGCGTCTCCCTCGCCTGCCCGCATAACTTCGCCTGCTGACCACGGATCCAACCTAGCTTGGACAACGCATAGGCGCGCGCCACCTCAGGCCGAGTGCCATTCGGCGCGACAAGTGTTACGCGTCCGCTGGGTGGGTGAACGGACAGGTGGACGTGCTTGATGTCCTTTCGCGTCATCGCGATGAGAATGTCACCGATCTGAATTGTCTCAGCCATCAGTACCCCGGCTGGTTCTTGATGAGTTCGAAAAGCGCCTTTGTGGCCTCACGGTCACGGTTGAGCAACGGATACAGTGCATTCAGCACCTGCGCCTCTTTCGCCTGGTCGCCCTTCCAGTTCGCTGGCGCCCATTCGCGCATACCTCGATCGATTTTCAGGGCCAGTTCGACGCATCCTTCTCCATAGTCGGCACAAGGTTCGGCCACCCTGTCAGCCTTTGTACTACCTGCCGCGAGAATATCTGGCAGATTGTTGTAGATTACAGTCGCCTCCCGCTTGCCGTTTAGCGCTGCGGGTACTCCCTCGTCGGGTTGCTTCGCTGCCAGCCGCTTCACCAGTGCCTCGGCCTTCCGCAGAAACTCCTCATATGCCACCGTGTCCGCCCGACTTTGTTTGATAAGGTCATCGAGCAGTTTTGACATTTGCTCATAGAATCGCGGATCCGTGAGCTGGTCGCGGATGATGGTCTTGCGGACGTTGTTGATAATCCCTTCGGCGATGGCGTCTTTCGAGAGATTCCCCTTCTCATTGAGCTTGCGCGCGATAGCGTCGTGAATCCCAGTCTCAATGATGAGTTCTGTAAGCGACATCTCACCCAGTTCGTCCAAGTCTTCTGCAGGATCAGCCTGGATATACATGTTTATGAGCTGTCGCATGTCCCCCTCGTAGGGCTTGATGTCAAGCTCTTCACCTGAATGCTTCTTGATGGCGGAACGTATCTCGGTGTAGAATGCGGCCTCTTTTTGTAATTCGACTGCCTCGGCATCGGAATAACCTGCTTGGGTTAGGTCTTGCGCGATGGCCACGAAGGCTCGGATATATACCGCGGCGGCCTTATAGAACGACATCCTCAGTGCTTCAGACTCATTCAGTGCGTTCGGGTTAGCAGCGTCCCCACAAAAATAATGGAGGTACTGCTCGACCTCGCGCGGCAGCGGCACAGGCTCGCACAGATAGCGCACGATCTCTCGGGCCTCGTCCAGCTTCTTCTTTCCCTCTTCCAGCCAGTCTTTGAGGTGAATGTTATCGTCTCCGCCATTACCCTCTTCGATGTCCAATTCGTCGGAATTGTACACGGCGATCGCCTGCTGCACATCGCCGAAAAGCTCTTTGAAATCGACGATGTGGCCGTAGTCCTTGTCTTCGCCATCGAGCCGGTTGGTGCGACAGATGGCCTGGAACAGGTTGTGGTCGTGCAACTCGTTGTCAAGGTAAATATACGAACAGCTTGGCGCATCGAAGCCGGTCAGCAGCTTGCTGACGACGATAAGCAGCTTCATATTCGCCGGCTCCTCTATAAAGCGGCGCTTGGTTTCATCCTCATATTTCTTGGTGGTCTGGCCAGCCGTGAGGACGAGCTGCGTGTAGGTGTCGAACTTGTAGCGCTCATCGCTGTCTGCGGGTTCGCGCGAGATCGCATTGTGATTCGGTTCGTAAGAGGTGATGATCCCACAGTATGGGCCGAAGCTCGTGTTCTGTAGCAGCCGGTAGTAGTGGCAGGCGTCGTAAATGGATGCAGCGACCAGGATCGCCGTACCGCGGTCATTGTTCAGCCGCGGCTTGAGGCTGAAGTCCTCGATTATGTCAGCAATGATGCGCTGCTTGCGCTCGCCGGAGCTCATGAGCTTCTCTATCGTCGCCCAGCTCTTTCGCACAACCGCCTTCTGAAAGTTATTGAGACCCTTAGTCTTCTGCTCGAACAACGCATCGATGGCGGCTTGCGAGGTTAGTCGTTGCGGCACGTCGCGCGCCTCGTACTTGAGGTCCAGAATGACGCCGTCGGCGACACCCTCATGAAATTTATAGGTGTGGATATATGTGCCAAAAACATCGCGCGTCATCTTCTTGTCTATACGCAGGAGCGGCGTGCCGGTGAAGCCGACAAAGATGGCGCCCTCCATCCAGCGCTTCATCTGCCGGTTCATGCCGCCGCCCTGAGTGCGGTGGCACTCGTCTACGAACACGTAGAAGCGCCCCTGCACGGGTGGCGGCGCGCCCTTCAGATCGGCCGGGTCGAACTTGTGGACCAGCGCGCACAAGAGGCGCGGCGTAGCCGCCCCCAGCTTCTGCACGAACTCCGCCCGCGACGTGATGCGCGGCGAGGGCGAATCAGCGCCGATCACCCCCGCGTTCTTCATCACTCCCTCGATCTGTTTGTCCAGCTCGTCGCGGTCGGTGACGATGAGGATGCGCGCCTCGGGGTCGTGCTCCAACAGCCACTTTGCAAGCAGCACCATCAGGATGCTTTTGCCGCTGCCCTGCGTGTGCCAGATGACGCCGCCCTCGCGCTTGGCGATGCGTTCCTGCGCGGCCTT
>JAUSDE010000180.1 GCA_030650885.1 Thermoleophilia bacterium
GCCCACCAGATGAGCCAGGTGAAGACAGTGGCAAAATTCTTGTCGCCCAGCTGGGTTCCCCAAATACCGGCAATGATGACGATCATAAAGATAATGAAGTTGGGAAGCTGAAAGGCGAACTGGAAAACACGGCTTTTCAGCATGCGGTGCACCCAGCCTATCTGCAGAAGATCGTAGCGGTGCGATGCCGGCGAGGCATTCTTGTTGTCCTCCTCATTTACTGCAAGTGACTGATCGATCTTGTGTTTCAAGGTCCTGCGCGCCAGTAGCCAGACGGTCAGCGGTGTTATCACGATGATGAATATTAGAAATGGGAGGAGCAGCGAAAATTCGCTAGCACCGCCCGCATGGCCATGTTCCATGTTCAAACCCCTTTCAGACCCGAGTGATTAGTAGCCGGACTTGGCGGTGATTTTGTTATCCGCAACTTCAAGGCGGACCCATCCCTTGCTGCCCTGGTAATACCAGTACTGCATATCCATCGATTCGCCGGTCATGGAACCTTCACCCATCGAATGGCCGCCGCTCATACTTTTGGCCTCGGTTTTCGAAGGTTCTCCAGCCATACTCTTGAGCGAATCGGTGGTCATCCCGACCTGGATGCTGTCGTACTGCTCGCGGGAAAGTTCCCTGGAATCTGACGCACCCTGGGTTCCACATCCGGCCGCGTAAGCGAGAAAAATCAAGGTTGTGATAGCTGCCGCTGTGATGATCAGATTTTTTTTCATTGTGCCTCCATCCATAGAACGATTGATTATAACAGTCGGGGCCGGGCCTTCAGGCCCGGCCCCCCTACCAGACTACATAACATAGTACTACAGACTATAGTAGTATGCAATCAAAGAAAGGCGAGCCCGAAGGCCCGCCGCTTTTCAGATATTTGATTTGAGCTATCGTGCCGCTCAGTCGACTTCCTCTTCAAGCATCCAGCACTCCAGAACGCCTGGGTAGCAGTCGTCTTCCACCGCTTCCATGGCCCCCTCCGGGCAGTCCACGGCGACCTGGGTTACCTGGGGATAACGGCTGCATTTTCCCATATTCCTGTCCCTGCAATCTATCTGCTTGTCTGATAGCGCAAGGATGTCACCATCCATAGCCTCCTGGCGACGAAGCTTGCCGAGCAGGCTTTGCAGACCCGCCTGGGCCACCGCTCGCTTCCGTCCCTCGGAGCTCAGATCCGGCGTATGCCCCGGCCTTGCCGTCGCGATCCAGACTATCCTGTCCTCAGGGGCAACCACGAGGAATTTAGCCGACAGGGCGTCGTCCTCTCGCTCGGGTATAACCGTACAGGTGATCTTGTAAGCCGTCATGACGTCCCTCCCTCCATAATCCTGCGTCCAGAGCCTCAACACGATCTTACTAGTTCTACCCGGGAGGCCTTCCATGCAATCCCCTCCGTGATGCATTCACGGTACTGCTTTCGGCATCGATCGTTCAGCACGTGAGAAAATCATTCGTTCGAGTATTAGACGGCAGGTATGGAGAATGGATTCAGAATCAGGCTGACCTGAAAAGGCCAGCCTGACAGTGGTGCAAACCTGTTATTGCAGGGGCTTCAGCTGCAGGCGAAAGTGCTGCTCAGGCTGAGTTACTTCTGTTATGGCGGACGCTGATCAGGATGGGGCTAATGCGCGTCATGCTGGCGTGCTTTTTCCAGGCACGCGATTACTTCTTCATCAGAGACCTGGTTGAAATTACGGTAGAACTCGCCTACTGCCCCGAAATAGGATGGAGTTGAAAAACACTGGACTGCATCCGCGTTTTTTTCGAGCCGGCTCATCACCCTTGGCGATGCCACCGGCGCCACGCAGATGATTTTTTCGGCGCCGCGCAGGCGCAGCGATTTGAGCGCGGCGAGCATGGTGAACCCGGTCGCGACGCCGTCGTCGACTACGATAACGGTCTTGCCTTTGACATCGGGAGGCTCGGCTATGCCGCGGTAGCGTTCATATCTGCGCCTGGCTTCGGCGATCTGCTCGTCAGCCATCTCGCGAACGTTTCGATCGCTTACTTCATACATGCGGGTCGCGTTCTCATCCATAAGCAGGTTTCCATCGAAATCCACGGAGCCGATAGCGAGTTCCGGATTGAGAGGCGCGCCGATCTTGCGGGTGACCCATACGTCGAGAGGCAGCTTCAGTGCGAGCGCAATCTCAAGCGCCACAACAATTCCACCCCTCGGAAGGCCAAGCACGATTGCGTTGGGAGCGTCCATGTATTCCTCTACCATCGAGATCATTCGCTGGCCTGCGTCCTTGCGGTCTTCAAAAAACATCCACGACCATCCTTTATGTCAAATATTATCAGGCACGCCAACTAATCCCCATTATTATGGCATGTATGTAATACGGTGCGGATTGTATATTCCCTGCACCCCGGGGAAACATTCCACATCTCAGGCAGCGAATCCACCCGAGGCCATGGCGCCGATAGAAAGATACTCCGGGAACGGGATGGCGGAAAGATATCTGGCGGCGCTGGCAATCATTGCGGCGTTATCAGTGCATAATTCCGGCGGCGGGATTCGCAGGCGGATATCCTGACTGTCGCACGCTTCGAAAAGTCGTCTGCGCAGTTCCGAGTTGGCGCTGACACCGCCTGACAGGCATATCTGGGCGCAATCGTTGGCCATCGCTGCAGCAATCGTCTTGCCCACAAGAGCCTTGACCACGGAAGCCTGGTAGCTGGCGGCTATGTCAGCCATGTGCGTTTCGATTTCCTCGCCTCCGAGTTTTTTCAATTTATAATACAATGCGGTTTTGACACCGCTGAAACTGAAGTCGAGGTTTCCCTGTTTATTCAGCCCCACCGGAAAAGTGATGTACTCCGGGTCACCGCAGGCGGCAAGCGCGTCCATCTCGGCGCCGCCTGGGTATCCCAGCCCCAGAAGCCTCGCACCTTTATCCAGCGCTTCGCCGGCCGCGTCGTCCAGGGTCTGTCCCAAAAGGTCGAAGCGTCTATAGTCATGCACCATGACTATGGACGTGTGGCCACCGGATGCGACGAGGCATACAAACGGTGGTTCCATAGGCTCCGGCGACAGATAGTTGGCGGCGATATGGCCTTCCAGATGGCTGACGGCAACAAACTCCACCCCCAGGGAATAGGCTATGGCCTTGGCTGTAGAAACACCGACCAGCAGGGCGCCAATGAGCCCGGGCCTGTTGGTAACGGCGATGCGGGAGATCTCGGATAGACTGACTTTTGCTGCTTCCAGCGCCTCTGCAATCACAGGGTTGACCAGTTCCAGGTGATGCCGGGACGCCACTTCCGGGACCACGCCACCGTAGAGCGCGTGAAACTCGGTCTGGGAGGAAACGATGCTGGCGGACAGGCGATCGCCATCCATGATGGCCGCGCACGTATCATCGCAAGAAGTCTCGATCGCGAGGATCAAGCCAGCATATCCTCGGAGTCTTTCCACATGATCAACGCGTCCTCACCATTGTCACTGTAATATCCTTTGCGAATGCCGGTGCAGATAAAACCAAAGCTTTCATACATCTTTATGGCCCCGCGATTGGATTTTCTGACTTCAAGGGTGAAGCCCCGGTGTTTGTCGCTGCAGCAGATATCCAGGAACCGCTCGATCATATCGGTAGCGAGATACTTGCGCCTGTAACCATCGTGTACGGCAAGGTCAAGCATATGCCAGACTTCGACATACTGGGTTGCGATGATATACCCGACGATCATGCCATCGTCCACCGCCACAAGGCAGACGCTGGAATCCTTGGCCAGCTGGGTTATGAAGGCGTTCAGCGACCATGGCCGGGGAAAAGAGGATTGCTCGATCTCCAGCACCTGTTTCAGGTCTGACAGCCGCATGGGCCTTATTTCAGCCAAGGCTCTCTCTTTTTCTGGAGTGCGGACTTGTCCGCATCGGGCTCGCGCACATATGAAGGCAGAACGCTCAGCAGTTGTCCGGGCTGGTATAAAACAGCTGAGCGCAGGGCGCCCAGATGCCAGGACGCACGTACACGGTTCGCCGGATCATCCAGCGACAGAAGGGCCAGCTGCCTGTTGTCCTCAAGGATCTCTCTATAAGCGATTGAACCATTCCCGCCGGCGCGAACTTCGGCGCTCTTTCCCGGAAGAACCTCTGAAAGCCTGTCCGGGTCAAGGCTGAGGACTCCTGATTCTGTCTTCAACCCGTTTTCCCCTTCTTTTCTGAATAGCTGCGTGAATACCTGGCCGCGGCGGGCATCGATCATGGGCAGAATCCAGGAGGCTTTCCTGCTTTCGACGCCGGCGGCAATTTCCTGTGCCATCGCTTCGAGGGTGCTGTATCCATACAATGGGATTTCCAGCGACTGAACCAATGCCCGTGCTGTTGCGATCCCCACTCTAAGCCCGCTGAAAGTACCGGGACCCCTGCCGACGACTACTGCTTCCATGTCCGTGATAGCCATGCCGGCGCTACTGAGAAGCTCCTGAGCAGAAGGAAGCAGCATTTCCAGATGGGATCTGCCGGCCTCAGTGCCGCTTTCCGCGATCACGTGCTCCTCATCCCCCAGAGCCAGGGCCAGCACTTCTGTTGCTGTATCAATCGCCAGAGCCGGCATGCCGCTCCTCCAGTCCGCTGGCGATCCTGGCATTGCTGCTTTCGATGGATATGCGCCTGCTGCTCAGGTCAACATGATCTATCCTGATCACAACGTCAGGTCCTTCGATGTAGGGCTTGGCTCGTTCGGGCCACTCGACGAATGTGACAGCATCATTTTCAAAATATTCCTCAAAATCGACGGCGTCATCAGCGCTGAATCCGGAAAGCCTGTAAAGATCGAGATGGTGTACCCTGAAATGGCCTGCATCGTACGTCTGGGCCATGGTAAAACTGGGGCTGGTAACAGGTTCCGATATACCGAGGGCTTCAGCCGCATGCCGGATGAAGAATGTCTTCCCCACTCCCAGCTGTCCGCTCAGAAAAATTATGTCACCAGGTTCAAGCAGTTTCGCCAGGCTTGCGGCCAAGGCTGCTGTCTGCTCTTCCGAACGGGAAAGGATTTCCAGGGCCATATTTATCCTAGAAGAGATCAAGCTGCTCAGGCTCAGCCTGACCCTCGGCTGTCTCAACCACAAAATCAGGTTCGCTTGAGGAAGGCTCAACCAGTGGTTGAGGTAGCGGCTGGCCCAGGAGAGCTGGCAAAAGGTCGAAATCCGCCTCAAGCGCTTTCATGTTGGAGGGAGTATACAGGGCCGCAGCCGGGTGATAGACGGGAAATAAGGCGATACCCTGGTGGCCCGGCATCTCCTGGGGACGACCGTGGATCCTTGAGATCCCGTCAGGCTTTCCGGAAAGGAGTTTGGTTGAGAAGTTGCCGAGAGTGCAGACAACCAGAGGCTTGATGATGGAAATCTGCTCCTCCAGGTACGGCCTGCAGGTCTCGATCTCCAGAGCCTGGGGGTCCCGGTTATCGGGTGGGCGGCACTTCAGGACATTGGCGACATAAACTTCGTCGCGGGTGAGACCGATGCGTCCCAGCAGTTTATCCAGCAGTTTTCCCGCCTGGCCTACGAAAGGAACTCCCTGCTGATCCTCGTGGTAACCTGGAGCCTCGCCGACAAACATCAGACGGGCATCCGCCCTGCCGGAACCGAGCACAGTATTGGTACGAGTCTTTCCCAACTCGCATAGCTGGCATTCCTGGACTCGACCCAGCAATTCCTTCAGACTATCGTCGGCTGATGGCACCTTATCCACAGGATTGGCAGGATGATTTTGTACAGGACCCACAGCTCTGGCCCGAGCTACCCGCGGCGGCCGGACCCGTCCCTCCGGATGATTTGTATGAGAAGCTCGAAAACAGCCGCTCGACTTTTCTTGAGCCGCAGTCGGGGCATGTAAGGCCCTTGAGGCCGCTTTCACCCGCGCTCACCAGTTCCTCAAAGCGGCCATTACAGCCTTTGCAGCAAAATTCGTAGATAGGCACGAT
>JAUSDE010000181.1 GCA_030650885.1 Thermoleophilia bacterium
AGCCTCCACATCCACCTCGAGCCGGGCCACTTTCAGCTCGCCCACCGGCTGGTCCTGCAGCTCCGCCACTGCTTCGCGCAGCAGGTCGCAGTACATCTCGAAACCGACGGCGGCCACGTGCCCCGACTGCTCGTCACCCAGCAGGTTGCCGGCGCCGCGGATCTCGAGGTCGCGCATGGCGATACGGAAGCCGGAACCCAGCTCGGTGTAATCGCTCAGGGTCGAGAGCCGCGCCATCGCCTCGCGAGTCAGCTCCGCCTCAGGCGGATAGAAAAGATATGCGTGAGCGACCTTGTCCGAACGGCCGATCCGCCCACGGATCTGGTAGAGCTGTGATAGCCCCAGCATGTCGGCCCGGTCGACGATCAGCGTGTTGGCCGTGGGGATATCCAGCCCGCTCTCTATGATTGAGGTGCAGACGAGAACATCCGCCTCGCGTTCGAGGAAGGAGACCATCACCGACTCCAGCTCCTTCTCCGGCATCTGCCCGTGGGCCACGATGAACTTCGCACCCGGCACCAGCGACTGCAGCCCTTCGGCGGTCTCGGCGATACTCTCCACCCGGTTATGGAGGAAGAAGACCTGACCGCCGCGCTCGACCTCGCGGCTGATCGCCTGGATAACTGTCTCGTCGTCGTACTCGCCAACATAGGTTCGGATGGGATAGCGCCCCGCCGGCGGCGTCTCCATGATCGAAATGTCACGAATGCCCGAGAGCGACATCTGCAGCGTGCGCGGTATCGGAGTCGCCGAGAGGCTGAGCACGTCCACCTGCAGGCGAAGCTGCCGCAGCATCTCCTTCTGGGCCACACCGAAGCGCTGCTCCTCGTCGACGATGACCAGCCCCAGGTCGTGGGGCGCCACGTCGGTGGAGAGCAGCCGGTGGGTGCCGATGAGCACGTCGATCTCTCCTTTGTGGAAGGCGGCGGCGATGCGCCGGCTCTCCGCCTGGGAGCGGAACCGCGAGATCATCTCAACGTTCACCGGATATGGTGAGAAGCGCTGGCTGAAAGTATTGAAGTGCTGCAGGGCGAGGATGGTGGTCGGCACCAGCATCAGCACCTGCTTGTCCTGGGAGGCCGCCTTGAAGGCCGCCCTCAGCGCCACTTCGGTCTTGCCGTAGCCGACGTCGCCGCAGATGAGCCGGTCCATGGGATGCGGCGATTCCATGTCGTCCTTGACGTCCTCGATGGCGGTGGCCTGATCTGGTGTCTCCTCGTAGGGGAACGCGGACTCCAGCTCCGTCTGCCACTGGTCGTCGGGGCCGAACTCATAGCCGGGAAGACCCTGCCGCACCGAATAGAGCTGCAACAGCTCGCCGGCCATCTCTTTGGCGGCGCCCCGTGCCTTGGCCCTGGCCTGCGCCCAGGCGCGTCCGCCCAGTTTATTGAGCGGCGGTTCACCCGACTGCGCGCCCACATAGCGCGAGACTTTTGAGATCTGCTCCTGGGGAACGAAGAGCCGGTCGTCACCCTTGAAGCGCAGATGCAGGTAGTCACGGGTGACGCCGGAGACAGTCTTGGTCTCCACCGATTCGAAGACGCCGATGCCATGGTCCTCGTGTACGATGAAGTCCCCGGGGGTCAGATCGCGGAAGCTCATGATCGCCTTGCCGGCGATGGTCAGCTGCTGGCTGCGCGCGGCCCGGCTGGGGCGGGTGAAAGCCCGCTCGCCGCATACGGCGAGCTTCATCTCGCGGCTGACGAAGCCGATGGGCTGCGGCGCCACGATCAGATAGGCTCCGGGTTTCTGCGGAACCAGCTCGCCGGCCTTCAGCAGCTTTGCCTCGCCCTCGAGCTGGTGCTCGGCGCGGCGAGCCGCGCCTTCGCTGGAAAAATGGATGAAGATTCGGAAGTCTTCCCTGACCATGCGGCCGAGTTGCCGCGCGGCCTCAGCCGGCTTGCGGGATGCAAAGGTAAAACTCGTGGCGCTGAAAGTGACGGGCTGGTCGGCGGGCAGGCTTTCGAGGATGAGTCCGGCTCCTTCCAGCTGCTCCTCCAGTTCCTCAGGCATCAGGTAGTAACGCGTCACCTCTTCCTCCGAGGCTGTCTCAATCGCGTCCTCCCAGAACGAGGCAATCGACTGATCAGCAATGTCCGGATCGAGGCGGACCACGTGCGTGTCTGGATTAGTCGAATCCAGTAAACCTGAGACTGGCGTACTGGTGGATTCCACACCCATGACTGCATCCGGCTCCACCGCCGCGTAGGCCGTCACCGCCTCTTCCTGCAACAACGACCGCTGGGTATACGGAGAAAAACGCCTTAGCGATTCAAACTCGTCGCCCCAGTATTCGAGCCGCGCAGGTGTCGAATCAGTGCAGGGGAAAAAATCGATGATGCCGCCGCGCACGGCGAACTGGCCCCGGTCCTCGACCTGCTGCACGCGTTCATATCCGAGAGCCGCCAGAGCTTCGATCACGGCGGCGAATCCGATGCCACTTTCACGGCCGACCGTCAGCGGCTCTGGCCATCGGCTCGTATCCAGGCCCCGCTCCTGCAAAGCTGTCACATCTGCCACGACGATGCCTGGACGGCCGCCGGACAGAACGGCGAGTGCCGCATGCCTCATGCCGACGCTCTGGCATGAAGGAGTGAGACGGCTTCCCAGTGCCGTGCCCCTGGCAGGCAGAAGCCGTACCGGGACCGCTCCCGCAAAAGCCGCGAGGTCATCAGCCAGCTTCGCAGCCTCGGCGGGCCCGGGTGCGACGACCAGCATGACCTCCTCCAGCCATAGATCTTCGCGCACTGAAGCCAGCAGCGCTCCCTGCAGGAACGAAGGCGCGTAGGCGCGCGCACCAGCCTTCGCAAGTTGCGAAGTCAAGGAAAGAAAAGCGGAATTGTCTGTTAGAAAAGAAGCGATCAATGAATTAAAAATGTGTTATCCAAGTGTACGGGTTTTTAGCTGAACAGGAAAACCAGTCCCCTCTTACCTCCAAGCAGAAACATCATGGCCGGACCAGGAATGAAAAATGCATATTTAAAAACTATCGTGCGAAGAATATAATCATTTGTCAATCATCCGGGAATTGAAAGGCTGCCGATTATGGTAATGCGCTCAGATCAGTCTGACAGCATTCATCCCATTCAGGCTATTCAGAAAGGCGATCACGTGGGTAAGGCCGTTTCCCCAAAAAAGCGCAAGAAGGGCAAGCACCCTCCAAAAAAGCAGAGCGTTATCAAGAGCTCGAACAACCTCGCTGACCAGGCCGTAAAGTCAGCCGGATGGCTGTATCGCCATATCGATCTCCTTATTCTGCTCGTAAGCGCCGTAGTGCTGTTGATAATCGTCTTTACGGAGCCTCCCCAGCGCCGTGGCGACGGCAATGAGTACTATCAGATGATGATCTCCCTCAGCAGCCATGGCACCCCGGATCTGAGAGAAAGCGATATCTCGGAATATGAGAGCTTGAGAACCGGGACAGCGAAGGCTTCCATGAGCTTCAAGCAGGATTTAGTCGAGGGCTATGATCCGTATAACGGGTACTTCCAGACAGATTCAGGGACGCACTATTCTTCGCACTTCTGGTTTTATTCATCAACAGCAATACCGGCAATGTGGTTTCTGCAGGCCATTGGTCAAAACGAACTCTTGGCGTTGCAGGTCACGAATGCCCTCTTCATCATTTTTGCCTTATATGTTGTCCTGTTTCAATCTGGCTTCAGCAAATACAAGAAATGGCTTTTTCCCGCTTTTGTCCTGTTTTGCCCTGCCATCTGGTACCTTGGATGGCCGCATCCTGAGATTCTGAGTTATTCGCTGGTCGTTGCATCAATCGCATTTTTCACCGGTAAAAAATATCCTCTGGCCGTATTATGCGCTGCCCTTGCTTCCACCCAGAATCCACCGATCATCTTCCTGATGCTGTTTGCTCTCGCATACGGACTCGCCGATGTATTGCGCAGCAAACAATGGGTTCGGGGCGGGCTTCTGATGGCGTCGTCATTGCCTGCATTTGCTCCCATGATCTTTTATTACATCAACTATGGGACTCCGAATCTGATCTTTAAGACGGGAGGAGCTTCCTGTGCAGTTATCTCGTTTCAAAGGACCAGCAGCTTCCTTTTTGATCTGAATCAGGGGCTGCTGCCGTACCTTCCCGGCATCCTCATCTTTTTCACTTTTTTACTTTTACGCAACTGGAAGCAGAAGGAATGGCGTATTTATGAGCTGGCGCTCGTCATCGCTTCCATGGTCCTGCTGGCGCAGACAACCACGAACTGGAACTCGGATGCAGAAGGAATCATGCGCTACGGTGTCTGGATGTTGCCCTTATTCATTTGGGCGATAATCGATGGATCAAATCTTGCCTTCAGGACTGACAGGATTTTCCTGGGCGTGATTCTGGTTATGCAGTTGATAATTGTTTTAAGTTTTCCTTCATGGTTCTTCGCGCAAAAGATAGGCCTGTCTGACCCTTCGCCATATGTAGAGAATAATCGCCTGGCCAGCTACCTGCTGGACAATCACCCTTCTTTATATAACCCGCTGCCTGAGATATTTCTGGAAAGAACTCTGAACAAAGAGGTGATGTACGACAGTTCCGATTATTTACCGGTTATATATTCCAAAACAGACGGGACTGTTACCAAGATCATGACTGATCGCAAGGGACTGGTCGGCCTGTCCAGCTACGGCGATGTCGATGCCGGTTTTCTACAACAGCAAAAAGATCGTTATCGCGACGAGGACGGAGTTTATTATCTTAACCTGTCACGCGGAGAAATGAAGTTCACAGTTCAGGAAAAAGCGTTATCCGTGTTCAACGCGGAAATCAAGGTGGATGACCAGCCTGGTGTGATGATGCCTGATACTGCTTATCAGCTTACGGTGTCAATAAAAAATACTGGTACGGAAGCCTGGTATTCACTGGGTAAATATCCGATCGGTTTGTCGTACCACCTTTTCGATCAGGATGGTAACCCTGTAAAACTGGAAAACTATCGCGAGAACATCAGGCACCGCGTCGAACCCGGAGAGGAAATAACGATGCCTATTTATTTAACGACACCCGACAGGCCGGGAAGCTATCTGGTTCAATTCGACCTGGTCCAGGAAAATGTGGGCTGGTTCGAAGACCGGGGCAACAACACGACTGTCTTGAGAATTGAGGTGAGGTAGTCATAGTAGGCTTGTGTTATCTTCGCAGTTAAGATTTTTAGGCGCAATGTCTCCTGATTAGTATGGCTGTGGTCGTGACTTTTAAACCTGACGCGAAAGGATTCCGGGCGAGGTCGTGAAGTTAATCGGATTTATCAGACACAATGTCAATCTGCTGATCTTACTGATATGCGCGATCGTGTTGATGCTGATCGCCATCACGCAACCTCCAGAGCGCCGTGGCGACGGCAGTGAGTATTTTCAGATGATGCTTTCCCTGAGCAATCACGGAACTCCGGACCTTAGAGAAAGCGATATCACAGAATATAACCTTTTGAGGGACAAGACGGCGAAGACTTCCGTGAGCTTCGAACAGGATAAGACCAGCAACCTGGCATCAAACAGCGGCTACGTAAAGACGAAATCAGGAAAAACCTACTCCGTGCATTTCTGGTTTTATTCTCTGGCTGCCGTACCGGCGAAATGGTACCTGCAGACAACCGGCCTCGATGGGTTCAAGGCGTTCCAGATCACGAATGCCCTCCTTTTGATTTTTGCCCTATATGCGGTCCTGTTTGAATCTGGATTCAGCAAATACAAGAAGTGGCTTTTTTCCGCCCTCGTGCTGTTTTCTCCTGCCCT
>JAUSDE010000183.1 GCA_030650885.1 Thermoleophilia bacterium
AGCCTCAACTGCGGGTGCAGCAACCGGAACAGGGACCTCAACCGCCGGAGCAGGAACCGCAGCCTCAACGTTATAGAAGCTCGTGCAATTGGTCACATCTAGCGAGAATAAGAAAGTAATCAAGTGCGTGCCGGCAGGCGCGTCAGTCGGAATAGTAAAGGTAATGCAAAATTGACCGTTTTCGTCGCTGTTAGAATTACCGACCTCGGTGATGTCGTTAAAAGTCAAAACAACATTGACGTTCGCGGGACCTGTGCCGCACACAGTTTCCGAACCACCCGGCGGAGCAGTACCATGTGTAAATGTAAGTGAGTCGCACGGGGTCTGGGCGCTCGCAACCCCAGTCAGCCCCAGGGCAAAAATCATGCTTAACGCCAGAACAATCATGACCTTCAACTTCATTCCGTACCTCCACCAATCAATGTGATTTGTCAGACGGCAAGCATGAAGCAATCACAACCAACTTTCAACCAATAACCAGACGTTTTATTTCACCTGGCGGCTGTCAAATCAGGATTAGCGTCTTTTTGAAAATACGGCGCATAGTATTAATCCCGCATGACTGCAGGAAAATAACTGGAGCCGGTGACAGGATTCGAACCCGTGGCCTGCTGATACAAATTCAAGTCTGAGGTTTTGACAAGTTGTTATTTGTCCTGTTTAAGCTGGTTCCAGGTTCAAGATGTCTTCATGCATCCGCACGAATTTGAATCTGTTGGCTGTCAAAGTGGCTGTCAAATCCCGTGGATTAATGAACATGCGTATCAAAACACATATCAAAGTTGAGGGCACATTCTAAAAGTAAAATACCTATGCAATTATTACAAATAATAAAGCGACAGCGGTGATAAGAACTATATATGCGAATTGAATACTGGAATATGTAAGCCTTTTCTCGCCTCCTGCGAATTTTGAATAAGAATATTTTGTATCTTCGCTCTGAAATATAAATCGATCTTGTTCGTCGAAATCAAGACTCTATACCTGAATACCCAGCGTAGATTAGTAAAATCGCCCCACCAAATATAAGCATCCATGCGGGAGCTACTAACTCGTAACCGGATGCTTGGTGCTTCGACATTGTGCCGAAAAAATCGGCCGTGATGCCTAAGAGAGCTGCCACGCCGGCCCACGCTACAACCGTATATTTTTTGGTTAGTATGAGAATAATTGAAATTATGCTTACACCGATCATCATTGCGCCTGGTTTGTCACTATATCCAAAATTATGATCATAGTAACTTTGGCTCACCCTCCCCCCGAGTACCGTTCCTGCAGGTAAAAAAGTACCTATTAAAAGAGCGGCGCATGCGCTTAATCCAAGTATCTGCTTCTTAAACATCATGATTGCATCCACTAAAGCACCTTCTTTCAAGAAAGGTTGTTTGGCATTAAGCGGCCCAAGTGTCCATTGCAAAAGGAAATCGAGTGTATATGGAATTCGTATCAAAAAGAATACATTGCCGAAGACGACTTAGCTGTAAGTGAAAAGTGGCAAATGTTTCCGGTGGCTGTCAAATTGGCTGTCAAACAAAGAAAGGCGCCGACATCAAGTGTGGCGCCTTTCTATTGAAACCCGCTATTAGCGGGCGAATAAACTGGAGCCGGTGACAGGATTTGAACCCGTGGCCTGCTGATTACAAATCAGCTGCTCTAGCCAACTGAGCTACACCGGCTTGGTGAGGAGATGGCGCGTAGGCTGTCGGGCTGCCCGTCTTTATGGCCGACCCGTTAGATCTACTTAACGCGCGAAACACATTATAAAACAAGAGGCGCCCGATGTTCTTCACACTCAACATCGAAGGGCGCCTCATTAATCACGCTGTTTGCGGGATTCCTGCCCTAGAAATGCACCTGGCGGCTCTGAAGGTGAAGGTCTACCTTACGTTTAATCCTTTGCAGGGCATTGTCCACGCTTTTGGTGTCATAGCCGATATCGGCGGCGATTCTCTCGTATGAGTGCCCCTCGAGGTACAGGCTGAGGACGCTCGTCTCAAGCTCGCTTAGAAGGCGCCCCAAACAATCTTTGAGGCTGGCGACCTCCTCCGAGCTGATTACCACGTTGAGCGGGTCGTGTGTCATGGGGCCCGGTAATATGTCACCCAGAGAGCATTCACCATCGTCATGTGAGGTTGGCGAATGGCTCAGGGAGAGATAACTGTTCAGCGGCTGGTGCTTCTGGCGGGAAGCTGTCTTGATGGCGGTGATTATCTGACGGGTGATGCAGAGTTCGGCAAAACTGCGGAATGAAGCCTCGCGGTCGTCCCTGTAATCGCGGATGGCCTTCGTCAATCCGATCAGGCCCTCCTGCACGAGGTCGTCGGTGTCGCCACCAGACATGAAATACGAACTGGCCTTGAGCTTCACGAAACTGTGATACTTGGAAACGATCGCCTCGAAGGCGTCCAGTTTCCCCGACCGCGCCCTGGCGATCAGCATTACATCCTCATCCTGCCCAGTTGAAGTTTTCAAGACACTCCCCCTCTCCTTATCCACCTGTTTCCGGATAAATCGCCGGGTTTCGGTCCGCGAGACGGTTTTCGCCAATGGCCTGAAAAAACCTTCCCGTTTACTTCTGGGCCAGATTCCGTGGAACCCGCACGGTTGACCTAACCGCGCCCCCTCCGCATTTCTTCCAATTTCCGTAAAGTCTCTACGTCTACTTTATGTTCAAGCTTCCAGCGCATTTTATCCTTTTCGGGAGAGAATGCAAGCTTTTTTTCAAATTTTTTTATTTCCGCCAGAAAATTGCGTGGAGGCATGCGTTCGACCCTTTTCATCAACGCGCCCTTCTGGACCTCCCAGTCGGCGCTGACGACGCGTATGTCCGCATCCGTCGAGGCAAGCTTCTCCTGAACCAGCTTGCCTATGAAGATGTCCGCAATCATGGAGGATGAGGAGTAACAGACCGTGACCGAAGTATTAGGGACCTTGTGGCACTCGGTGGTTTCCGCGCATGTGGAGTCGAAAACGATTATGGCTTCGTCACCTGTCGTGGCGATGTAGCTTATAACCGCTTCAACGAGCTCCTGCCGTTTGTCTTCCAGGTCACCCTTGGTAATCCCGCCGGACTCCTTGACGTGAGCGACGTTATAGCCATCGATAATGTAGATCATCGCTGTCCCCAAATCTCCGTCATGAGCTCTTCCGGTATTCGCGGCCCGCTACTTCAAAATATTTCCAGCCGAGCAGCCGGCGCTGCCATTCCCAGGAACGGCTCATCTCATAACCTGCGGCGGCAGCTAAAACATCTATCTGTTCTGAGGTCATACGCATGTCCTTAGGCGGCCCGAAAGAACACGAACTCGTGAATTCGATTATGCAGAGCCTGCCGCCGGGTCTCGTTATCCTGGACACCTCGGCCAGAAACTTCTCAGGCTGATCCACTTCATGAAGGACAAAAGCCAGCAGGACCGCATCGACCGAGGACTCAGGAAGCGGTAGAGTGCTCTCTTCCGATATGGCCGCTTCGACGTTATCCACCTGTTTATCCTCCATCTTCCGGCGGAGGAGTTCGAGCATTGTGTCGCTGAGATCGAGCGCGTGTACCCTTTCGACGCGCGCCGCAAGAGGGATGGCGAAAAAGCCGGTTCCGGCTCCGATCTCAGCCCATATCTCGGCCGGCAACGGAGCGAATCTGCCGATCAGCGCGTCCGGCGGCGCCATAAACCGCCGCAGGCGCCCGTCGAGGTGACTAGCATGTTCAGCTTCGCATTTATGGCCTGCCATGATGGCTCATTTCGGCTTGATTACAGTGTTAGCAGACGCGAGAGCGCCGTTCAGACTTTTTTAACGAGCTTCGGCCCCTGGGGCGTGTCGCGCACCTCGTAGCCGGCCTCGGCGAGCCTGTCGCGGGCGGCGTCGGCGGCGGCGTAATCTTTTGCCAGGCGCGCCTGCTCCCTCGCCTTGACGAGATCGAGGAGTTCCTGATCAAAACCGGATTCCCCGTATTCCGAAGCGGCGATATCCACCCCGAGGATATGCAGCAGTTCTACCAGCAGCTCCCTCGCCTCGACCAGCAGGCCGGCGTCGGCGCCGCCGGCGACGGATGCGGCTTCGGTATATTCATTGACGACACGCACCAGTCCGAATACGGCAGCCAGAGCTCCGGCGGTGTTGATATCGTCGCGCATCTCATCGTCGAATTGCTCGCGCGTACGCTCGATGGTCGCCTGCAGGACGCCGGCGTCGGGAGCCTTGTGCCCCGTCCCCGCGTCGGCCTCAGGCATAGGGATTTCCGGGCCGGTCTCGCCAACCACACCGTTGATCTTCCAGAGGCAGTTGCGGAAACGCTCTAGTTGTGTTGCTGCCTCGTCCAGGTTCCGTTCCGAGAACTCCAGCGGGCTGCGGTAGTGGGAGCCCATGAAGAAAAGGATGAGCACCCGCGGATCGTAATTCTTGAGGAACTCCCGCAGCAGGAAGATGTTGCCTATCGACTTGCTCATCTTCTCGTCCTTGCGGGTGATCATGCCGTTATGCATCCAGTAGCGGACGAACCCCGTACCGGTCACAGCCTCCGCCTGGGCCACCTCGTTCTCGTGATGGGGGAAGACCAGGTCCAGGCCGCCGCCGTGGATGTCGAATTTCTTGCCCAGGTATTTGAGCGACATAGCCGTGCACTCGATGTGCCAGCCCGGGCGCCCCTGGCCCCACGGGCTTTCCCAGCTGGGCTCGCCCGGCTTGGCCGCCTTCCAGATGGCGAAATCCAGCGGACTCTCCTTGGCCTCGCCATCGCGGGGCAGCTCGCAGTGAAGCATCTGGTCGGTCTTCTGGCCGGAGAGCTTGCCGTAGCCGGTGAAATCACCTACACGGAAATACAGGCTGCCGCCGGTCTCGTACGCGTATCCCGCTTCGACCAGATCCTTGCAGATATCTATGATCTCCTCGATATGCTCAGTGGCCTTCGGCTCGACATCGGGACGCTCCAGGCCAAGACGTCCAGTGTCCTCGATATAAGCGTCGGAGTACTGTTTTGCTATCTCATCCGAAGTCGTGCCTTCTTTGCTGGCACGCTCGATGATCTTGTCATCCACGTCCGTGAGGTTCTCGACCAGGGTGACTTCATAGCCGAGATGCCGTAGGTAACGCGAGAGCACGGCGAAGAAAACATAAGGGCGGGCGTTGCCCACATGCACGTAGCCATAGACGGTGGGGCCACAGACATAGATGCCGACCTTGCCGCGGTCGCGGGGGATGAAATCCTCTTTCTTCCGCGTCAGCGAATTGTAGACGGTGATCTGCTGCAGGTTGACGTCGTTCTGCCTGCTCATGTCGTTGAGTGCTCGTTTATGAGGTTGTATATTTTCATTCCGATTTCCAGAGCGACGGTTATAGAGCCTGATCTGTGAACGGCCGCGCCGCTTCCAGCCTTTCACGCACTGTCGCCGGGCCCAGCCCTGTAAGCAGGAACGGCAGCTCCGGCCCGGATGTCCTGCCGGTAAGGGATATCCTCAGTGTGCGAAACAGCCGTTTTGGCGGAATATCCGCACTCTTGCAGGCTTTTTTCCATTCTTTCAGCAGTGCCCGGGCCGACTCCAGCAATTCGGGGACGGCCGCGCCATCAATGTATTCGGCTTCGGGCAGCCTGTCCAAACCGGCCAGAGCCATCTCCAGCACCGCGGCGCTGCCTTCCTCGCTCAGTTCCGGCAGGCATTCCGATTCCGCCAGCGGCGACAGGGTGAAAAACTCACGGATCTGAGAACCGGCATCTGCAAGCGTCACAAGCGAGGTCTGCACGGCTGCCTCGGCGACAACCAGCTGGCCGTCTGATACAGCAGGCGGCATTACATCCGCTCCGCCGGCTAGATCCAGGAACGGCTTCAACGCTTCGCTCAGCGCTTTCGCCGACATATCCCTTATGTGCAGACCATTCAGCCAGTTGAGCTTCTGGATGTCAAATATGGCAGGGCTCTTCGCAACCCGCTGCAGCTCGAACTCCCCGACTATCTCTTCCCGGGCAAGTTTTTCCTGTTCGCCCGAAGGCGACCAGGACAGCAGGGCCAGATAATTGATAATAGCCGAGGAAAGATAACCCATTCCGCGGAAATCGCCCACCGAAGTGGCTCCGTGGCGCTTCGAAAGCTTGCCACCGTCCGGACCCATGATCAGGGAATGGTGCGCCCAGGCCGGCGGCTCGTGCCCCATCGCCTCGAATACCAGCACCTGACGCGCCGCATTGGTCAGATGGTCCTCACCACGGATCACATGTGTGATCTCCATGGCGATGTCGTCAACCACAACGGCAAAATTATAGGAGACGCCTCCGTCGGACCTGAGGATGATGAAGTCTCCGATCACCGCCGAGGAGAATTCCGTAGGTCCGTGGATGATGTCCTTGACGACGATGTCTGTTCTGGGCACCCGAAAACGGATCGTCGCCGGCTCACCCGCCGCGACCCGGGCCGCAGCTTCGGCGTGTTCGATGGCGTCGCAACGACGGTCGTATCCAGGCGCGTCTCCGTGTGCCTGCGCTTCCTTTTTCAGCTCGTCCAGGCGCTCCTGCGAACAGAAGCAGTAATATGCCTTGTTTTCGTTTAGCAACCGCTCGGCCGCCTGGCGATAGATGCCGGCGTCGGAGCGTTCGCTCTGCCGGTAAGGTCCGTGATCGCCGCCGATATCCGGCCCTTCGTCCCAATCCAGTCCCAGCCAGGCGAGATCCGCCAGGATCGACTGTTCGTGCTCAAGGGACGAGCGGGCCACATCAGTGTCCTCGATCCGGATGATATAGCTGCCGCCCAGATGCCGGGCGAAAAGGTAGTTATAGAGGGCGGTGCGAGCCGAGCCTACGTGCAAGGTGCCGGTCGGGCTGGGAGCGAAGCGCACGCGCACCGGCCCGGGAACCGGGCCGCCGGGGGGCAAAACGGAAGGATTTCGTTCAGGCATTATGATCTGGCCGCTGCTGGTCCGGTCTGACCCGGCTACTCGGTGACGTCGGAGAAGTGGACCACGGTAACCGTATCCTGCAGGGTCACCGTGCGGTTATAGATCTGGCCAAGCAGGTGCACGACTTCGTCGACGCGGCGGAACTCGGGGTTCTCACGCTCTATGTCCCGAGGCGAAAGATCGTCGATGGGCTTGACCTCGACGCTGTCTATGATGGCAGTGAACAGCTTCTGGCGCGGGCCATACTTGCGGCCGATGGTGATCCATACGATCTCACCCTTGCGGTATTTATGGCTCTTGTCGCCAAGCCTCACAGTCGCTGTCTTGCGGCGATGGCGCAGCTGGTCGTCATAGATGTGCGAGTAGAAATTTATGGCATACATGTTTCAGTCTCCCTGGCTTCTGATGTTGACCATTATCGGCGGCGGTGCGGCTCCCCTTGCCCGGCCGCCTGTTCCTGCTAAATGTCCGTTTCCATCATTATGCTCCCTGCGCATTCTACCAAACATGTAGCGCAGGCCGCGATACCCTCGCCGCGTCCCGCAAAACCCATGCCTTCAGTCGTGGTCGCCCGCAAACTGATATCTTCGGCGGCGATGCCGAGAGTTTCCGCGAGGGTGGACCGCATTTGTTCCCTGTATGGCGCCATTCTCGGCGCTTCAAGCACCAGGACGGCGTCGATATTGCCGACCTCGCATCCGCGCCGCCGCACCATCTCGATGACACGCTTCAATAGCTCCAGGCTGGAAATCCCCTTGTATTCCGGTTCTGAATCAGGAAAATAGTGTCCGATGTCCTCGAGCCCTGCTGCGCCGAGGAGCGCGTCGGCGATGGCGTGGGACAGAACATCCGCATCGGAATGCCCCTCGAGGCCTTCAGGATGATCAATGATCACGCCGCCCAGCACCAGTTGCCGGCCTTCGGCAAAACGGTGAGCATCGATCCCTATGCCTGTTCGTATCTTCATCAGGCTTTATTACCCCGCCGCCTGATTATTTCCTCTGCCAGCGCCAGGTCGACCGGCGATGTTATCTTGATATTCTCGGGGCTGCCGATAGCCATTCGCACCCGTCCCCCGGCCAGCTCGACCAGCGAGGCGTCATCGGTGGATGATGCCAGGATATCCGGCGCCTGGCCGTATGCCTTGTCCAGAATGGCCCGGCTGAAGATCTGTGGTGTCTGAGCCGCCCAAAGCAGCGAACGGTCAGGTGTACGGCCTATAAGCCCGCCTTCGCTGGCAAGCTCCTTGATCGTATCTGTCACCGGGATGCCGAAGACGATGCCATCGCAGTCGCCATTCTCATATTCCCTGATGCCGGGTGCGAGCAGCGACACTGGAAAGAGAGGCCTGGCGCCGTCGTGCACCAGAACCGTGTCGACATCAGGGCTGAGCTCGGCAAGTCCGTTGAGCACAGACCGTGCGCGAGACTCCCCGCCTGCCACCACGGCCCGGACTTTGGCCAGTTCGTATTTCTCGACTACCTGTTCGCGGCAATTCTTCACATCAGCCGGATCGATGACTATGACGATTTCCCCGACTTCCGCCACCGCCTCAAAGATGGCCGTCGAGCGCGCGACCACGGGCTGGCCCACCAGGAGCATCAACTGCTTGGACATCCCCGCTCCCATGCGGCTGCCGAAGCCCCCCGCGGCGATTATTACTCCGAGATTCAATGTTTTATCATTTCAGTATTCATTGATTTCCAAGCACAAAAAGAGGGACACATTACTTAATTCGCAGTCAAGTAATGTGTCCCCTTAATACCCGATTAAGTAATGTGTCCCCCGGGATTGTCCAGCCTTTCCCGGGTTATCCCATATCCGAAAAACCGGATGCCCCTTATCAGGGAGCGTCGTCGAGTTTTCTACCCGTCGACGCCGGATCAAGCTCTTTGAGTACACCGTCGAGGAACTTGTCAGCTTCGGTCTCGTCCAGCCCGCGGGCGTACATCAGTTCGCTGGCCAGGATCTTCTTGGCACGGTTGAACATCTGCTTCTCACCGGTGGACAGGCCCTTTTCCGCTTCGCGAATGGAGAGGTTTCTGACGACCTCCGCCAATTCGAAGATGTCGCCGGTCTTGATCTTCTCGCGGTTGTGCTTGAAGCGCCGGTTCCAGTTCTTCGGCATCTTGGTCTCGTCCTGCTGGAGAACCGCGATGACCTCGTCCACATCCCTCTTGCCGATCACTTTCCTGAGCCCGGCTTTGCCCGCACTGTCCACTGGAACCATGACGGTCATGTCATTGTGCAAAATCTGGATCGTCAGGTACTCACGCTTCTGACCAAGCACATCGCGCTTTTCCTTCTTAACGACCGTACCGGCTCCGTGGTGCGGGTAGACAACCTTGTCGCCTACGTTATATCCCAATGTGGCTCAACCTCCTCCCGTAATAAACATACCAGTTTTTATAAGTCTGTCAATCTACCTTCTAGCGGAAACTGTATTTCTCCGCCAGGGACAACTCCCTCAGCTGCACCAGGCCCTCGCCGATCTCGCGGGCGCGAACCCTTCCTACTCCCTCAACCGCCACCAGGTCATCCTCTCCGGCCAGCAGGACCGACTTGAGGTTGCCGAACCTGGCAACGATGTTGCCGATTATGGAAGCAGGCAGCCGCGGTATCGTGCTGAGCACCCGGTAACCCCGGGGCGACATGCTCACTTCTGTCGACTTGGCCTTCTTCCTGTATCCCAGTATCTTCGCGATGGCGTCCGGGTCGAACAGTTCGTCCGCGGACAGCGCGTCGATCCTATCCTCTATCTTCTCGACCGCCGGGCCCCTGCCGGGCCGGTAGTCCATGATCAGCGCTGCCCGGTCCCGGGCCACGCCGGTCATAAGCTCCTCGAGCTGCATTGCGATAAGACGCCCTTCCGACCCCAGTTCGATGAGGTACCTTTCTATTTCGCGGGCGACCCGGGATACCATCTCTGATCGCTGCAGAACACCGACCACATCGTGCAGGGTGGCCGCGTCCTCAAACTCCAGCGCCGTCAGGTTATCCGCCACCTGGTCCAGCCTTGTACGGTACTTTTCCAGCGTCTGCAGGGCCTGGTCCGACTTGGCCAGCAGCACCCTCATCTCGGTGAGCACATATTTGAGCTCATCCACATAAATGCTTACAAGGTCCCGGTCCATCGAGATCGATATGGCGATGGCGTCAGTCTGCTTGGCTACACGTTCCGCCGTCCGGTGCCTCGTGCCGGTCTCACTTGAATCTATGCTCGCGTCCGGCATCAGCTGCACATTCGCCCGATGGATGCGGGTGGCGTTCCGGTTTAGGATCGTCGCCCCGTCCATCTTGGCCAGCTCGTAAAGCATATTGGGCGTGAAATCCGTCTCCAGACGGAGCCCTCCCGAAAACAGGAACGATATGGAACTCTCGTCCCCCAGAACTATGAGAGCGCCGGTCTTGGCCCGGATGATACTGTCGATCGCCTCGCGCAAAGGCCTCCCCGGGGCTACCAGGTAAAGAGCCTCGACCAGCCTGCCATCCAGCCTCAGATCCCCTCTCGAATCTACCATGCAACTCCCTAGTCAAAAACTTTCGCCAGAGCCTGGGAGATATTCCCCGCGGCCACCAGCTCGATACCTTCATATTTCCTGCCAAGCGCCGCGGCGTTCTTCGCCG
>JAUSDE010000071.1 GCA_030650885.1 Thermoleophilia bacterium
TGTTCGCCTTTTTCCTGCGCCTTTTCCAGCTGCTCCCGTTTTTCCGGAAAAGCTTCCTTGAATTCGTTCTCGAGTTCTATCACTCGCCTGACCAGGGACTGCATGGCGTCGGCCACAGGGTCAGGCAGATGGGTCCAGTCAAGGTCGGCAGCGCCGACCTTGCGGCCCCGCTGCCGCACCGGACGTCCAGGATTACCGACGACGGTGCTGTTTGGCGGAACGTCGTGGATGACTATACTGCCGGCGCCGATCTTTGAGTTCTCACCGATGGTCACCGAACCCAGCACCTTTGCACCGGCGCCCACGGTCACGTTGTCCTCCAGGGTCGGGTGACGCTTGCCGGTCTCCTTGCCGGTTCCGCCGAGAGTCACGCCCTGGTACAGCGTCACGTTATTTCCGACTTCGGTAGTCTCGCCGATGACGACTCCCGATCCATGGTCGATAAAGAATCCCTCACCGATGTCGGCGCCCGGATGTATCTCTATGCCGGTCAGAAACCGATTTACCTGGGAGACAAACCGCGGCACAAACGGCAGCTTTTCCTCGTAGAGAAAATGCGCCATCCTGTGCAGTAAAATCGCATGAAGTCCCGAATAGCAGGTAAGAGTCTCGACGAGATTCGTTGCGGCCGGATCCCGCTCCTGGACAGCAGCCACATCTCCCTTTACCGACCCAAGGGTGCGGTTCAGATCACCGCTCCGGTTCAGCCAGAAGTAGCCGCCACTGGCGGCTGTGAATAAAAATGCGGTTTTCTTCAAGACTCCCATAAGATAATATCTAATCGATCTGCTGATAATATTAACAGAATCGTCCGCGGGACCGGCAGATTTTGCCCCCAAAGGAGGCCTTGCATCAATGAAGACCCAGAGACTTGAACTTACCTTTCCCGAAAAGCTGATCAAGAAACCGATTATCTATCAGCTGGTTAAGGAATATAACGTCATCCCGAATATCCGCCGCGCCAACGTCGACGAGAAGTGTGGCTGGATGGTGCTGGAACTGAGCGGAGAAGCGCAAATGCTGGAAGATGCCTTCCAGCATTTGCAGGACCTCGGTGTCGAGGTCGAATTCCTCGATTCATTTGTGGAATAGCAGCGCTGACCTATGCTGACCAGCTAGCTGCTCTCGATCAGGCTCTCACCGCCGCCCGGCGTGGGTACGGCCGGTATATTGGTCCCGTGGCAGTCTGTGCAATTGTTTTGTGATGGCATTCCGTTCAGTGTGACCTGGGATTTGTTGGCAGCCGTGAATTGTTTGTCGACTTCCATGTTCAGATATCCAACAGTCTTGGAAGCTACATCCGAAGAAAGCCGTCCGCATCTTTCCATCTGCTGAGGGCTTAGAAAACCAACGCCTTCCTTTTTCATCCACTTGCCGACAGAGATGTGGCAAAGCGGGCTGTTGCTGATGCTGACTGCCGTGATTGTAGCCTTTGGTTTATCGGGCATATAGATAGGAAGTTCGGTATCCGTATACCATCTGATCACGTCGTTCAGAATCTCCTCGCCGACCTTTGGTCCGGCTACCAGAGCTGCCGCCAGGCCGGCGCCGACGAGAGTTCCGCAGGTGCCGCCCCATCCTGCGGTTCCTCCATGTCCGAAAGTAATCACTTCCATCGGGAACGATGTATAAGGCTCACCGATCTTCTCGCGCAACTGGGTCACTATTCCGCTAAATGTCGCGAATGCGCAAAATCCCTTAAACCAGTTGTCGTGGGCGGTCTCCTGTACCTGTTTTAAGGACGCCGCATCCAGTTTTACGTATGGCCATGGAAGCGTTGCGCCGTCTGTCGAACTTGCCGTGACTGTTTTTGTTGCTGTGTCCCCACACCCGGCAAGGAGCCCCAGGCCGGTTCCCGATACCAGGGCTAGACTGCCTACAGCAGAGATCTTCCCGGCACCCTTCAGCAGCTCCCGTCTCGATAAGGCCGTTTTGCAATCCATCTCATCATTCGACATGGTATATCTCCTCTCGATAGGAATTATGACCTGAAGGCCCTCTTTTCGTGTTGTTAATATATTCAACAATTGACAATGCTAAACCTGCCAGAAAAACGGTCAGCTATCAGCATGTATGACAAAAAGTTGAGAGCAGGACCATGTTGGAAAATTGGAGATGAATTGGTGAAGGACGGGGGGATACCGGGCAGGCTGTGATTTATTTTTTCTTTAGACCGGTGGCCAGGGTTTCGTTCATGCTGCCGGAACGGAAACCTTCAAGGTCCAGGGTGATGTACGCATAGCCAAGGCCTTTGAGTGCTGATACTATATTTTTCCGTGTACCGGCTGAGGCCAGTTTTTCGATATCACTGCCGGGTACTTCGATGCGCGCGATTTCCCCATGAATCCGCACGCGAAAACGGCCAAGGCCCAGTTCGTGCAGAATCTCCTCGGCGGCCTCCACACGTTTCAGCCCATCAGCGGTAATCCTGTCACCGTAAGGGAAACGTGAAGACAGGCACGCCTGTGACGGTTTGTCCCAATTGCTCAGCCCCAGAGATTTTGCCATGGCGCGGACCTCTGTCTTGCCTGCTCCCACCGAGACCAGGGGATGGATCACGCCAGCTTCGTCACCAGCCTTGATGCCTGGCCTGAAATCTGCGGAATCGCTGAAATTAACGCCGTCAGCCAGATTTTCGAAACCCTCATCCGCCGCCATCTCCCTGATCCTGCTCCAAAGCTCGGACTTGCAGTGATAACAGCGATCCGGAGAGTTAGCCTGAAATTCTTCGGCATCGAGCTCGCGGGTTTCGATAACGCGGTGCGTGATGCCGAGCATTTGCGCCAGCTCGGCAGCTTCCTGCAATTCCCGTTCAGGCAGCGTTTCTGAAAGCGCGGTCACTGCAATCACATTTTCCGTGCCCAGAGCCCTGACAGCGGCGGCCATGACTACCGTAGAATCCACTCCTCCGGAATAAGCCACGATCAACCTGCGCAGTGGGCGCAGATTCTCAATCAGAAGATCCAGCATCGCTTCCACGGCCTCCGGTGAGTTCCCGTTTGCGCATTCGTCTGGATTCATTCCTCCACCACGGTGATCTCTACCTCTTCAGACTGCCCTTCGACGATAGAATAGGCATGGCATTCCGGCATGTCGTCCATCAGGGAGATGATCAGATAAACGGATTCGGGGTAGAAAGCCAGCTCCATATCCTGCATCGAAGGCAGAGCCGGGGAGTGGGGGTGCGAATGGAAGATAGCCACGATCTCCAGCTCCTCCCGCCTTATATCATCGAAAACACGGAACTGTTCGCTAGAGTCCATGGTATAGAAAACGCTGCTATGCTCGGCGTTTTCCATACAGAATACGCGCTGCACATTACCTTCGAAATCGCCGGCGAGGATTCCACAGGCTTCTTCGGGCTTGCAGGAGCGAGCGTGTTCGATTATTTTCTCGAGCTGCGCTGGCGACAGCCGCAGAGCCGGGGGCATCAGGAATTGCCGGGTGCCTGCGTTTCGCAGGTGTAGGTATACTCGATCAGTTCGGTGATCGAAGGGTTCTCACCGCAAACCGGGCATTTGGGATTGCGCCGGGCTTGCACTTCATGGAAACGAAGCTCTTCCGCGTCAAACTGTAGCAGCCGGTTGTACAACGGCTCGCCGACGCCGGTGATGATCTTCAGGACTTCGGTCGCCTGAAGCGTGCCGACAACACCTGCAACCGCCCCAAGAATGCCCGCCTCCGCGCAACTTGGCACAGTTCCGGGTGGGGGCGGTTCCTCGAAAACACACCGATAGCATGCCGATTCTCCGGCGTCTATGCTCATGATCAGACCCATGAACCTGAGGATGCCGCCTTCGACCAGCTTTTTCTTCTTCATGACGCAGGCGTCGTTGATCAGATATCTTGTGGGAAAATTGTCCACGCCGTCGACGACGATGTCATATTTTTCGAGCAGCGGAAAAATGTTGTCCTTGGTCAGCCGCTCGTGATAGACATCGACTTCGATGTGGGGGTTGATCTGCTTCATGGTATCGCTGGCGCTGTGTACCTTGGGCCTGTCCACATCGCTGGTCGCATGGATGACCTGGCGCTGAAGGTTGGTTACATCCACGACATCATCCTCGATGACACCGATGCGCCCTACGCCCGCGGCTGCAAGATAAAGCAGCACCGGAGAACCCAGCCCGCCTGCTCCTACCACGAGTACGCTGGCTTCCTTCAGTTTCTGCTGTCCGGCTCCGCCGACTTCGGACAGGATTATATGCCGCGAATACCTAAGGATTTCTTCGTCAGTAAGGTTAAACAAGTTCCTCCACCCATGTAGTAAAGAAAATCGATGCTGTCCCCGTCGCTGAGGGAGACCTGCTCAAAATCCCGATGTGCCAGCACCTCGTCATTGATACGCACGTTGACATACATGCTGTTCTCGCCACGGGATTCCAAAAGGGAACGAACATCCGCCATGCCACGATATTGCAATGGTTTTCCCTGCACGACGAGGTTCAGGCAGCAGATATCTTCGCTGGTCACCTTACCAGATGATAACATCTCGCCGTCCTTTCCTGAACTCCGGCTGCAGCAGCCCATCGCCATCAGCCTCCAGCCTTTTTCACATATATCTCAGTAAAGCCTTCCCTGTCATCAATTCCCAGCACCTGATGGCCGTTGCCGCGGACCCAGGCAGGGAGATCGTTTTTGCTCACGGGGTCATCAGTAAGCACCTTGACGATGCCGCCGCCTTCCAGCTGCTCCAGCGCCAGTGCGGTCTTTACTGATGGAATCGGGCACTTGAGCCCCCGCGCGTCGAGAAGTACGTCTTCCTTAACATCCATTTGAACTCCCGAATGGGTCGTTGATAATCTTTTTCTTCTAGGCCCCGCCGAACAACTGCGTGGACAGATAGCGCTCACCTGTGTCCGGCAGTACGACTACGATCATCTTTCCCCTGCTTGCTGGACGCTTGGCTACGGCAAGCGCCGCGAAAACCGCCGCACCGGATGATATCCCGCAAAGCAGGCCTTCCTCTGTCGCCAGCCGCCGCGCCGTATTCTCAGCGTCCTCGTTGGACACCTGGACGATCTCATCGTAAATTGCAGTGTTCAGCACTTCCGGCACAAATCCCGCGCCGATGCCCTGGATTTTATGTGGCCCAGGGTCGCCGCCGGAAAGGACCGGCGACGCCTTGGGCTCAACAGCCACGAGCTGCACCGAGGGCTTACGCTCCCGTAGCACCTCGCCTGTGCCTGTAATCGTTCCGCCGGTCCCGACGCCGGCAACAAAAATGTCTACGTCTCCATCGGTGTCACGCCAGATCTCCTCCGCCGTCGTCCGCCGGTGGATTTCCGGATTTGCCGGATTCTTGAACTGCTGGGGTACGTACGCGTCGCCATATTCCTCAGCCAGCTCTTCCGCCTTTTCCACGGCTCCCCGCATGCCATCCGGGCCAGGGGTCAGAACGAGCTCGGCGCCATATGCCTTCAGTAGCTGCCGCCGCTCCAGGCTCATGGTCTCCGGCATCGTCAGCACCAGACGATAGCCCTTGGCTGCGCAGACGAAGGCAAGAGCTATACCCGTGTTGCCGCTGGTCGGTTCGATGATGACGGTCTTACCAGGCGTTATCCTGCCATCCTGTTCAGCCGCTTCGATCATGGCGATGCCGATGCGGTCCTTGACGCTGCCGCCGGGATTGAAACTCTCCAGCTTGGCCACGAGGTCCACATCCAGGCCTTTAGCCAGCCTGTCAAGCCTGACCATGGGCGTGTTACCGATAAGTTCAGATAAATTTTTAGCTATTTTCATATTCGCTCTGGCTTTTGAGATTCCACTGACAGTTGACATTCTCCCATACCTCCCGCCCCCGCGGTAGTGTTAAATATAGTACATTTCCTCGGCCTGTTCCTTCATCAGGCTCTCCTTGTAGGCGAGATCCCCGATATTGGCAGCGCTCAAAACGCCTTCCATATTGCTTTTGACGTCCATCCAGACCTCCTGAACGACACAACGGTCGATCTTGTTGCAGGGAGCTCCGGCCGTGCATGCGGAAGGGGCGACATTGCCATCGAGGACTTCCACCACATCGAGGACGCTTACATCTTCAGGCAGTTTCTTAAAACTGAAGCCTCCGCGAACGCCGCGATGGCTGTTCAGGATTCCTGCCTTGCGGAGACTGGAAAACAGCTGCTCCAGAAACTGCAGGGGTATTTCTCTTCGAGAGGCGATATCGGCTATGGGAACGGGCGTCCCGTCAGTGTGCTGAGCCAGCTCCACCAGCGCCCTTACCGCATACCTGCTTTTTGCTGAAATGTTCATGCATTCTCCATATCTTCAGAAAATTGATAGGTATAGTAGGATTTAAGAATCATAATAGACTGGATAGGATTTGTCAAGACTTTTTTCGTTCAGGGGAAATCCGTTAAAGGACAGGATAGAAACACTGAGGCTTAATGCGAGGTTTTTATATTGTAGTGAAGGTCTTACGGTGAAGAAAGCAACGTTTAAGCCCTTGGCCACAGACAACGTCTGAATGAGCTGCCTGAGGGGACAGGCTGGTTATTCCTGCAGCAGCGAGGGTTTTCTCAGGTCGCCACAGCCGCAGGAGTCACTATCCGCGACGGCGTCGATTGCTTCAAGCAAAATCCTGGCCTGGATGACGGCGTCGTCCCTGAAAATATCCTTCAGCACCTCATGCGACCAGTCCCGCACCACGCCCTCGGCATAGTTCACCACGATATACAGGGCCGCATAGCAGGCGCCTATGTCACGGGCCAGCCAGACTTCGGGGCACATGCTCTGACCGATGATATCGCCGTGAGGCTGCATCATGCGTATCTCGGCGCGGCTCTCGAAACGTGGCCCTTCCGTGACCACGCACGTGCCTCTGCCAAAAACACGCCCGACGCTGCTGTGCCTGCCAGCTGCGTCGAAAAGGGCACGGCTCAGGGCAGGACAGACCGGGTCGCGCATGATCAACAGGTTGCCGCCGGCAATCATGTTGGGGTCACGATGGGTGGTGAGATCGACAAAATCGTCGGGAATGACGATGTCACGGGGATCAAGCAGCGGGTTGAGGCTGCCAACCCCGGCCTCCGAGATGATGTTGCTCACTCCGGCCTTGTGCAGTACCCAGAAAACCTGCCGTGATGCCTCACCCCTTGTCACTCCATCACGCCAGCCGTGCAGCCTTACCGTCAGGCAGCGCCGTCCCGCAGCAGTCTCAAAGAGGATGAACGGGGGGGAGGTCCCATCAGGGGTTTCGAAAACAAGGTCCTGCTCCAGAACTCTGGCACCTGTTCCCGCATCAACAGGAAAGTCACAGCCGCGCGTGCCGGAACCCCCGATTACGGCGCAGCCAGCCTGGGGAATCGCCGCCGTGCTCATGGCTGGTTTTTTGTGTTGAGGTATTCGACCTGCAGATGAAGGTGATTGCCACTGTCATAGGTATAGCGGCCGAGCTGCTGTTCGATGCATCCGTCGAGGCCCCGAACCGACCCCAGCCGGGTTTCTCCGGCGCGAACCGGCTGCCCCAGGGTTGCCTGTATATTACCGATGTGCGTCATCACCACGACCATGTTCGACTGGTTCCGGGGCTGGATCCGGACTTCCGTATCCGGGCATTCACCGCGCAGGTTGTAAGTCCTTATGCCGGCTACGATGCCGTCAACCGGTGCGAAGACGACTGTACCGGCGGGAGCGCCGACATCCAGAGAACACGTGGCCGCGCCGAACCTGCCGCCTTCTTCCATGAGAAAATAGCCTGGTCCATCGCCCTGAGTCACCTGCCCGAATCCCGATATCAATGACCCGTTGAGCTGCCGGCCGATGGGATTCAGTGTGATGAGGTTATCTCCGTCCACAGGATGATATCCGACCGCGGTTACTTCCTGCTCGAAGATAGGAAGCATAAGGTGGATCTCTCCAGCGGCGGCGAGTGGTATCCTGGCCGGCTCATGGGTCGACGCAACCTCTCTGGCGGCGGCCATCGTATGCTCATCGAGAAGGGGAGTTGACGCAGCCCTCGAAGAAGCAATAACAGCAGCCAATGCCACCAGGGCAAGGACGAACATAGTCGCAAGAAAAGCCGCGGAGTGCCATCGGAAACGGTATCTGGATGAAACCCGCGGCTGCAGAGTGTGGGGCTCCAAAGCCATATCAGGTGATAACTTTATCACGACCGTGGCCTTTTTCAAGACCCGGTGCCTTTTTCACACAGGTTCGGATATTCCAGAATTGGTAACACTTCGCTATTCAAGCGCAATCGTTCATATATAATGGGGGCGGCGTGACGGAGAACAGTAAAGAAAACCAGAATTCCGCTGAAGCGGAAACCCCCGACCCCAAACGGGGGATGTTGAACATCACGGTTCCCAGGTGGGTCCAGATGGTGGGCGTACCGGTTCTGGCGCTCTTTGCGTGGTTCACAGCCTCAGCCCTGATCCAGGTTATATTCATATTTGTCGCCGCGACGATCATCGCCCTGATGATCAATCCCCTTGTAAAAAAACTGGAAGCGATCAGGATCCCGAGGTTCATCGGTGTTTTCATCGTCTTTCTGACGCTGCTGGCGATCATTGTGGTCTTTTTTGTTCTGGTGATACCGCCGACTATCACCCAGCTTCAGGAGCTGGTAGACAACCTTCCGGATTACACAGATACCATCCGCCAGCATGTCGGCGGCTGGAAATCCAGCCTCGAATCCCTGAATCTGCCGTTCGACGCCAGCAACGAGGTCGACCGGGTCGTAGACAGGATCGAGACGGCGGCGGTTGACCTGGGAAGCTTGCTGCTGGCTTATTCGATCAACTTCGTCAGCATGGTCACTACGCTTTTTCTGATGGTCGTCATCACCATATATATGCTGCTCGATGCCAAGCGTATCGGCCGGGTAGTCAGGCGCTTCTTTCCTCCTGACCACGAGGACGAGGCCGATGAATTCGTTCGGCGCAGCGAGCGAGCGGTCACACACTGGGTTCGCGCCCAGGCGCTTCTGAGCCTCCTGATAGGCATCAGTTCCGGGCTCGGAATCTGGTTTCTGGGAGCCATCGGTGTCTGGCCGCAGGGCGCCCAGTACTCGGTCTTCTTCGGAGCCTGGGCGGGGCTGATGGAATTCATACCCTATATAGGCCCCATACTGGCGGCCGTGCCGCCTGTCTTCCTTGCCTTTTTCACCTCACCCTGGATATCTCTGGCTGTCGTACTCGTTTTCGTCTTCATCCAGCAGGTGGAAGGCCACGTCCTTGTTCCCAATATCATGGGCCAGGCGGTCGGCGTGCACCCGCTGGTTGTAATCTTCGCGGTTTTAGCGGGCGCCAACATGTTCGGAATTCCGGGCATGCTTCTGGCCCTGCCGGTTGTGGCTCTGGCACGCGAACTGCTTTCTTTCTTCAAACCACGGATTTCCCTGGAGAAATGGCAGCCGCCGAACCCGGGAGCTGCGACACCCGCCACGGAAGAGATCGTCATCCCGGATCAGGAACAATAAGCCCATGAATTCTATACGGGAAAAAATCCTTGTTCCCAAATATGTGCAGTACATACTGCTGCCAATCGCACTGTTGCTTGGCCTCTGGTTCGTCTCCATCATCCGCACCATAATCATCATGTTTCTGCTGGCGACCATCCTCGCTTTCGTACTCGACCAGCCGGTCAGCCTGCTCCACGACAAAGTGCGGATTCCTCGCATACTGGCGGTGTTGATCGTCTGGGTGATCCTGCTCGCCATTCTTGCGGGCGCCATCGCCCTGATCGTTCCCAATGTGATCTCGGAGCTGAACTACCTGATTGACCAGATCCCGGAATATACGACCCGGACTGAATCTATCGTCCGCGACCTGCAGAGATGGTTCGGGGAGCTGGATCTGCCATATAAACCCGATATCACGCCCGGCGATATAGCCGGCAAACTGGCATCCGGCGGAGAGGAAGTCGCAATGCGGGCGCTCGGATTCGCGCAGCTCCTGTTCAATATGGGACTCAACGCATTTCTGATCGTCGTCATCAGTATCTACATGCTGATCGATGCCAGCCGGTTGAAGAAGACTGCCAGGGAGGCATTCCCGCCACAGTTCCAGGCTGACGCTGTCCGCCTCTTCGAACGAGTCCAGACCGCCCTTGGCAGCTACCTGCGAGGGCAGCTGCTGGTTTCAACCATCATGGGAATTCTTGGCGGCATGATTGCTTTCTACGGCGGAGCGGGAACCTATGTCTTTATTATCGCCGTCTGGGTAGCTCTGACAGAAGTCATACCTCTGATCGGCCCCTTTCTTGGGGCTGCACCTGCAGTCATACTCGCATATTTTACGGTCAGTCCAACCAGAGCGATGTGGGTAGCGCTTCTCTTCCTGATAGTGCAGCAACTGGAAGGCCACATCCTGGTGCCGCGCATCATGGGCAAGAGCGTCGGTGTGCATCCGCTCTGGGTGATGTTCGCCGTCCTTAGCGGCGCCAGCATCGCCGGGCTCCCGGGAGGATTGCTGGCTGTACCGATGGTCGCCATTATCAAGGTGACCATCGATTTTTGCCGCGAGGAAATGGTCCTGGAAAAATGGGACCGGCCGCTGCTGGAGAAAAAACCCGTAGAGGATGGTGAGTCCGCCTGACGGACAGACCGTGACTGCTCCTGCACCCGTTTATCTTGATGATCTGTTAGTTGAAGCGGGCGACGATCTGCTTCGGCAGGAACGACGAGGCGAGAGAATAGCAATATCGGGACTCGCTTATGATTCAAGGCAGGTAAAGCCCGGCTTCCTGTTTGCCGCGGTTCCGGGATTCAAAGTCGACGGCCACGATTTTATCGGCCAGGCGCGGGAATCGGGTGCGGCCGCCGTCCTGACTGAGCGGTGGATTGGGGATGCCGGCTTACCGCAGGTACAGGTGTCCTCCGTTCGTAAAGCCATGGCCTGCGCCGCAGCCATTTTTTATGGCAACCCCTCGAAGAGCCTTTCGCTGATCGGAGTCACAGGCACAAATGGCAAGACCACAACGACGTACCTTATTGATTCCATATTTCACGCAGCCGGGTTGACAACAGGGCTAATAGGCGGCATCGAATACCGGAACGGCAAAAAATCCTCCCCGGCCAGGCGGACTACCCCTGAATCGATCGACCTTCAGCGGATGTTGCGGGAAATGAATGATGCGGAAGTCCAGGCAGCTACGATGGAGGTATCGTCACACGGCATCGATCTATACCGCGTCGCCTCGCTTGATTTCGCCATCGCAGTATTCACCAATCTGACCCGTGACCATCTGGACCTTCACGGCGACATGGAGCGCTACTTCCAGTCCAAACGCAGCCTGTTTGCCGGGTCACTGGATAAGCCGGGAGACCCCGGCGCAGCTATCGCCCCAAACCGGCCGGTGGCCGTGGTCAACGTCAACGATAGTTATGGGCAGCGGCTGGTGAAAGAATTCGGGGATGGCGCGACTACGTTTGGAATGAACCCGGAAGCCCTGGTGCGCGCCGGCAAAATCGAATATGCCGGATGGGAAACCGGCTTCGACCTCATCACACCGTCCGGTCAGGCACCTGTCAGGCTTCACCTCCCGGGCGCCTACAACCTGGAAAACGCGCTTGGAGCCGCAGCGGCCACGCTATCCCTTGGAGTCGCTCCCGAAATCATAGCAGCGGGTCTGACCGCCTCGCGCGGAGCTCCAGGCAGGTTTGAGCCTGTCGATACGGATGCTCCCTTCAGGATTGTGGTCGACTATGCCCACAATGAGGATGGACTGGCCAAAGCCCTGACAGCCGCAAGGTCGCTCACATCCGGCAAATTGATCCTTGTCTTCGGATGCCCGGGAGAACGGGACCGGGAAAAGCGTCCCGCCATGGGCAGGACCGCCGGGTCACTGGCCGACCTGGCTATCCTGACGACCGATGACTGTTACGACGAGCCAGCGGGACAGATCCTCGATGAGACCGAGCCCGGCCTGATTGACTCGGGCGTCTCCTACAGGAGGATCCCCGACCGCAGGGAAGCCATCGAAGCTGCAGTCAACACCGCTGGCAATGGCGACACGATCCTGATCGCAGGCAAGGGCCACGAGACCAGCCAGCTCATCGGCGGCCGCGCGCTTCCTTTTAATGACAGAGACGTCGTCAGGGAAATAATCACCCAGAGATAACCTGACTGATCTTTTTTCTCGCACCTAGCATGTTTTTTTCGCAAGTCCCATCTTTTTTCATTGCCTGCTGCTTTGAACCATGATATTTTCCTCCTGTCGCCCGTAATGACAACACGAACGCTCGAGTGGAGGCGGTTAAAATGTGGAAGCGGATGTTGATCCAGTTAGTAGTCGTGGTTGTATCGTTGTCACCCCTTCTGGTTCCCGCGATTTCTAACGCGGCATGTGGAGGTGAGCCTTCCCTTCCATCCGAGGGATTTTCCTGGCCCGTGTCCGGTCCCATATCTGGTCCATGGAGCCTGGACTGCCGAACGGACAGAGGCCATCGGGGTGTGGACATCGCCGTTCCCGAGGGCGGCTCTGTCAGAGCAAGCGCCTCCGGAGTCGTGATCTTCGCCGGTTATACGCCGGCTGAAGGCGGGGGAACGACCGTTTCAATCGAGCACCAGGGAGGCATTAGGACCACCTATCTTCATATTGGCCAATTGAACGTTTCGGAGGGGCAGCTGGTCGCACAGGGGCAGGATATCGGTACATCAGATGGCTCTCCGCTTCACTTCGGCATCAAAGTGGCCTCACCGCGGGAATTCTATTTCGATCCGGGCGCTTATCTGCCACCGGCGGCGGTAACCGTTACTCAACAGGAAAACTCCGCTGTAACGGCTGACACTACGGTAGCAGCTGCAGTTAGTGAAACATTGCCAGCCATCATCGTCACATCTGCATCCTTACCGGAGGCATCTCTGCCATCCGCAGAATCGGCCGCGGATGTTCCAGCAAGCGTCAATATTGCTTCAGCAGCAGGTTCATCATTGGCCAATCCCGGAAACCTGCCCGTCGAGTTATCCGGCCACACCTCCCGGGAGCCGGTCGGTCTCGGGCGGTTCTCCAGCAACCCAGCGGTTGCACCCGAGATCAGCGGATTATTTAATCTACTCAGCGCCGGTGCCATTTCCTCTATTGGGAAATCCGGCGATATCGCTCGTCTGCCAAAACAGCACTCTAATATACCAGGAGGCCATTCAGCCGCGCGCAATGTATTGATATGCGCGTTTCTGTTACTGACAACCTCAGGAATCGTTCGCTTTGGCAATCTCGCCGGTTTCAAGCCGGCGCCAGCCCGTTGAATTCAGACTCCCTCAGCGAGCTATCCACCGGGGCGATATTTTACTGCAACCGGTCAGCTGCTAATATAGCTACTGAAAAAGCCGTGTCGCCAGAAACGCATCCATGAATACTTTCTATATAACAACACCGATCTATTACGTGAACGATGTTCCCCACATCGGCCATGCCTATACCACGATCGCGGCTGACATCCTGGCGCGCCATCACCGGCAACTGGGAGAAGACGTCTTCTTCCTCACAGGTACGGACGAACACGGCAACCCGGCTGCTCGCGCGGCCCAGAAAAGGGGCCTGACGCCCAGCGAACATGTAGACGAGATGGTCCTGAAATTCAGGGAACTGGCGAGCAAAGTCAATGCTACTAATGACTTCTTCATCCGCACCACCGACCCTGAGCATTGCGAGGCGGTACAGTCCTTCATCCAGCAGCTATATGACAAGGGAGACATCTATCTCAAGTCATACAGCGGGCTCTATTGCAGCTCGTGTGAGACCTTTTACCCGGAAAAAGACCTGTTGGATGGAAAATGCCCCGATCACGGAACTGTTCCTGAATTGATTGAGGAAGAGAACTACTTCTTTCGTCTTTCCAGGTACCAGCAGGCATTACTCGATTTCTACGATGGCCATCCCGATTTTGTGAAGCCCTCGACGCGATTCAACGAGGCGCGCAGTTTTATAGAGCGGGGGCTCGATGATGTCAGTATCAGCAGAGCAACCCTGAAATGGGGCATCCCGATCCCCTGGGACCAGAAACAGGTGGTATATGTATGGGTGGACGCCCTTCTGAACTATATTACCGCCCTCAAATACGCCAGTCCGGAAAACCTGCTTCCCCGTTACTGGCCGGCAAACTACCACCTGATGGCAAAGGATATCCTTAAGTTTCATGCTGTTATCTGGCCGGCTCTGCTGATGGCCTCCGGCTATGAGCTGCCGCATCATCTGTTTATTCACGGTTACCTGCTGATGGGCGGGCAGAAGATGAGCAAGACCCGTGGAAACGTCCTCGATCCATTCGAGGTCATGGATAAGTACGGTGTCGATGCCTTCCGTTTCTACTGCTTCAGGGAGGTGACCTTCGGCCAGGACGGCGTGATCTCCATGGAGGGCTTCGAATCGCGCTACAACGCTGAACTTGCCAACGAACTGGGCAACCTGGTCAGCCGGACGGTCGCCATGGTCTCCAAATATTGCGATGGGGTGGTTCCTGAGCCCGGCGAAGGCGATTCTTCTCGTTTTTCAGCCCTGGTTCAGCGGCTCGGCATCGATTCTGGCGCCGCCCTGGCAAACGTGGAATTGACCGGCTGTCTGGAAAGTATCTGGCATTTTGTGCGCACGCTCAACAAGCATGTAGAAGACAGTGCGCCCTGGAATCTTGCGAAGGATGAAGCTAATCGCACACAGCTCGACGGGGTCCTTTATGAGCTGGTCGAAGGCCTGAGAATATGCGCTCTGTTGCTGCACCCTTATATGCCTGAGAAGACCGTTGAAATCCTGCGGCGCCTGGGTCAGGGGCATGGAACGGATGACCTTGCCCTTGAAAACGCCGAGTGGGGCAGAGCCAGGCCCGGATCGATAGTAGTCGCCGGAGAGCCTCTTTTCCCGAAACTCGTGTGAGCACAAGCCACGCTCGATGCCGAACCTGATAGACAGCCACGCGCACCTGGATCTACTGAAAGATCCAGCCACAGCTCTCCAGGAAGCGGCACAAAACAATGTCAGCTACATTGTCACCGTAGGAATCGACCTCCAGTCCAGCAGGCTCGCCGTCAAGTCTGCTGCCTCTGATAGTCGGGTATTAGCTGCCGTGGGTATCCATCCAAACGACTCAACACAGGTTACTGATGAGGACATCAGTGAGCTCGCAAGGCTCGCCGGATCTTCAAAGAGTGTAGTGGCCATCGGTGAAACCGGCCTGGATTTCTATCGCGACCATTGCCCGCGAAACCTGCAGGAAGCCGCTTTTATAACGCATATAGAGCTGGCGCGGGAAACCGGCCTGCCGATCATCGTCCATTCGCGAGAAGCATCTGAGAAGGTCATGGCGCTGCTGGACCGGCACGCAACAGGCATGAATGTCATTCTCCACTGTTTTTCCCTGCACGATGAGGTCGAAGCCTGTGCCGAACGTGGGTATTTCATGTCAATCGCCGGCAATGTGACTTTTCCAAAGGCAACTGCTTTACGGATGGCCGCGTCCAAAATCCCGCCCGGACTGCTGCTGACGGAAACCGATTCCCCGTATTTATCTCCTGTTCCCAGGCGGGGCAAGGAAAACTCCCCCGCAAATATTCCTTACATCCTCGCCGAGCTGGCTGGACTACGTGGAATTTCGTCTGCGACTCTTGCCGACCAGGTATACACGAATTTTCATTCGGCTTTCAACCTGAGCTTCCCCACATAACACATTGCCGGGTAGCTGCTCATCAGCTGCTTCTAATTGCCTGAAAGCTGCTCCTGTCCAATCAGATAGCCGTGTTTGGCTGGTTCCAGGACCGGGTAAAGTATATTTGTTTTAATGTTGACTCTACATATATACATTAATATCATATTCAAATTATGCTGATTTCATCGAAAAGTGAATACGGTCTCCGGGCACTCATGGATATCGCCGTCAACGAAACCGGCACGCCGGTATCCCGGGCGGGAATTTCGCAGCGCCAGCAGATCCCGCTTCCATATCTGACTCAGGTGCTCAGGGCGCTGGTGAACGGAGGCCTTTTGAAAAGCAACCGAGGACCGGCCGGCGGCTATACGCTGAACCGTGAGCCGCGGGAAATAAGCGTTCTGGATGTGGTGACTCTGTTACAGGGACCGGTTTTACCCGCAGGGTGCGCTGGCGCCGGCGGCGCCACCAGCGAGTGTGAGAAACTCGACGGATGCGGCCTTGTCGGAGTCTGGTCAGAACTCAAGAGCTCGAGCGAGAATGTTCTGGGGCAAACCACTCTCCGGGACATTATCTCCAAGAACCGCCTTAAACCCGCATCCGGCAGCGATGAGATTGCGGAAAAACTCGACTGTATCGGGGTTTCCTGCCCACTTCCCATCGTGCACATCGCCGAGACCATGCGTAAACTCGGCACGGGCCAGGTACTGGAAGTTTGGGCGGACGATGAGGGGGCAAAAGCAGATATACCAGCATGGTGCATGGGTACAGGCAATGATTTCATCGGCCGGGAAGAATTCGGGGACCAGATGAAGTTCCTGATCCGCAAGATAATCTAGAAGTTTATCAACGCCCGAGGAGGCGATTGGAATGGACAAGGCCATATTTCTGGATAACGCGGCTACAACCCGCACCGATCCTGAAGTGGTGGGAGTTATGTCTGAATGGCTAGGCGATAATTTCGGCAGCCCGGCCACGCTCTACACATTCGGCTCCCAGGCCAAGCAGGCAATCGAACAAGCCAGGCAGCACCTTGCTGACCTCATCGGTGCCGATCAGAAAGACATATATTTCACCAGCGGTGCGACCGAGTCTAACAACTGGGCCATCAAAGGCGTTGCCGAAGCGCTGGAGGAAAAAGGGAAACATATAATCACTAATCAGGCGGAGCATCATTCGATCCTGATGCCATGCCGCCACCTCGAGAAAAGGGGTTGGGATGTCACCTACCTTCCCGTAGACGGCGATGGCCTGGTTAACCCGGAAGATGTTGCAGGCGCTATCAGGGAAGATACCGTGCTGGTTACGATGGTGCACGCGAATCACGAGATCGGAACAATACAGCCGATAGAGGAAATCGGCGCCATAACCAGAGAGAAGGGTGTCTACCTGCATGTGAACGCGGCTCAATCCGTTGGACACATACCAGTGGATGTTGCCGCCCTTTCCTGCGACCTTTTGTCACTTTCCGGACATAAGTTTTATGGGCCGAAGGGCGTCGGGGCGCTTTATATCAAGCGCGGTGTGCGAATCGTACCGCTGCTTCTGGGTGGCGGGCAGGAAAAGAAGCGCCGCGCTGGAACCCATAACGTGCCCGGCATCGTGGGATTGGGAAAAGCGGCCGAACTCGCCCGCAAGAATCTCGGTCCGGAGATGGAGCGACTGACGGCGTTACGGGATTATATGATCGGGCTGATCGAGAAGAACATGGATGACATACGCTTGAACGGGCATCGAACCAGAAGGCTGCCTAACAATATAAATGTCTCAATTGAAGGCATCGAGGGCGAATCGATCATGCTTTCACTTTCATATCCTACTGCGGCAAACGCCCGTCCTGTCTTCGTGTCGACCGGCTCAGCCTGTGTTTCCGGGACCCTGGAGCCTTCGCATATCCTTCTAGCCCTCGGACTTCCGGCTGAGCTCGCCCACGGTTCCGTGCGCATGACGATGTCAAGGCACGACACCAGGGAGGATGCCGATTATGCCCTGAATATACTTTTTGAGGTGGCTGAAAGATTGAGGGCAATGTCACCGGTTTACAAGCGTGGATCCAAGAAGTGCGCATCAGGCAGCTCTGGAGAAGGTTGTGACTGCGAAGCGGCAAGCTGATTTATATGCTCAACTATCGATAAGTAACAGGAGGTAGATATGTATACGGAACAGGTGATGGATCACTTTCAGAATCCAAGGAATATGGGCGAAGTCGAGAATGCTGACGGCGTGGGGGAAGTGGGTAATCCTCAATGTGGCGATGTCATGCGAATCACTATCAAGGTAGACGCTGACGAGCGTATCGAGGACGTCAAGTTCAAAACCCTGGGTTGCGGCGCCGCGATCGCTACCAGCAGCATGGTGACCGAGATGGCCAAGGGAAAGACTCTCGAAGAGGCTCAGGAGATATCCAAGAAGGCTGTAGCTGATGCATTAGGCGGTCTTCCACCTCAAAAAATGCATTGTTCGAACCTGGCGTCTGACGGCCTGAAAAAAGCTATCGAGGATTATCGCTCCCGCCAAGAGTCTAAATAACTTCCATTGGGCGCGGGTTGCGCTCTGCTGTGCCAGATTGAGGGCTAAAGCCTTCCCGGAAGTGGCCGATTATGTACTGAGGCTATGGGCAGGCCTTGATTCACATACTCCTCCCGGGGCGGAACCTGGTGAGTATCAAACATAAATTCGGCTTGCGCGGCAAGCTGACAGTTCTTATTTTCCTCGTTGTGCTGGCACTTTCTGCTGCGATGACGATTTACACCTCGAGCTACCTTTCCTCAGTTATCAGGAAGGACTACGAACACCGCGCCGAATCGGTGGCCGGCTTTGTGGAAGCGAGCCTGATAGATCGCAACACCCCATCCTTCAGCGAGAATATCCAGTCGCAGATAGACAATCTCGTCAGAACAAACGATGAGATCAGAAAGATCTCGATATACGCGAAATCTGTAGCACCGGTGGCCACGTCTTCGGATTCCTCATTCGCAGTCATCGCAAGTACTGAGAAAGAATCGAAGGGATCAGTAGCAGAAGCGTTCGACATCCAGCCTGTTTTTACAAACGAGACTACATTTGTCGACGAGGAAGATGAAGGCGCAGAGGGGGGAGCCGCCGGATCTGAGGCGCCAGGCGATATTCATACTATCGAGATGCTCGCGCCACTTCACGACGCCGACGGAAACCCGGTCGCTTCCGTCGGTGTCTATCTTGACGCCGGTCCGCGTGACAGCCTCATCCGCTCACAGCAAATACGTTTTGCCATCATCACAAACCTGGCGCTCCTGATACTCCTTGCGGTCCTTTACTTTGCCCTGAACCGCATGCTCATCAGACCCATAAAGAAGTTGACGTTTGCCGCCAAGGAAATAAGCGCCCATGACCGGCTGCAACCTCTGAGCCTGAATCGTGACGATGAAATCGGTGATCTCGCATCAGCATTTGATGAGATGGCCGGAACGTTGAATACACGCGATGAGGAAGTACAGCTGCTGCTTGAGGCCAGCGTGGCTGTTTCCTCGGCGCTGAAAGTTGACAAGATCCTTCAGATTTTGTGTGAGAAGATCGCCGCATCGCAAAAGGTTACCTATTGCCGTATATCGCTTGTCGACAGCGTCAGCGGCAAACTGATGGTCAAGGCCGCTTCACCGACGAGGGAGATGCCCGAGTGGAACCAGGGTATCGGCGACAGCCTGGAATTATCGGAGGCGCGTCATCACGCTGACGTGCTGGCATCTCGCAAACCATGTGTGTTGCGGCATAACGGCCAGCTCTCGGTTGAGGGATCCGAGGCTGAATGGGAATGGGCGCTGACCGCGGATACAAAGTCGGCACTACTGCTGCCACTGATATCAAAGAATAAGGCGATCGGAGTCGTCACACTCGGCGAAGTACGAAAATGGGACCGTACGCCTTTCAGTGCGAAGAAGATCGAATTTTATCAAACTTTGATGAACCAGGCAGCTGTCGCGATCGAGAACGCGGAACTGTACGAAAAGACTCAGGGACATGTAAGAGAGCTTTCAGCGATGCACGAGATCAGCCAGGCGTTTACATCGACTCTTGACTATCAGGAAGTCGTGAGCGTTGTCGCCCAGCGTGTTGGCAATCTGATCGGCGCCCAATTCGCTTCCGTGCTCCTCCCGGATGACCAGGAAAGGCATCTCAATATCGTCGCCAGCTACAACCTCTCCGCAGAGTATGTCTGGACAATTAACAGAAAACGCAAAATTCCGATCGGTTTTGGGCCTGTGGGCATGGCTTTTTCCGAAAAAAGGGCTTTCGCGGTAAACAACGTGGCCTCGGATGATACATACGCACAATGGAAACATGTAGCCAGCATCCAGGGTTACTCTTCTCTTGTCGCCCTGCCCCTGTTGGCCAAGGGCGAGAGCATAGGCGTCATCTGCATATATTTCGCGGAACCGAGGGAGCTTAAGGAAAACGAGATGAACCTGCTGACGACCGCTTCAAACGAAGCTGCGATCGCCATCGAGAACTCCCGCATGTACGAGAATCTTCAGGATGCTTTTGTTGGAACCATCCGTTCGCTCGCCGAAACAATTGATGCCAAGGATACGTATACGCGCGGACATTCGGAGAAAGTGTCGCTTTATTCTGAGGCTATAGCCCGCGGGCTGGGACTCCAGGGAGCAGAACTTCAGACGATCCGCTATGCAGGCTATCTGCACGATGTGGGAAAAATCGGAATTCCGGATGCGATTCTATCCAAGCCCGGTAAGCTGACGGTTGAGGAATTCAACATCATCAAGAAACACCCGGTGCTCAGCGAAAAGATCCTCACGCCGGTCAACTTCCCATTCCCGGTTCAGTCGATCGTGCGCCATCACCATGAACGATATGACGGTAACGGTTACCCGGACGGACTGGGCGGCGAAGAAAATCCGCTTGGAGCAAGGATCCTGTTTGTTGCAGATGCCTATGAAGCCATGACTTCCGACAGGCCCTACAGGAAAGCGCTATCCACCCAGATGGCGTTAGGCGAGCTGGAACGTAATACAGGAACTCAGTTCGACCCGCGCGTGGTCGAGGTGTTCGCCAGAATCATCAGGTCCGAAAGCAACACTAAGCGAGAAGAAAGAATGAGGGCCTGACCGATATATGAATGCAATTTCAGAAAATTACCCGGCGCAAGGGACGTCAAGGACCGGTTTGTTGAATATGCAGCTCGAGGAACTAATTAATGCCGATTTGCCAGCAGATGGGGAGGAGAAATAATGAAAACGGAATTTCTGTCATTTATGAACCTTATAGCCCAGGCGGGAGGTGAAGAGGCGGAAGAAGGCGAGGAGATGCTTGGCGCCGTGCTTGAGTTTTCCAGCCTGATCCTTGCACTCATAGCTTTCTACTTCGCGATCCGCATTCTGCCGTCCATCGGACGCGATGTCAGAAAAAGATCCTGGCTTTTTCTGAGCCTCGCTGCTATCTCATTCGGCATCGCCATGCTGCTTTCGGTGATGAATGACCTTGGCATCGCCCATGTTGAAGCCATTTACGAAACCACGGAGTTCATATTCATCCTCCTATTCGCCATCGGCTTCTACTACATGTTCACTTCAGAGCATAGGGAGACGCTGAAACTGCGCCGCCAGTCGACTACGGATGACCTGACTTCGCTATATACTCACGGGTTTTTCCAGACTTACCTTGTGAACAAGGTGAGTAACCTCAAAAGCGATGGCACCAACCTGACTGTCTTGTTTCTGGACATCGATGACTTCAAACAGTATAACGACCAGTTCGGGCACCAGGAAGGCGACTACGTGCTTCAAAAAGTAGCCCAGACGATCACCCAGGAAGCGCGTGGTGAAGATATCGCTTCGCGGTATGGTGGCGAGGAGTTCACTCTGATACTGGGTTGCGATTACAATACGGCCTGCCGCGTGGCCGAGCGGTTACGCTCCAGCATCGAAGAGCGTTGCTCGACTTTCGCAGATCCGAATGTTAAACGCAGCGTGACCGTATCAATCGGTCTCTCTTCATTCGGCATTGATGCGGAAGCGGGAGACAAACTCGTTAAGATCGCTGATGCGCGCATGTACGAAGCTAAGCGCCGTGGCAAGAACCAGGTTTACACCGGTGATGTCGACCTCGAAGAAGCCGAAGCCCGTCAGCAGGGGCACGGCAAACCCAACCTGGGCATCGTGCCTGGATAGCAGGAAGATTCATCGTGATATGCAGCCAGTAGATCATGGCTGCGATCACTGATCTGACTCACCATACACCCGCCGGCTAAATCCGGCGGGTGTTTTTTAGTGATTCAGTCCTGAATCAAGGTCGCATTTTTCACTGCCGATAAACTGTATGAACAGGGAAATTTCCTTCCTTCTAAATTGTAGCGGTTAAATGATTCTCTGGGGAAAAATAAGTCAGTTCTCCGTCTTCATGGTGCTCCAGCTCCTAGCCGGTTATCGCAAATCAGGCTTGTTAGAGATTGAAGACAGGGAAGAGCGCGCAATAATCTATCTTAAGGACGGCTTCATCGAAGCCGTTTCGGTGCCTCGATCCGACCACATGCTCGGAGCTCGCATGGTAAAGGCAAACCTGATCTCCGCGGGCGAGTTGCGAAAGATAATCCTCTCGTCGGCCCTGCGCGAAAAGCGTGAGTTCCTTGGCATAACCCTGATGAAGTCCGGTTCAGTCGACAAGGAAGAAATAGCGAAGATAATCGCTGAACAGGCATATGAGAATACTCTGGAGTTATCCAACTGGGTCACAGGCACTTTCAAGTTCATCATCCCGACCATGCCTGTTGTATTTCCTATTTCGCCTCACATAAATGTTCAACATCTGTTGCTGGAGACCAGCCGGAGGCTCGACGAAGGCCAGCGGCCTACAAAGGCCAAGGAGCCTCTACCTGACGATGAACTCTGTTCGTCATGCACATCCAACTGCAGCGGCAGCCAGAAGGAAAAGTATCTGAAAGATGGTATCTGCCTCTGGCGCAATATGCCTGTAATCGTCCGCGAAACCTTTTTCGCGGCGGAAAAGAATCAGGCTTCCGATGACGAAGCAGAGGAGCGGGTCCCCGACCTGCCTTTCCTCTAAGTCTCAAGCTGCGCTCTCGTTGAAAACCGCTGTTGCATCAAGTAGACTTGTCCTGCCGTTGCCATGGCAACCCATGATTTCTCCCAAACGCATACTGGCCCTTGTAGGGATTCTGCTCGCAATAGTTCTGGCGGGTTCAGTGGGATTCGCTTTACTAGAGAGCCAGAGTCCACTAGACGCCTTCTTCACATCAGTTGTTCTCATATCAACAGTAGGCATGGGCACGGCTCCGGTATCAGCGGCGGGCAAGATTCTTGCAGTCCTCCTGATCGCCTGCGGCATGGGGACTTTGTTATATGCTTTCGGTGTCGTGACAGAATTTCTGGTCGGAGGTTACCTCGCAGATCTGCTGGAGGAGAGAAGCATGAAAAAGAAAATTTCCGAGCTGGCGGGACATTATCTGATCTGCGGTTATGGCCGCGTTGGAGAACAGGTCGCCAGGGAATTCGCCCGATCCGGCGTTGAGTTCGTTGTAGTTGATTCGAACCCGGAAAGCATCGCCAGAGCAAGAGAAGATGGGCTGCCTCATATTGAGGGCGACGCCGCTGATGACGAGGCTCTGCATCGCGCGGGCATTATCCGGGCCAAAGGTCTTGTGGCTTGTGTCGACTCAGATGCAGACAATGTCTTTGTGACTCTTTCGGCCAGGGTGTTATCGCCTGACCTCTGGATTGTCGCTCGTGGAAATACTGAAGATTCACACAGCAAGCTGGAGAAGGCTGGTGCAGACAAAGTAGTGTCTCCTTATGCGATCGGCGGCCGTGAAATGGCTACCCTGATGCTGAAGCCGATGGTGAGCGATTATCTCGATGTAGTCACGGGCGGAGGTGAGCTGGAACTGAGGGTCGAGCAGTTACAACTGTCAGGCGCCTCGCCGGTAGTAGGCAAGAGCATCCGGGAACTTGAGATCAGGCAGAAAACGGGCGCTTCGGTTCTGGCTGTGAGAAAACCGGGCGAACCGTTCGACACAAATCCCAGCCCTGATACGCTACTGAAAGAAAAAGATATCCTTATTACTGCGGGAACTCCTTCCGAGATCCAGCTCCTCGAACAGCTGCTGGAAGCAAACAAGGTTTCCTGAACAGTTGGCTCGAAAGTTCCACTGCTACCTTGACCGCTTCGAGGGTGACCTGGCCGTGCTGCTGGTTGACGGCGTGGAAAATGCCATAGCTG
>JAUSDE010000008.1 GCA_030650885.1 Thermoleophilia bacterium
TTTATTCTTTTTGGCGCTTTGCCGCTTTTCGCCGGATGTGGCGAAACAAAGACAGTTACCGATTCACAGGTCGCCGACTACAACAAGCCCGCCATCGTTTATATAGTCACGACCTGGTCGGCCGATGTCAGGATCCCGACCCTGGATATCAACCTGGACAGCCTTATTACCTGGACGACAGGCGAAGTCCTGGCAAAGCGTGTCGCGAACAATGAGAGCGCCATATTGGCAGCCACTCTCAACGAGCTGATCGCACGACCGTCGCTTTATTTCATAGCCTCGAGTGAGACATTCACCGAGCCGATGGAGAGTTCCATCAGCGGCAACGGTTTTCTCATAAACCCCGAAGGCAATATCATCACTGCAGCCCACATGGTCAAGGCTACCGAGAGCGACCTCGAATTCGATATGGCAAAGGAAGCGGCCAGCACGGCGATCGTCGATGAGCTGGATGCTTTCGAGAGCGACCTCAGCGATCTCGTCGGCCAGGACGTAACGCTTACGCAGGAAGACGCGGACAGTTTCATGCTGGCGGTGGCTTCCATCTACGCTGAAAACATAACCGTCAGCGATTCAAAACAGAAAACACAGGTCTACACCGGCAACATGATCGACAAGGCCCGTGAAGGGGATAGCGGCATCACCGCCGAGACGGTCAAGGTCGGCGATCCGATAGACATGGACGAGGAAACCGGCAAGGACATCGCAATCCTCAAGATCAGCGGCAGCAATCTTCCTTCGGTCCAGCTCGGTGACGAAAGCAGCGTGCGCGAGGGCGACAAGGTGTTCGGCCTTGGTTACCTTTCACAGAAATCATCAGAAAGCGGCGAAGGCGACGGCCTGGCCTCCAAGGAGGACAAACCGACTCTGGTCTCCGGCAATGTTGCCGGCCACCGCAAGATGGATGGCGGCTGGGAAGTGCTGCAGATGCAGATACCTCTGGAGGAGGGCTCCAGTGGATCGCCGATCCTGAACAGTAACGGCGACGCGATCGGGTCCATGACGTTCGTCAACGTCAATACGGATTCGGAATCCGGAGTCGATACCAGTATCGCCACGGAGAAATTCGCGATTCCGATCTCGGTGGTCAAGGATTACATGAGCCAGGTAAACGTCAGTGCTTCCGCGGGGACCGCGACAAAGGCCTATCGCGAGGGCGTGGACCTCTTCAGCCAGCAACACTACAGTGCCGCCAAGAAGAAATTCGAGGAGGTCAAAAGCAGCAACGCCGACTATCCGTTCATCGGGGATTACATCGCCGAGTGCCAGAGCAACATCGACAAGGGCCTCGACAAGGGCACCTTCCCGTGGCTCGTGGTGATCATCGTAATTGCCGGAGCAGCAGTGGTGGGCATTCTGCTGGTCGTGTTCCTGGTGATCCTACCCGGCTCGAAGAAGAAAAAGCAGGCCAGCGTACAGGGCGGCCCGGCGGCGCCCCCGGCTTTGGGGCCACCGGCTGGTGATAGCAGCCTGCCTCCTGGAAGCGACGGACCGGCGGCTGGAGACAGCGGACCTTCAACCGGAGGCACCGGGCCTTCGACTGGAGACGGGAAAGAACCTCCTGCCGGAGGCAGTGCCCCCGCAGCTTAATCAGCTGAGGCCAGCGGCCTGAATTCAACACAAAAAAAGGCGCCCCGCGAGGGGCGCCTTTTGATTCTTTATGTAATCCGGGCCTAACCTGGCCTACTACATATTTTCAACCTTCTAAGTCGGTTCCTCTTCATCAGTAGGCGTAACCGTGAAGCCGGTCTGCGGCTCTTCCACTCGCAGTGGCTTGCCGTAGACTTTGGCCTCCAGCACTGTCAGGCGGTGATCGATTTCATCAACGTGTTCCCTGGTGGCTACGCCCATTCCGCGCAGCGTGTCCTGGTAAGTATCGGAGGCCATCTCCTTGATGTTCGCGCCGCTTTCTTTGGCGCTGCCGGCTGCCTCCCTGATGAACACCTCGCCTTCCTCTTTGGTCATCTGGCCCCGCTTCACCAGCTCGTTCGCAAGTTCATCGACCTTGTCCTTCGTCAGCGAGGCGGCGCCCACGCCCAGCAGTAAAACCTTCTCCATCAATTCGCTGATCATGACTTCCCCCTTCGTTTGAAAACATTTGGCCCGGCTTCACACCACGCTTCGATTTCCGGAGCCGCTCGAACTCTCCATAACCTCTCAGCCAGCCTGGGCTTTCTCTGATATCTTCGCCTTGATGTCCACGAACTGGGTCTCGATCCACTTCTGGATGTCGTTGTGCTTGACTGCCTCCCTTATCATACCCGCCCTTCGGCTTTTCTCATCCTGTTTCATGACCAGCGCCTGGTAGATGGCCTCAGCCTGGCTTTCCAGGTCGAATGGGTTGACCGACAGGCAGTATTCGCCGAGCTCTTCGTGGGCGCCGGTGTTCTCCGAGAGGACCAGCACACCGTCGTGGCGGTTGATCAGGCCGGCCTCCTTGGCGATCAGGTTCATTCCGTCGTAAATAGCGTTCACCATAAGCACATCGAACTGTTTGTAGGAGGCCACCGAGCGCATGAAGTTGTCCTGCATGCGCACATCGATGGGCATCCAGTTGGTGGTTCCGTGTTTCGTATTTATGAATTCCACCTCGCGCATGATCTGCTCACGGTAGGTGTTGTACTCCTTGACGTCCCCGCGCGACGGTTGTAACAGCGCCAGAAAAGTGATGCGCTGTTTGAACTCGGGATGTTCGTCGAGGAACATGTCGAAAGCCTTGAAACCGCGAACGATGTTCTTGGAGAGGTCCATGCGGTCGACCCGCAGCACCAGATACTCGCGGCGCAACGCCTCGATGGCGCGCTCTTCCTCAAGTACCGCTTCGCTCTCGGCCAGCCGCTCGAAATCGGCGCAGTCGATGGAGATGGGATAGGCGCGAGCCCAGACGTCGCGGCCACCGATCCTGATACTGGAACGGCCATAGTCGATCTCCACCTCTTTGCCCAGGAGTTCCTCACAGCTGACCAGGAAGTTCCTCACATACCTCTGGGTATGGAAAGCGACGATGTCGTTGGCCAGCAGCCCACGCACGATTGCCTGCCGGATATGGCGCGGCAGCACACGCCAGGAATCTGACTGGGGCCAGGGGATGTGCACGAATTGATGCAGGAACGCTTCGGGATGCCGCTCGCGCACCAGGCCGGGACAGGTATAGAGATGATAGTCATGCAGCATCACCACGGGACGCTCGCCCTCGCGGCTATCGAGTTCGTCACAGACGGCGTCCGCGAACTCCTGGTTGACTACCTGATAGCCATTCTCCCAGGCCTCGAACTCGTTGTGCCGGATGTCCGGAACCACGGAAAGGTCCCAGAGGTAATGCTGGATGAACCAGATGAGCGGATTGGCGATGATATTGTAAAACTTGTTGTACACGTCAGGGTCGGAGACGACGAAGCGCAATCCTAATCTGTGCTCATCATGGGTGACCTTGGTGCTGCCGCCGCCGACGCGGATACTGACTTCGGTATCCTCCGGGGTCATGGCGCTGGCGATCCATGTGATCTCGCAGGAAGCAGCCACGCCCAGAAGCGCCGTCACCAGCCCGCCGCCACCGCGGACCGTCTTGAGTTCCCCGTCCTCACCGCGCTGATAGGAGATCGGCCCGCGGTTCGATACCAGGATCAGCTCGTTTTCGAAGGGACACTGTTCCAAGAGACCTCCCGAGGCCGGCCCGGGACCAGCAGGTCCCGGCCTGTCGATTTAACCCTTGAGTTCGGTGAAAAGCTTTAGATAATCGCGGAGCAGGCGAGGCGTCAGATAGTTGGCCCTGACGTGTTCCTTACCGGCGCGCCCCATGATCTTTGCTTCCTTGGGATTATCCAGTACCCACATGCACTTCTCGGCACACTGCTCGACTGAGTTCACAAGAAAACCTGTCTCGCCGTCGTCGATCTGCTGGGGGATGCCGCCGACGTTGCCGCCGATAGTCGGCTTGGCTTTCCACAGGCCCTCACTGATCGTGAGGCCGAAGCCCTCCCGCGTGGATTTCTGGATGATGACATCAGCGCGCGACTGGAAGGCGTTTACTTCCAGGTTGCCGACGTTGTTCAGGTTGGAGAGGATGAGCACATCGCTGTCGTCTCCGGCATGTTCCACAGTGCTGGTGAAAAAGGTCCAGCCTTCGGGGTCATCGGTGGCCATTGAACCGACCAGCGCCAGCCTCACCGAGGCGAACTCCTTCTTGACGATCTTGTAGGCGTCGATGACGCCGAGCGGATCCTTCCAGGGATCGAAACGGGAGATCTGTAACATCAGCGGCCGGTCCGGCTCGACGCCGAACTGGCTGACCACGTAGTCGGCATCCTCCGGCGACAGGGCCATGTTCTTGGTGGAAAGCGGGTCGATGGCCGGGGCGATCACCTTGATGGGGATGTCCAGGCCCTTGAAAACATAATCCTGGAGGGTGAACAGCGCCGTGTCATACTCAGAGATATACGGCAAAAGATAATCGGCTACTTCCTGGTTAGGTGTAGATGTGTCGATGTGGCAGCGCCAGATCCACTTTGCTCCCAGGTCGCCGGCGTAATGCCGGAGCAGCAGCGGCTGCGGGTCATGAACAACAACGAAGTCGAAGCCTTTGCCCAGCGATTCGGCGGTGAGCCGGTTGTTCCTCTCGTAGATCTCCTTCTGGGTGGCATCGAGGCCGAGAGAATTCCCCTGGAGAGCGTTATGGGTTATCTTGGTGCCCTCGTAGAACTCCTGCTCCGCCATGATAATACGCCACTCAGCGTCCAGCCCGATGTCGCGCATCAGCGGGACCAGGGTATAAAGGATCTCGGCGACACCGCCACCGAAGGCAGTGGCGTTCACGTGGAGGACCCTGGCGCCCTTGAGCCCTTCCGCCAGTTCCCGGATCTCCTCGATCAGCGGGCGGACGACGACGCTCTGGTAATCCGCCAGAAATTTGTGGCCTACATGGACTTCCTGCAGCAAAAAATTACCTCCTGCGAGTGCCGGACTGCTGTAATGGACCTATGTTTAGCAGGGGCGGCCCTCCGGGCCGCCCCTGCGGCTGTTGCTCGAATGAAACGCTATCGGCCGGCGCGCCTGCGCCCTTTAAGACCCGGCCTCATCCTTCCCTGACTGGATTATATTCAAATCTTCACCACAGAAGGTACAATAACCTTCCCGAACGTCGATTTTGCCCAGACTGTAGCCGTCGCGCCGGATGACCACACGCTTGCAGTTTGAGCACACCGTGTTCTCTCCTTCATGACCCGGGACATTGCCCACATAGATGAATTTCAGGCCCGCGTCGCGCCCGATGGCGACGGCGCGCTCCAGGGTCGCGATGGGTGTCGGAGAAAGATGGGACAGTTCCAGATACGGGAAAAAGCGGGTCACGTGCCAGGGTGTCTTTTCTCCCAGGTCACGTGCGATCCATTCAGCGATGGAACGCAGCGTCTCGTCGTCGTCATTGACCGTAGGTATGATGTTTGTGACTATCTCCACATGGCAGCCGTGTACTTTTTTGGCGCGGACTGCTGCCTCGAAAATGGGTTCGACATCCGAGATCTTCGCCAGGAACTTGTAAGTCTCGGGGCGGAACCCCTTAATGTCTACCCGGTAGGCATCCAGGTGCGGCGCGATGATGTCGAGCGCTTCCCGGGTGATATAACCGTTGGTCACGAAGACCGTGTAGAGTCCTTCCGCATGGCAGGCCTTCGCGCCCGCCAGGGCGTATTCAAGCCAGATCGTGGGCTCATTATAGGTCCAGGCGACGCCGGAGCAGTCGTTCTGTCTGGCGATGCGCGGCAGGTTTTCGGCGGGCAGCCGTCGCATCTGGTCGCCGTCATCCACGGCGTCGGCATGGGCTATCTGCCAGTTCTGGCAGTGGAGACAGCGCATGTTGCAGCCAAGAGTCCCGACCGACAGCACCTGGGTGCCGGGATGAAAATGGAACAGCGGTTTTTTTTCGATGGGGTCGGCCGCCACGGACACGACCTGGTCGTAGATCAGCGTGTAGCATTTGCCGCCCACATTGGTGCGGGTCTTGCAGATGCCAAGTTTGCCTTCGGCGATCACACACAGGCGCGGACAGACATGGCAGCGGACCTTGCCGCTGTCACGCGGCTCCCAGAGCAATCCTTCGTGGAGGTTTTCTTCCGTGACTTTTATTGGGGTTTCCCTTACGGCTTTGCCTGCCAGCTTCCCGCCAGCAGGTCATTCCAAACTTGCGGACCGGGCGTCAGGCGGATTTCCCATACACAGAGCGGAGCCTGGCGACACCCTCGTCCATGGCTTCGATGATGGCGTCGAACATCTCCTGATTGGCTGCTGCCACGCAGGACATCTGGAAGGAATGATCCGAGCCGAGCAACAGCCGGCTCGCCAGCAGCTTGCCCCAGCCATCGCCAAAGATGGCGCCGGCCTCGCGGGCGATGATGCCGGCGGCGGCCAGGTCGTGGGGCGAGTTATTAAGCACCGCGCCCTTGCCCACTTCCTCGAATATGGATTTGACCTCGGGAACGTCCTCGATCATCCGGGGACCGATATCAATATAGGCGTCGAGCTGGCCGGTGAGTACGCGGGTGATCGAATAGGTGGCGCTACCCAGGTCGAAGACAGCGCCGTCCACCGAGGAGATATCCACCAGGTCGCCCATGGCTTCCATGAGTACGCGCGCGGGGCGGCCGCGGAAGCCGATGGTCCAGAAAAGTTTTGAAAGATCGGTGTTCCCGGAAAGGATAACCGGCACCGCTTCGCCCTCAATGGTAGTGATCGTGACGCCCTCGCCGCGGGCGGCGGTAAAGGTCGTGCCGCTCTTGATCTCGCTCAGGCAGCCGAAAACGACGTCGCCCATAGTCGGCGCCTCGGTCAACTCGGCCACAGCAACGGAGACCATGGCGCATTCCAGCCCGGCCGCCGCCGGACGCGTGCCGTCCACCGGATCGACGATGAGGACATGTGCGGGTTCGGAATCTCCGAAGCGGAGCAGGCCCCGGTCCTCGGAATAAACGGCGATGCTGATACCGCTGTCCTCCAGATATTTGACCAGGAAGTCCTCAGCCAGCTCGTCGATGCCAAAAGTGACGTCGCCGCCGACTGCGGTGCCGGCGTGAGTGCGCGCGGCTGCCTTGCCGATGTGAGGCAGCACGACCTGCCGCAGCGATGTGCAGAGGTCGACAGCCAGGTCCTTGATGTCCAGTGATGCCTTGCTCACAAGCGGTTAGTATAGCGGAAAAACCGCTTCCCTGATTTCGGCGGCGCCCTTCCGGGCGAGTCCGCGGGCGATGTCTATGGGCCCGGGATCGACCGGAGGCGGTTCGTCCCCGGTGAGGGTCAGAGGCACCTCGTTGTCGGCATAGCGGCCGCAGAGCTCGCGCCAGCTTTCCGGCAGTGGTTCTGGCAGGTCGGCGTCGGCCATCTCGGCCATCAGACGGGTCCAGGCCCTGGGAACAACCGTATAGGCCTGGTAGCCGCCGCCACCGGAACCGAGCCAGCGCCCGCCTGCGGCATCGTGAACCAGATCATGCAGGCGGTGGCCGAGCGCGGCGAAACCTGGAAGCGTTAGACCCATATGCGTCAACGGGTCGCTCCAATGTCCGTCGCATCCGTTCTGGGTGATGATTATTTCGGGCTGGAAGCTACGGGCCAGGTCGGGCACCAGTTCTTCGTATGCTTCGAGAAAGATGTCGTCGGTTGTGCCCGGCGACAGCGGCAGGTTGATGGCATATCCAAGGCCATCGCCGGTGCCGGTCTCGTTGGTGAAACCGGTTCCCGGAAAGAGGTGCATCCCGGATTCGTGGAAAGAGACGGTCATGACCCCGGGGTCGCCATAAAACATCTCCTGGACGCCGTCGCCATGGTGGGCGTCGAAATCCAGATAGAGGACGCGGGCGTCGTAATTCTTGCGCAGCCAGGCCGCCGCCAGTGCCACGTCGTTGTATATGCAAAAACCCGATGCGCGGGCGCGCCGGGCATGGTGCAGGCCACCACCCACATGCAGGGCGTGGTCCAGCTCCCCCTCCATGATCAATCCAGCCGCCACCAGAGCTCCACCGGCGATGGTCGCGGAAGCGTCGTGCATTCCCGGGAAAACCGGATTGTCTCCGGTGCCGAGGCCCCAGCCGGGAGCATAATCCTTATCCAGGACAGGAGCGCTCATCTCACGGACCTTCTCGATGTAAGCCGGGTCGTGGATGAGGGCCAGTTCTTCGTCAGTGGCCATACGCGGCTCGACGATGCGCACGCGTTCGTCGGGAAGGTCGGGGAGGCTGTAAGCCTTGATGAGTTCGGCGGTTAGCTGAAGCCGCACTGGCTTCATGGGATGCCATGGGCTGAAATCATAGCCCATGTAGCTATCGCTGTAGATGAGTGCGGAGTGTCCCGGCATGGCACGTTATACTACCATGCGCCAGCAGATGAAACCGGTTGTTCGTCTTACCTTGCGGCTACAGACAAAGGGGCGGCCCACAACTGGTCGCCCCGCCATCTTCCGTAAAATTTTCCGACTCTAGACCCGCTCAGGCCGCTTGGCGAGCTCGATCTCTACCTCATGGGACTCGGTGCCCCTCATATAGGTCAGCTTGATCTTGTCTCCGGGCCGGCGCTGCGCCAGGTAACCTGAGACACCCTCCATGGAATCCATCTTCTGGCCGTCGATGTCAGTGACGATATCGCCGGCCTGGAGACCAGCCTGCTCCGCTGGCGCCCCGGATACTATCTCGGTAATGATGGCGCCCGCATCCACGGCAAGCTGCTTCTGCTGCGCCGTCTCAGGATCGACTGTCTGGCCGATGACGCCCAGCCAGGCGTACTCGACCTCGCCCTTGGCGATGATCTGCTCCATGACTTTCTTGGCGGTATTGATGGGTACGGCGAAACCTACACCCTCGGAACCGCCGCTGTTGGTAGCTATCTGCTCGTTGAGGCCGATGACCTCACCGCGGGAATTAAACAGGGGGCCACCACTGTTGCCCTGGTTGATGGCGGTGTCAGTCTGAATGGCATTCTGGATACTGAAGCCGGCCTCAGGTGATGCGACCGTACGGTTGATCGCGCTGACGATGCCTGAGGTTATCGATCCGGAATATTCTCCGAAGGGGCTGCCGATTGCAGCAACAGGCTCACCGACGACGACCGTGCTGGAATCACCGAGCGCTACCGGAACCAGGTCGAGTCCCTGGGGATCGATCTTGAGAACGGCCACATCGCTGCTGGTAAGGTCATAGCCGACGATTGAAGCCTTGGCCTTCTTGCCGTTGGTAAAATTTATCTCGATATCGCTGGCTCGCGTGGTATTGCTGCCGGTTCCATCGCTGGTGACCACATGCGCGTTCGTGAGGATATAGCCTTCAGTCGAGACGACGAATCCCGAGCCTATGCCCTGCTGCTCGCTGCCGCTCGAATGGAAGATATTGCTTTGCCCCGGGAAGGTGGAGACGATCTGCACTACCGAGTCCGCGTAAGTCTTGTAGATGCGCTCCGGGCCGGAATCACCGCTCGAAGTCGAGGAGGAAGAAATCATCTCGGTCGGTTCTGGAATGGTGACCGTCGTCTGGGTTTCGCCAAGACCGCCCAGGTTCATCGAAAATGCCAGCAGAAAAAACAAAGCCGCCCCCGCGAGGCCGGCAACGACACTGATAGCGATGTTAACGATCTTCTTCACTTTATTCCTCCTGGAACAACATCGGGTGGCCGACCAAGCCACCCGATTTTTATCAAAACTTCTATGACCCAGGCCGAGCCTTCACTAACTCAACCATTACCAATTATACCCATCCGCAATATAAAGCCAACGGAGAACGGGTTAAGTGAGGTTAACTTATATTAACCGCCCTTTTCATCTCCCTAACTGCCTTTGTTGTCTTCCGCCGGCAGCGTGACCGTGAAGACGGTGCCATCGCCGGTTGAGTCTACCTCGATAGTACCGTTCATCAACCTGACCAGCTCGTGGGCTATGGACAGCCCCAGGCCGGTGCCGCGAATGCGCCCGGCGGCCTTGCCTCGATAGAAGCGCTCGAAGACGCGGGGCAGCTCCTCACCGGGGATGCCGGGTCCGTGGTCGGCCACGGTGAAGCTGACCGAATTGCCGTTACGGCTTCCCGAGACCTGGATGGCGCCGCCGGTCGGCGAGTACTTGAGCGCGTTGTCGATCAGGATGCGGACCAGCTGCGCGGTCCGGTCAGGGTCGCATACGGCAACCAGGCTGCCCGGTACGGCACTCGTGTCTATCGCGGAATCATGCGATGCGGCATACGCGGCAAATTCCCTGGTAACCATGTCAAATATATCTTTTAGCTCAACCCTGCTGGTGCGCACGTCCATGGCACCGGAATCCATCTGTGACAGGTCGAGCAGCTTCCGTGCCAGGTCGGCCAGCCGGTCTACCTGCTCGCGCATGGTGGCTACGAACTCGTCGCGGGTCTTGTCGTCAAGGTCTTCCTCCTGCAGCAGCTCCAGGAAACCGCCCAGCGAGAACAGCGGCGTCTTCAGTTCGTGAGAGGCGTTGGCGATGAAGTCGCGGCGGGACTTCTCCAGCTTCACTTCCTGGCTGACGTCACGGATCACCAGCAGCGAGGCCAGCTCTGCCTGGTCAGACAGGTAAGAACTGTGCACAAGCAGCGCCTTGTCATCAGGCAGGTTGAAGATGTCCTCGCGCTGAGGACTTTCCTGGCTCATGGATTTCCAGAGATCATAAATCTCGATCGGCAGACACTCGTCGAGCGTGCAGGGCGCCGATATCTCCTGGCCGAGCAGATGCTCGGCGGCAGGATTCGCCACGATGATGCTGCCGCCTGAATCTATGCCGATTACGCCCTCGTCCAGATCGTCTAGTAGCACCTTCGCCCTGCGCTTCTCGTCATCGACCTGCTGGAATGCGGCTCCCAGCCGGTCGCCCATGTCGTTGAAGGTGATGGCAAGCTGGCCCAGCTCATCCTGGGAAGTGACCGGCACCTTGATGTTGAAATCGCCCTCTGCGATCCGCGCCGCGCCCGACTCGATCCGGCGGATGCGCCGGGAGAGGATATAGGAGACCAGATAAATGACCGCCAGCGCGATGACCAGAGCCGACGAAGCCGCGATCACCATCAGCTGCTGTACAAGCGTCACTGCTGATTCGACTTCGTCCATGGAAGAAGAGACGATAATCGCAGCGACTATGCGGTTGTCCCGGGAGACCGGCACGGCGGCCATGGCATAGCTCCTGCCGCCGATGGAGGTCACGCTGGTCACCAGGTCGCCGGTGGATATTGCCGCGTTGGCGACGTCATAGTCGGCCGGTTCGAAACCCTGTCCCATCAGTGAGTCGGAGAGCAGGCTTCCCGATGAGTCGATAGCCAGGATGCGCGAGTCGGAACGCTCGGCATACTGCTGGGTGAGCAGATCCAGATAGATGCGCGAGGCTCCCTGGTTCAGAGCCTGCAGATAACTTTCGGAATATAGCGTGGCATAATCGCCGAGATTGCCGAGCTTCTGGTCGGTGAGGCGGCTCTGCAGCTGGGGAACCACTACGGCGAAGATGATACCGATAGCAAAAACGAACACAGAGAAGAATACCAGGCTCTGCTTGATGGCGAGGCTGAAACGGATTTTATTTCTTAATGGCATATGGAGAGCAGGCTATTGAGAGCGGGCGTGGCGTGCCCGCCGGTTACATGTCCCTGAATTTGTACCCGGCGCCGCGGACAGTAAAAATATATTCCGGATCATGGGGGTCGGGTTCGATTTTTTCCCGCAGGTGCCGGATATGCACGTCCACCGTGCGCGGATCCCTGTACTCAGCGTCCCCCCAGACCAGCTGCAGCAGCGAATCACGCCCGAACACGCGTCCGGGATGGCTGACAAGCGTCTTCAGCAGCTCGAATTCCTTGTAGGTGAGGTCTACCTTCGTGCCGGACACATAGACATTCCGTTTGAGGAAGTCGATGCGCAGGCTTTCTATCTCCAGGACTTCGCGGGCGATCTCACTGGGTTGCTGGATCATCTGTGACCGGCGCAGCTGAGCCTTGACGCGGCTACGGAACTCGCGGATGCTGAACGGTTTGGTGATGTAATCGTCGGCGCCGATCTCGAGGCCGAGCACCTTGTCGAACTCGTCTGACTTGGCTGTCAGCATGATGATGGGCACAGTGCTCTCGGCTCGTATCAGGCGGCAGACGTCAGTTCCGTCCATTCCAGGCAGCATGATATCCAGCACCACGAGGTCGAAAGGCTGCTCGCGGAACTTCTCCAGTGCGGTCTCGCCGTCCATCGCCTGGACGATCTCGTAGCCCTCCTTCTCCATGGGGAAGGTAAGCAGTTTCTGTATCGCTTCCTCGTCATCGACCAGCAGGATGCGAGGCGCCTTGTTCTCGTTCATGCCCTGACCTCCTCGGATTCGGGCGTCAACAGTTGCCGTACCCTGAATTCGGCACCCATCTTCTCGGCTATACTTCGACAGGCTTCGATATCGACCTCCGGCAGGTCAACTACTGACAACGTCACTTTCAATCCTTCCGCCAGACAATCCTCGGCAAATCTGAGCACGGCCCGGTAAGCTTTACTGAACATCGGCCTGCATAACTGATTGTAGACTTCGGAATTGTGAGCTACAAGGCTGACCGACACGGAGCCGATGCCCGCCACCGCCAGCTCATGGGCGACATCGCGCTCCGGGTGCAGAAGCTGTCCGTGGCCGTTTGTGTCCAGTCTTGAGGATATGCGCCTCAGCTTCAGCCACTCGGCGACCTCCAGGATAACTTCCAGCCTCATGGTCGGCTCACCGAATCCCACGAAGACGACTTCTCCGGCGGGGCCTTCCAGGAACTCCAGCTCCAGTTCATGCAGTATGTCTTCCGCCGACGGCTCACTGTCCAGCTTCAGGTTGTATCCGCAAAAGGTGTCGGTGAATTTAGCCAGACAGAAAACGCAGTCTGAGGAACAGCGGTTGGTGATGTTCAGATATATGTTGCCTTTGGCCCGATAGGCAATGGTCATGTGAGCTCCCGTTCGCGAAGCCAGTGCAATCCCTCGTAGGCTTTCTGGCGAGGCATCTCAAAGGTGATCGTGATTATCTGGGGCAGTTCCCGCAGAGCGCGGAGGATCGGCGCAAAATCGATACGGCCCTCGCCTAGTGGCAGATGCAGGTCCTCGTGATAGGTATCTCCGCCGATGTTGTCGTGGATATGCACGTGGCCGATGCGGTCCGGATAAGCTTTGATGAAACCCAGTGACTTGTTCTCGTCACCAAGCAGCTCGCTGTGGCCGATATCGACGGTCAGCATGACGCCCGGGTGGGCATCCAGCACGTCTTTCATGTCAACCGGATCTTCGCTGGTATTCTCGCAGGATATGCTGGCGCCGTATTCTCCCGCCAGGGCCGCGAGAACGCCTATCTCCCTGAGCTTGAGGCTTATCTTCTCGGGCGTATTGGACCTCGGGGCCAGTATCGGATGTATCGTGATCGTCCGCGGACGAAAAAGCTCCGCGTAACTCACCGCTTCGCCGATGCGCCGCATGCCGTCATCGTTGTCGACCCTGAGGTCGGGAGCATGGGCGACAAAAAACATGCCTGCCCGTTTAGCTGCCTTCAGCATGGCTTTTTCCTCGCGCCTGATCTTGTCGATCTCGTTGAGGTTGAGATCAGCGAAATCGAATCCGTGGGCCGCGAGGAATGTGATGCCTTCGAGGCCGGCGGCCTGGCCGCCAAATCTGAGGTTGCTCATGAATGTCCGCCGAGGTTAACCAATACCAGTAGTAGTTTACCTGTATCAGGTATTGATTGCAGATCTCCGATATCTATACTGAAAGGCTCTTGCCGCATGCCCTTAGTCGATTTAAAAGAACTCTCCCCCCGCCATCGCGACCAGCGCGCGCGCCGCCTTCGCCGAATCAAGAGATCTGTCGAGCGGCAAAGCTATAAGGTGGATTCCGGCCTGGTTGCAAGTGGGATCATCCGGGAAGCATGCTCGTTCGAAGCTGCGAACCGGCTGGCTGACTAGGGTAGAAGCGCCGTCCTCAGCATCTTCTGTACCAGTTCCTCGTATTCGATATTGGCTGCCTTCGCCTGAGCCGGGAAGTCGGAGGTTTCCGTCATTCCCGGCAGGGTATTGATCTCGGTAAGCTGGGGCGTTCCCTCTGAATCGATGATGAAATCGACGCGGCTGAAACCACGGCAGCTCAGAACTGCGTGGATATGCATCGCCAGTTCCTGGGCGTGTGTCGCTGTTTCATCGGGAATCTCCGCCGGGACGACAAACTCGGTCATCCCGTGGTTGTACTTGGCTTCGTAGTCGTAGAAATCGGATGAAGGCTTCAGCTGCAAAACCGGTAATGCGGTCACGGTGCGCCTGTTTTCAATCAATCCCACCGTTATCTCATCGCCCTCGACAAACTCCTCGGCGATGGCGCAACCGTAGTCAGCACATGTGTGCATGATCACATCGACCAGCTCTTCGGGTTCGCTGATCTTGACTACTCCGAGGCTGGAACCCTCCTCGCATGGCTTCACCATGACCGGGAATCTGAGACTCTCTTTTGCTTTGATACAAACAGCTCCCAGGTCCTGGCCGGGCTCGAATATCTCGAAGGCGGCTGTAGGAATTTTATGGAAGACGGCGATCTGTTTCGTGCGCACCTTGTTCATGCCGATGGCGCTAGCCAGCACACGGGAACCCGTATAGGGGATGTCCATCATCTCCAGAAGACCCTGGATGTTGCCGTCCTCGCCATACTTGCCGTGAAGTGCCAGAAAAGCCACCCTCACGTCTTCGCCGCGCAGCTTTTCGGCAACATCGCGGTCGACGTCGATTCCCACTGCGTTATAACCGAGCGACTGGAGCGCGGCCAGGCAGCCGGCGCCGGATCTCAGGGAGATCTCCCGCTCACGGGAGAGCCCGCCCATGAGGACTCCGATACGGCTGGTTTTCAGGATGATGTCTGTCATTGTCAATTTGCGCGCCTGTTTGGCACGGTGGGACATTATACAGCAAGCGGCAGGGTTGAGGCATAATTCGACCGAATATAATATATACTTCTCGGCGGCGGCGAGAGACCCGCCAGCCTACTTTCCCCGGGAGGGACCATCAGTCCTCGACATAAGAAATACCTCCGGCTGGCCGCGCAGATAATCGTCGTCGGCGCTGTCTTCTACTTCATGGGCAAAAAAATCCAGACGGACTGGCCGGAAATCACCTCCCGCGACTGGCAGATCGACATCCCCTGGCTGATTGTTTCCCTGGTCATGCTGCTGGCTCTCTACATGGGCCATGCCTGCGGCTGGCTGATAATCCTCAAGCGCTTCAATTATCCGGTTCCTTTCCTGCCGGGAATCTATGTCTGGTGCAAGTCGTTGCTGGCGCGGTATATTCCGGGTAATGTGATGATGGTTGTCGGCCGCGTGGTAATGATCGAGCCATACGGCGTCCCAAAACGCATTTCGCTCACCAGTGTTGCCTATGAACAGGCGCTGCTCCTGTCGTCGGCGGCTACCGTGATCGCGGTCGCATTACCTTTCTGGCCCAAGCTGCAGAATTTCTCGACCTGGATCTGGCTGGTTCTGGTCGTACCGCCAATGGCCGTCATTCTGCTTCATCCAACAGTGCTTAATCGGATAGGCAACTACCTGCTGCGCAAGGTCAAGCGGGAGGCCATCGAGGAGTTCCTGCCGTTCAGGGACATCGTCGCCATCTTCTTTTACTACTGTTTCTTCTGGATCGTCTCCGGCATGGGCCTTTTCGCCATGGCGCAGACTGTCACATTTGTCAGCTGGTCGAGTTTCCCCATCTTCATCGCCAGCACTCCACTGGCCTGGTTGACTTCAGTGCTTTTCTTTATCTCTCCCAGCGGGCTGGGTGTACGGGAAGGCGTTTACGCCTTTACGCTCGACTTTGCTTTTCCAGACAGCAACGGGGATCCCTCGCTGGCGATCGCTTCGGCCTTCGCCATCCTTACCCGCTTCTGGCAGACGCTCGTGGAGATCGCAGTCGTCGCTGTAGTGATGGCACTGGTCAAGATCCGGCATATTAAGATCAAGGCCGCCACAGCTGAAGAAATGAAGGACGATGAAGATATCCATGGCAGGGATAATCCGACGATCTGAGCTGGATGGTTTTTTCCGCTATGCTATAATTTCTTCAGAGAATCACTTCTGCCGCGCCCGCGGCGGGAAACCAGGAGGTAAGAATGTTTAGCTTTGGCAATCCTGTCTTTTTCACCAGCATGTTGCTGCTGATACCGGGCATCATCCTGTCGGTTTACGCACAGATCAAGGTGAAGAGCACATTCAAAAAATATTCACAGACGAAAGCGGCCAGCGGCATAACCGGCGCCCAGGCCAGCCGTCAGTTGCTGGACCAGGCAGGGCTTTCAGGCGTCGCCATCGAGGAGATCCCTGGCGATCTTTCCGACCATTACGACCCGCGGAAGCGGGTAATGAGGCTGAGCGAGGGTGTGGGCCGCAGCGATTCGCTGGCGGCGCTGGGCGTAGCCGCACATGAAACCGGCCACGCGATTCAGCACGCCGAGGGCTACGTGCCGATGAAAGTGCGCTCGGCAGTGGTCCCGGTGGCGTCGTTCGGATCCAGCCTGGGTCCGATGATCTTCATCGCCGGCCTTTTCATCTCGAGCTTCCGGCCGTTGATGACCATCGGCATCGTACTGTTCACGGCTGCGGTCGTCTTCCAGATCGTGACCCTGCCGGTGGAATTCGATGCCTCATCACGGGCCATGAAGCTTCTGCAGAGCAACGGCATGGTGGTACAGAGCGAAGCACAGGGTGCGCGCAAGGTGCTGAGCGCCGCGGCGCTGACTTATGTGGCTGCGGCCCTGATGTCAATCCTGACGCTGCTGCGGATGGTTCTGATCAGCCGGAATAGCTGAGCGTCTAGCGCCGATCTTAAAACCAGTGCCGTAGCCACCACTTCTCGAACAGTACCTTGCCCCAATGCCAGGGGTGCATCGGCGGATAGAGCCGCACGGCCGGTTCGGGCTCGGCATAGAAGTTGCCACTGGCGATACCAGCTTTCCCGTCTCCCAGCTCCAGCCAGCAGTATCCTTTGCCGTTGAATGTCGCTGTCGCTGGTTTTCCTTCTATTTCGGCGAGGATACGCTCGGCGACGACCCCGGCCTCGTAATGGGCGAAAACCCCCGCCATGGGAAGGTTCTTGCCGTTGGCCAGCCTGATACTGTTGACGTCGCCGATGGCGTATACGCCTTCATGCTCCGTCGCCATCGTGTGGGGGTCTGTATGCATCCATCCGGACGAACCGATAAGCCCGGAGCTGCGCACCACCTCAGGCGCCCGGTGCGGCGGAATGGCAAGAAGCAGGTCTACTTTCTGCGGTTCTCCGCCAGACTTGATGATGGTTCGCTCGCTGGGATCCATCTTCTCGAAAGTGAACAGCGGATGGTACTGGATGTTGCGCTTGTGCAACACCTTTGTTATAGCTTCCCCCATGGCCGTCCCGGTAACGGGCATGGGCTGGTGCTCGGGGGTATATATGTGGATCTCCGACCTGTCACGCACGCCCTTTTTGCGCAGGAAGGACTCCACCAGGAGCGCTGCCTCATAAGGCGCCGCGGGACACTTGAAAGGCATGTCGGTGACCAGCACACCCACTGTGCCGCCGGAAAACGAGTCCAGGGCAGCGTTGATCTTCGCCGTACCCTCCAGGTCATATAGATTGAGGGCCATCTCGTCAAAACCCTCCACCTCGTCCGGCCTGAGCTGGGCGCCCAGAGAAACGATCAGAAAGTCAAAATCGATTGCCTGCGACTTTGTTCTCACCTGCCTGGAGGCGGCATCTATTTCCACGACCTCCTCATTGATAAACTCGACGCCCTTCCGGGTCAGGTCTGAAAGCGGCCGCTGGATCTGGTCTGCACGCCGCTGCCCCACGGCATGCCAGAGCAGCGATGACTGGAAAAGGTGATTTGGCGAGCGGTCTATAAGAATGATGCGATCCCTGCCGGATAGCTTGCGGCGCAAGTGATGGGCGGCCACCAGCCCGCCGGCACCGCCGCCGAGGATAACGATGTTCGCTCCCAACCCCCGGCCGGCGCGCTGTGGCACCGCACGGACAGCAGCCTCAGGCTCAGCCTGCGCGTCGGTCGGCTCCTGGAAGAGCTTCTCGACGACAGCGGCAAAGCCCTCCTCTTCAAACTCGCTCTCCCACAAGACGACCTTGCCGTCAGACCCTACCAGCAAGGTGTAAGGCACCCAGCCGTTGCTAAGCTTTTTGAATATGGTCCCGTCTTCATCCGGGATCACGTCGAACGGCAGCTCGTACTCTTCCTTCCACTCCTGGCAGCTTTCGCTGGTTTCAAAGGGCCCCACATATACAACTGAAAGCCCCTTGGACGAGAAGCGCTCATACAGGCGCTTTATGGCGGGAGCCTCCCGCCGGCAGCCCTGTCACTGCCCTTTCCAGAATACGATGAGCAGGCCTCCTGTAGTCGAGGGAGGCAGGCCCAGTTCGTCAAGCGGAACCAGGGTCCCTTCAGCGACGCCCTTGTTGCCCTCGTCGATAACTTTCATTAGCTATCTCCTTTTTTCGCTCAGGCTGGCCACAAAATCCTGTTCTACCTGCAGGCCCTCGAGCAAGACTTCCTTCATCGTGTCCATGGCCTTGAAGATTTTCGGGTTGGAAACGGTATAGAACATATTGGTGCCATCGCGGCGTGATATAACCATCCCTTTCTGGCGCAGGAACGAAAGGTGCTGCGATACATTGGTCCGCGAGATCTCTGCCAGCGCGGCGATCTCACCTACTGATCTTTCGCCGTCGCGCAACAGGTTGAGAATCTCGATCCGCTTGGCGCTTGTCAGCACCTTGCAGATCTCAGCGTGCATTTCATACAGTTTCCGGTTGAGATCGTCAGTCATATCCATTTCCCTTGTTTAGTGCAGATGTTCGCATATATGAACTATATGGCTGATGAGTGGTTTCGTCAACAGCCACACCGTTTCGGCTGTGGAGCCGGGTGATGACTTTGCCGGGTGGGACAGTTCCGGACGGGGATATTCGTCTCGCGGGCTGAAAATCCTGATATAATTTGTCCTCGCTTGACGCATTTACCTGGTCAGGAAACACTTTTCCGGCCGGGAAAGACAATCGGAGCCTTTCTTGAAGATCCTTATAACCGGAATAACCGGCTTCGCCGGTAGCCACCTTTCAAGCTACCTGCGGTCGCTCGACGGCATGGAAGTCGCCGGGCTCGACCTGCGAGCTCCCGATGAGGAGTTTCTTGGACTTTTTTCGGGAGAACCCCCTGTAGTCCACTGCTGCAATATGGCTGACGCTGGCCCATTGACTGAGATCATCGAGCAGGAAGCCCCCGATGCGGTCGTTCATCTGGCGGCGCGTGCGCAAGTCGCCGGCGCCTGGCAGGAAGCGCCGGGGATCCTGGAAACGAATATCGTCTGCACCCAGGTTCTGATGCAGGCATTGCACGAGAAAGCTCCCGATGCCCGGATGCTCCTGATCAGTTCCAGCGAGGTCTACGGCAAGGTGGACCAGCACAGGCTGCCAGCGGATGAATCCAGCCCCCTTAAGCCTAACAACCCCTACTCAGTCAGCAAGGTTGCCCAGGAATTCGTCGCCCTGCAATACCACGAAGCTTTCGGCGCCCAGGTTGTCATCGCCCGGCCGTTCAACCATGTGGGCCCCAAGCAGGTCGGCAATTTCGTGGTGCCTTCTTTCGCGCGCCAGATCGCGGAGATGGAGGCAGGCCTGCGGGAACCGGTCATGAGGGTCGGTAACCTTGAGTCTCAGCGAGATTTTACCGATGTTCGCGATGTCGTCAGGGCTTATCGCCTGCTGCTGATGGGAGGCAAGAACGGAGAAGCGTATAATATAGCTTCTGGAGTCACTCATCCGATCAGTGAGATTCTCGGGAAATTGATCAAACTTTCTACGGTTGAGCCCACTATAGAGAATATACCTGAGCTGATGAGGCCGTCTGACACTCCGGTGGTAGTCGGCGACGCGGGCAAGCTTAAGGCACTCGGTGAGTGGCAGCCGGTTATCCCGCTCGAGCAAAGCCTTGAGGACGCGCTGAATTACTGGCGCGGCCAGATAGAGATTTTGGGGGCTTCGGCGTAATCCAACAGGAAGGGAAAAAATGCAAAAATCAGCCTTGATCACAGGCATAACAGGGCAGGACGGCTCTTACCTGGCCGAGTTCCTGCTCGAAAAGGGGTACGAAGTATTCGGTATGGTCCGCCGTTCCAGCACGGAAAATTTTGAACGCATCGCCCAGATCCGCGATAAGGTGACACTGATCCAGGCGGACCTGCTGGACCAGATGTCACTGATCGCAGCCATCAGCGAGTCACAGCCGCACGAGATATATAATCTCGCGGCACAGAGCTTCGTTCCCACTTCGTGGACCAAGCCCGTGCTGACAGCGCAGTTCACTGCTCTCGGAGTTACCCGGATGCTGGAAGCCATGCGCCACACCAAGAGCGACGCCCGCTTCTACCAGGCGTCGTCATCGGAGATGTTCGGCAAGGTGGCGGAGGTGCCGCAGACGGAGAACACGCCGTTCCACCCACGCAGCCCTTATGGCGTCGCCAAGGTGTACGGCCATTTCATCACGGTCAACTACCGCGAGAGCTACGACCTCTATGCCTGCTCGGGTATCCTCTTCAACCATGAATCGCCACGGCGCGGCTATGAGTTCGTGACCCGCAAGGTCACCGATGCCGTCGCCCGAATCAAGCTGGGCGTGGCCAGCGAGATCCGCATGGGCACCCTCGACGCGAAGCGCGACTGGGGATATGCCGAGGATTATGTGCGGATGATGTGGATGATGCTGCAGCAGGATGAGCCGGACGATTATGTCATCTGCTCGGGCGAGACCCATTCAGTCGAGGAACTGGTGCAAATAGCCTTCGATCACGTGGGTCTGGACTGGAAAGAGTATGTCAAGATCGACCAGCGCTTCGTGCGCCCGGCGGAAGTCGACCTGCTCATCGGCGATGCGACCAAGGCGAAGGAAAAACTGGGCTGGGTTCCAAAAGTCACCTTCTCGGAGATGATCAAGATGATGATCGAAAACGACCTCAAGATGGTGCAGGAAGAGATCGACGCGGGGATCCGGGCCAAGAACAGGCACTGAGGCGACGGCTGGAGTTAAATAACGCGGAAGTTTATATATCGCCCATCGGAATTATTTAATATCAGCCTGCTCCAACTCCGTCAGGCGAGCTGCCAACCGTGGCACGATGTCCGTGTCCTGTCTCAGACTCATGCCATCTATATCCCGCACAGGGCAAACGCCGAGAAGGCTGTTGGTGAGAAACGCCGCATCTTCATCCCGCGCCAGTTCGTAAAGCTTCGGCGCCTTCATCTCGACTTCGATTCCCATATCTTCGGCAATACCGATCACCTTTTCCCTGGCCACTCCGGCCAGCAGCGGCTCATCCTCACCGGCGGTGAGAAGCCTGCCAGACGCAAGGAAAAAGATATTTGTGAACGATCCTTCCAGAAGCCGCCCATGGCCGCTTGTGAAAAGTGCCTCCCAGGCTCCCGCCATCGCCGCTTCCCGACGGGCCATGATCGTGGGCAGAAGGCTGCCTGATTTCAGCGGAGCATACCGGCCCCGGTTGGCGGCAACTGTCACACATTTGACGCCCTCGCTATAAAGGTCTTCGGGATATCCGGGAGATGATTCCGCGGTCAGCAGGAGTGTCGGCGTCAGTTCGGGAACCGGATCGACGCCAGCCGAGACTGTCGGCGTTCCCCTTGAAAGCTGGATGCGCAACCGCCCATCGCTGACATCGTTGGCCTCAGCCAGAGACAACACCTGGCTCATCAGAGTTTCTTTATCGATGACAGACTCGAAAGCCGCCAGGCCCATGGCCTGCGTCAGACGCTTAAAATGCTCGGCAAAAAATACCGGCCTGCGGCTAAGGATCTTCAGGGTTTCTATGAGCGAGTCGCCGTAGGCGAAGCCTCGGTCAAAAACCGAGACGGTGGCGGCTGATTCAGGAACCAGGTTGCCATTGATGATGACGTAGGCCATTTAGTTACGCTTCCGCCGCCAGCGAAGATGGCGAAGTGATCGCCGATCCGGTAGCGGTTCCCAGGGCCCTGTTTGCGCCAGGACGCGGCGCACCTCTGGCGGCCGATCTGCGTTTCGCCAGCTCCACCGCCCTGACCATGGCCTCCGCCTTTCGCAGAGACTCGTGATATTCGCGTTCCGGGTCGGAGTCAGCGACGATGCCGGCGCCGGCCTGCATATAGACGCGGTCGCCGCGGCGCACCAGGGTTCGGATAATGATGTTCATGTCCATGTCGCCGTTATACCCGATATAGCCGAAGCTGCCGGTGTAGGGGCCCCGGCGTACCGGCTCCAGCTCATCGATGATCTCCATGCAACGCACCTTGGGACAACCGGTGATGGTGCCTCCGGGAAACATCGCCCTGAGCAGGTCGACGGCGTCCTTCTTCTCGTGCAACTCACCCTGGACGTTGGAAACGATATGGATGACGTGAGAATAAGCCTCGTTGACCATCAGCTCGTTGACACTGACGCTGCCATAATCGCAGACGCGCCCCATATCGTTACGCTCAAGGTCGACCAGCATGATGTGCTCGGCGCACTCCTTGGGATCGAGGTTGAGTTCCTGGACGAGGCAGTCGTCCTCGCCGCAGTCGACGCCGCGCCGCCGGGTGCCGGCGATGGGGCGGGTCTGAGCCTGACGACCCTGCAATTGCACCAGACGTTCGGGTGAAGAGGAGATGATCTGATATCCGTCCAGCTCCAGATAGCCGGCGAAGGGTGACGGATTCACGGCTCGCAAGGCATCATAGAGCTCGAGGCTATCGCCGTCATAGTCCAGTTCCAGACGCTGGGACAGGTTGGACTGGAAGATGTCGCCATCCAGGATATATTCCCTGGCCCGGCGCACCATTTCCTGATAACCGTCGCTGGTCAGGTTCGAGCTGGTGCCGGAACTGAGCTTGAATTCGTCTCGACCGATGTCTTCCGGCTGATCCGGAGCACCGACGATCGCCTGACGGCGAAGGGCGCTCTCGACCTCTTCGAGTTCACCGGGCGCAGCGTCTTCGAATACCAGATGAGCCACGCCGGCTCCATGGTCGTAGCAGATCAGGCGACGGGGGAAGATGATGTCGAAATCCGGGATATCCAGATCGTCGACGGCTATGTGCGGCAGAGCCTCGATATAGCGGCCGGCGTCATAGCTGACCAGCCCGAAAGCTCCACCGGTTATGGGAAGGTTCCTGGCCTCGTCCGGGATCAATAAATCGTCGGGCGCCAACGACTCCTGGAGCTCTCTTAAAAAAAGGAATGGATCCGAAATCTCGATGAGGGTACCGTCCACTGGCGGTGATTCGTCCGATGGCAAAACATCCGGCCCACGCAGAGTCGCAGCACCATGCCGGATAGTAACTGAAAGTCGGGGACTCCACGCCAGGAATGAATAGCGGCAGAGGTCGGGGTTGCCGCCGGCGCTGTCAAGAAGAACGAAGGGACCACTTCCCGGAAGTCCAAGCCTGCGGATCAGGCCGACGGGATTCACAAGTTCGACACTTACCTGCCGGTGAGAAACCGACCGGGCAGGTGTCAGCAGATCAGAGCCCGGCAATGCTGCCGAAGCCTGGAACTCAGACCCTGGCCGCGCTGCTGAATGAGGTGTACTTGTCCTGGAATACAAGGTCGATTTTCCCCATTGGCCCATTTCGGTGTTTGGCGACAATTAGCTCTGTGGTGTTCTCTATATGGCCGGACTCGTTTTTCGGCCGGTAGATGAATAGTACCAGGTCGGCGTCCTGCTCGATGGCGCCGGACTCCCTGAGGTCAGTCAGCACCGGGCGGGGGTTCTCCCGCTTATCCGATGCCCTCGAAAGCTGCGAAAGCGCCAAAACCGGCACCTTGAGCTCGCGGGCCATGACTTTGAGCGAACGCGAGATCTTGGCGATCTCCTGCTGGCGGTTCTCATAGCGGCCGTCGGACATCATCAGCTGGAGGTAGTCGATGACAACCAGCCCCACGGCCTGCTCGCTGGCGAGACGCCTGGTCAGCGCCCGGATCTCAAGCATATTGGTGCCAGGGCTGTCCACGATCGTGATCGGTGCCTTTTCCAGCCGGGCGCAGGCTTCGGTCAGCTTCGACCAGTCATCGGGGCCGACACTGCCAGTGCGCAGGCGATGGCTGTCGACCCGGCCCTGGGCGCACATCATGCGCTGAGCCAGTTCGGTGTCGCTCATCTCCAGGCTGAAAATGACTACGCGGATGTCTTCCTTGAGAGCGATATTCTGGGCGATGTCGAGGGCAAGCGATGTCTTGCCCATGGCCGGCCGAGCTGCCAGTATGACCAGGTTTGAAGGCTGCAGCCCGGAGGTTATCTTGTCCAGGTCCTGAAAACCGGTAGGGACTCCGGTGATCCGCGTGCCCTTCTCGTGAAGCTTCTCGATCCTCTCGAACTGCTCGGAAAGAAGGTCCTTCAGGGGCCGCACGTTGCCGCGGATCTGATGCTGTGAGATCTCGAAGACCAGCTTTTCGCTCGTGTCGAGGATCTCCTGGACTTCTCCCGGACGCTCATAACCCATTTCCGCGATTCTGTTGCCGACCTGGATCAGCGACCTCAGTATCGAGTTCTCCCGGACGATGGCGGCGTAATGGGCGGCATTGGCAGCGGCTGGAACCGTGGAGACCAGGGTATGTATATAAGCCTTGCCGCCGACCTTGTCCAGCACCCCCCTCGCGACGAGGCTCTCAGTTACCGTGATAGGGTCCACAGGATCGCCGTTGGCAAAAAGGTCAGTGATAGACCGGTAGATCTCTCGGTGTGAATCGCGGTAGAAATCGGTATCCCGAAGCTTTCCCGCGACTGCAGTGATGGCCGTGGGAGAGATCATCATGGAGCCGAGCACCGATACTTCCGCCTCCAGGTTCTGGGGAAGAAGTGACGGCGTATGTCTCATCTCTCGAGCCATTGTGAGATCCTATTTCATGTTGATGCCGGCATTAAGAACGATCCGGCTAGCATTCCTATGCCTGGCCTGCCGCCGCTACGATAACCTTGGCGGTGGCCTTGACTCCGGTGTTGACTTCGATCTCGACCATGTAGTCGCCGACCTCCTTGATCGGCTCCTCCAGATTGATCTTCTTCTTGTCGATCTTGACGTTCCGGGCCCGGAATATCTCCTTGGAGATATCAGCCGCGGTCACAGAGCCGAACAGCTTGCCATCCTCGCCGGCCTGCGCCGTTACAGTCAGAACGGTCTTGCTCAACATCTCCGCCGTATCTCCGGCGCGTTCGATGTCGCGGACCTTTTTGGTTTCCTCATCCTGCTGGCGCCGCCTTACTTCCTCGATGCGACCGGCCGATGCCTGCTCCGCCAGCTTGCGCGGCAAAAGGAAATTGCGTGCGTAACCGTCAGATACAGCCACGACCTTGCCTTTGCCGCCCAGTGTTTCAACGTCCTGCAACAATATCACGTCCATTTTTTTCCGTCTCCTTTCTTAAAGCAGATCCCGCTATTTACAGCGATTATTTTATAGTGCTATTTGCGTCAATCATCAGTCTTATTGACCTGAAAGATTCTTCCTGATAAAACGGCGGCGATAGTCCAGCCAGGTGTCGAACAGGCCTATCCAGCTGGTCAGCGACAGCGTCAGCTGCAGCAGGACAAGACAAAAATAGACCGCCAGCCGCTTTACCCTGGCGACCTTGTAGACCCAGAGGAAAAAATTGGCGATGGCCATCCCCTGGATGAAAAACAGCACCTCGGCGATTATAAACAGGTTTGCACCGGTAAGTTCGAGCGCCGAAACATACCTTTCCGGTGCGTACGGTGCCAGGAACTCGCACAGCAACCCGATGATGATCGCATAGGCGAACACCCAGTGTATCCTCAAGTCACGAAAAACAAAGTCGCGCGGGAACGGCTGGCGCAACCGTTCGAAGACGCGCCGTCCGATAGCCAGGTTGGCCCCCGAGAGGGCGATGGATACAACCAGTAGCACCGCCGGCGCCAGATATGGCAGCAGCAGCGCGAACTCCCTCGCCTGAGCGATGGCCTCGTCCACATCCTGTTCGTTCATCCCGACCGACTGGTAGATCTGGCGGCTGGGTTCCGCGGTTGCGTCGGCAAGCGATTCGATAGCGCTCACCGGTCCCTGGCCACTCAACAGCAACAGTGCGGCAAGCCACACGAAAAGCGCTGCGAAAAAGACGACCACCATGGAAACAAACAGCCGGAACTGGGTGACGCCTTTTCTTAGAGCCAGGCCGCCACCCAGGCCGGCGATAGCAGTCAGCAGGAATATCAGCAATCCAGCGGCAAAGCCGACAACCGGCGCGGTCAGGGCCATGCAGGCCGCGCCTGTCAGCAGGCTGACGATCAACCCGGCATATACGCCATAACGCGACGTTATGAAAGCCGCCGGGATCGGCATTGCCGGAACTGCCACGATTGAAAACAGCGGCACAAAGGCGATGACGACTCCCAGGCCGACCGAAAATGCGACGGCCTTGCCCCCGTCCTGCAGGAGGGCGGATCTGGATTCAGTGCTCATATCGCTTACCGGGTCCTTCGCGTTTTGCGCGTTTTTCCTGCGTTATCTGACCAGGTACGGCAGCAACGCCATCTCGCGCGAACGCTTGATGGCGATGGCCAGCTGGCGCTGATGGCGCCTGCAGGTCCCTGTCACGCGCCGGGCGCGTATCTTGCCCCGATCGGAGACGTAACGCCGCAGCTGGTTGTAGTTCTTGTAATCTATCTCTTCGATTTTTTCCTTGCAGAAATAGCAGTATTTGCGCCGCTGCGAGCCGCCGCCTCCGGCACGCCATGACGGCTTCTTGCCACCAGGCTTGCGTGGTCCTCTTGATGATGATGATGGGGGCATATGTCCTTCCGTTTCTGTTTCTGATTATCTGGTTAGAACGGGATATCGTCGTCGCTGGACGATCCCGATGGTGCATCAAAGTCGGACGTGTCGGGCGAAAGGCCTGACGAAGCTCCGGCCGCGACCGGCGCATTCGCCGCCGCACCGCCTGAAGCTCCCGCGTCCTGGCGCGAGCCAAGGAACTGTACCGTGTTCGCGATCACTTCGACCTTTGAGCGCTTGGAGCCGTCCTGAGCTTCCCAGCTGCGGAAGCTGAGGCGGCCGTCCACTGCGATCTGCCTGCCTTTGCTCAGATATTGGCCGCAGCTTTCTCCCTGGGCCCCCCAGACTACGATGTCAAAGTAGTTGGGCTTCTCGATCCATTCGCCGGCGTCGTTCTTGTATTTCTCGTTCACCGCAAGCCCCAGGGTGCAGACAGATTTGCCGTTGGGCGTCGTCCGCAGTTCGGGGTCGCGGGTCAGGTTTCCTACCAGGACTACTCTGTTGATACTGGCCATTGTGGGCCTCCTTTAACTCTCACTGGCTACTTTTTCCTTGAGGGCTATCGGCATGAACCGGATCACCTCGTCGGTTATCCTAAGGATGCGCGAGATCTCGTCGAGCGCAGCCGCTGAAATGGTGAGAGTGATGACATAATAGAAGGCGTCGCGGATGTGGTTGATCTCGTAGGCGAGGCGTTTCTTGCCCCATTCCTCGACATTATCAACTACACCCTGGCCGTCTGTAGCCGTCTTTTTGATGCGGTCCAGGATTTCCGTCTGGCGCGCGGGCTCTGCTTCAGGGTTGAGCAGAACCATTAATTCGTAATTGCTCGTGGTAATCACCTCCTTCGGTCTAAGCGGCCCCATGTCAGTGCATGGAGCAGGAGTGGGAGTTATTTCGCGCAACGCTGGCCTTTTCAGGCAACAACGCCGCTATGCAATGGGAGGCAAGAGTATAGCAGAAGCGGTGGACGGATAAAATCCGGCGTGTTTGAACTCCGCCTCACCCGGGAAACCGGAACTTACAGGGAATCTGGTCGAGGAGGTTCGCATGGAAACAGTAAAAAGTACGGTCATCGAAGTCCCATGGCCCGAAACGGGAGAGCCTCGGCTGAAGGTCAGCGTCGGCGGCTGCCGTCTCAAAATATCGGCGGTTGATGGCGACGCCTGGGTCAGCGGGACCTACGAAGATCCCACCGGCGGCCTGGAATCGAAAGTCGACGACCAGGGCGGGGGCTCGGTGCGGATAACCCAGTCCGGCAAGATATCGCGGCTTAAGAATCCCTTCGCGGGAGCGCCCCGCATGGAACTTCAACTGGGAAAGAGCCGCCCGTTCGGCCTCATCATCGAAACCGGCGCCAGCGAAGCCACCGTCGAACTGGGCGGGCTGCCCCTGAAGCGTCTGGCGATCAAACAGGGCGCCGGCAGATGCGATCTCGATTTTTCGGAGCCTAACCCGGAAGAGATCGACGAGTTCGACGTCGACTCGGGCGCTTCGACGCTGATCATGCGCAACCTGGCTAACGCCAACTTCACCAGTATGACCATAGATGGAGGCGCCGCCACCTATGATCTCGACTTCGGGGGAACCCTGCGACGCGATGGCGAGGTCCGGATGAGCGCTGGCGTTGCGGCCGTTACCATCAGCGTGCCGGCCGCGACCGCTGCCAAGATCACGCCCGGTTCGGTTCTCGGCAGTCTGAATATCGGTGACGACCTGACCAGGAAGGAAGGCGGTTTCTGGACGGAGAACGCGCTTGCTGGTCTGAAACCAGTGCTATATATAGTGCCCAGCGTCGCCCTGGGCACTCTCAACCTGAAAGTCACATGAAGCCCAGGATGAAGATAACCAGATCCGGCATGGCCGCCTCGGTCTCGATGGCCGCCATCGCCAGTTATGCCTCGTTCCTCCGGCCCCGGATCCTCCGATGGGGCGCCACTGAAACGGAAGTGGTCTCAGCGATGCCGGGCGATGAGATCGTCGGGACGCCCCGTTATGTGACTAATCATGCAGTTAACATCCACGCTCCAGCGGCCCTTGTCTGGCCCTGGCTGGTTCAGATGGGCCAGGGCCGCGGTGGCCTCTACAGCTATGACTGGCTGGAGAACCTGCTGGGCTTTGACATCCATAGCGCCGACCGGATCATTCCGGAATTCCAGCACCTGGAGCCGGGGGACTCGATCAGGCTGGTCCGGGAAGGCTATCCCGCTGATCTGCACTACGAGGTGGTGCTGGTTGAGCGCGAGCGGACCCTGGTTCTGCGCACCCCCGGAAGTCCGGCAGAGAATTTCGCCAAGAATCTTCCATACGGGACCTGGACTTTCTTCCTGCGCAGGATCGACGAGGAGACCACAAGGCTCATCGCCCGCACCCGTTCGGATTTCAGGCCGAGTTTTTCCGGCTACATCTGGAACAAGTACGGGCTGGAACCGGCACATTCGATCATGGAGCGGCGCATGATGCTGGGTATCAAGGCGCGGGCGGAAGCGTCGGTGGGGACGGGGAGCCGAGGCGGAGTCATGGTCCCGGGTCGCGTCGAGCCGATCAAGGCTGCGTGAGGCTGCTATTTGATTTGATATACTGGCGGCGTGGCGCATATCGGTCACATTCACTTCTTTGGGGGGCATCATGGCGGAACAAAAATTCATAACCTTCCTCAGCGATTTCGGCCTGGCAGACGACTTCGTCGGTACCTGCCGTGGCGTCATCAAAAAGATCTCCCCTGAGGTGCAGATCATCGACATCACCCACGGAGTCGCACGCCATGACATCCTTCAGGGCGCGGTCATCCTGGCCAACGCCGTCCCCTATATGCCCGAAAGCGTGATCCTGGCGGTTGTCGATCCTGGAGTCGGCGGAGAACGAAAGTCGCTTGCCATCCGCACCGTTTCTGGGCAATACCTGGTTGGCCCGGATAACGGTCTGTTATCACTCGCGGCCGATGTTTTGGGCGGACCTGAGGCGGCGGTCGAGCTCGCCTGTTCCACTTACAGCCTGCCCGAGGTATGCAAGACTTTTGAAGGGCGTGACCTGTTTTCGCCAGCCGCCGCCCATCTTGCCCGGGGCGTCGACATGGAGAAGCTGGGCGCTTCTGTGCCCGTGGCAGGACTGACAAAACTGGAACTACCCGAACCAGCCATCGCCGGGCCGGAAGTTACGGCCACCACCATCTATGTCGACAGCTTCGGCAACGTACAGCTTCATCTCAGCCGCGAGCAGCTGGAACATGTCGGCGCCGCAGTTGGCAGCATGCTGGAGGTGAGCCACGGCGAGGAAAACTGGAAGGTCCCCTTTGTGCGCTCCTTCTCGGATGTGGCTCCCGAGGAGATCATGGTCTACGAGGATTCGTACCACAAGATATCTTTTGCGGTGAACCAGGGAGATGCCGCCGGCGTCTTTCAGATCGCGCCTGGAAACCAGATGACCTTCAGGGCAATCGGCTGACCGTGATAGACAATAACAGGACCGACGGAACGCCAGCGAGCAGCTCCGGGGCGTCAGACACGACCATCCTCCTTTTCGATACTACCCACACGGCAATGGCGGGCGAGCAGGCCATCATCGACGCCGGCTTCTGGTGCGATGTGGTGCCTAAGCCGCCGGACGCGATGACCGGCCTTTGCGGGCTTGCCATCGCCATACGCGATGAGGACCTGGCGGCTGTCAGGGAAACCCTGGTGAACGCCGGCCTGGCTTTTGAAATCTACCAGCCGGAAGTGGAGGCTCATTGAATCAGGAACAACTTTCGGGGGGCGAGAAAAACGACGGCCTCGACCGGCGCCTGTTCATCGCGCTACGCACCCGCTGGCATGTCCAGCCGCTTCAGGCGGTGCTGACCGCGCTCTCGGTCAGCGGTAACAATGGCTTCCTCTGGATCGGGCTTGCGGTGCCCGTCTTCTGGGCGGCCGGTGACGGTCTCCTTGGCATCGTATCCAGGCTGGTCTTCATGGCAGTCGTTGTGTACTCAACACTGGCGATTAACTACGCCGTAAAGCAGATCCTGGGCCATGAAAGACCCGCGCTGGACGATCCTGCACTACTGCCGCTCGTCGGCGTGCCTTCAAGTAAATCGTTCCCTTCTTCCCACGCAGCGATGTCATTCGCGGCGGCGACTATTTATGTCTATTTCATGACTGCGGTGTGGCCATTCTTCCTGGCCTTTGCTCTCTTCTACGGCCTCGCCCTGCTGGTTTCCTGGAGCAGGGTCTATGTCGGCGTACACTTTCCATCAGACGTCCTGGCAGGCATGTTCGTCGGCCTGGCATCGGGATGCTTCTGGGCTATTTTCCTTCATTTCTTATAATGTGGACGGCTATTGTGACAGGGCGAGAGCGAAAGGCACGGCGATCATGGCGACTGATATTTGAAAATGCATGAGATAAAGATTTCCAGCCACTCCCGGAGCGAGCTGATAGATATTTCCGGTTTCGTGCAAAAAGCCGTCGCCGACAGTGGCGTCACCGATGGCCTATGCGTCGTCTTCATACCGCATACGACCGCCGCTGTGACCATAAACGAGGGAGCCGACCCCGCGGTGCGGAGTGACATAACAACCGAACTCGACAAGGTCATCCCCTGGAACGACGGCTACGCTCACGGTGAAGGCAATTCCGCCGCCCACATCAAGACGTCGCTGTTCGGTTCTTCTGAGACGATCCTTGTCAGTGGCGGCCGCCTGGTGCTGGGCACCTGGCAGTCCATTTATTTCTGTGAGTTCGATGGGCCTCGCAGCCGTAAGGCCTATATCAAGGTTGTGGCTGATGTCTGACGCCATGACGTCCATACTGCTGGCCTCCCTGGCCGCCGCCTTCACCATCGCCGGAGGCAGCCTGCCGCTGGTTCGCAAGCAGCTGGGTGAGCGGGGCATCTCGCTGCTGGTCGCGTTTTCGGCGGGCGTCCTTCTTTCTGCCGGTATCAACGACAAGCTGCCGGAGAGCTTTGACCTGGCGCACGAGGGCGCAGTACTCGGCGTCTTCGCCGGCTTCATGCTGCTGTACCTGATCGAGAAGGTGACCATGGTCCACGCCTGCCGTGAGCAGGGCTGCAAAGTCCACCCATTCGGCTTCTTCGCGCTGGTGGGCATCGGCTTCCACACCATGCTGGACGGCTTTTCCATCGCCGTCAGCGGCGAGGCCAGGGCTGCCCTGGGGCTGGTAGTCGCCTTCGCCGTACTGGCCCACAGCTTCCCCAGCGGTGTCTCCGTGGCCAGCGTCATGCTTTCCTGTGGCTACAAACGCTCGAAGGCATGGTGGGTCCTGATCTTGCTGGCAGTGCAGGCTATTATCGGCGCAGTCATCGGACTGTTCTTCTCCGGCGCCAGCGACCAGGTTCTCGGATTCGCGATCGGCCTCTCCGCGGGCACCTTCCTCTATATCTCCACCAGCGACCTGCTGCCTATCGCCCACGAGACCAACTGGAAGGATTACCGCGTCCCCATGTTCTTCACAGCCGGCTTCGGTTTGATGCTGGCGACGGCGCTGGCTCTGGGTTAGATTCCCGGCACAACTCTTGCGCTATGCCAGGCGCCGGACTGACTCCTGCAACTCCCGCTCCTCCGTTCACTTTCTTGTCACAATTCGTTCACCACCTTTTAACCTCCGCGTGAAGAAAAACATCTAGCATTCATGGAGGAAGAAACGAATACGCGAAAGGAGGTGAAAGTGAATACCACAACTATCCTTCCGGAAAAGGAAGCCTGCAGCAACGAGGACAGGATCTGCATTCTCTACATGCTCAAGGTGCATGCGGATTTCCCCATTGAGCTCGCTTCCATCAGCGAGACTCTGAGGATACCGCTCAAGCGGGTCGAGAAAGCCATCATCGACCTCGAAGGCCAGATAGACGGCGGTGACGGTGACGGAAACGCCTACCTGCACAAGGCAAGGTGCTCCAGCAAGGCCGTCTATATCACCTGATGAACGGCCTCCTGGATATAATCCCCCCCTCGCAAGAACGGGTTGTCATACCGCCCGTTCACAATTTGTTCACATTTCATTCACGCTTTTGTAACCTGCGTGGATTTTCATTCTGCTACTCTGCAACAGAAACGAACCACAAAAGGAGATAGACACGCATGACAGTTAAAAGTTCAATACGAATTATAGGCACGTTCCTGGCTGCGGGGCTCATGATCGGCCTCGCATTCGCAGCCTTCGGCTGCGGCAACCAGAACACCTCAGCCGGTGGCGCAGGCGGCTCCAAGGGCGGCGCCATCCAGGTCAAGGGCTCCGACACCATGGTGAACCTCGCCCAGATGTGGGCTGAGGATTATATGAAGGAAAATCCGCAGGTCAATATCGCCGTCACGGGCGGTGGCTCAGGCACCGGCATAACCGCCATCATCAATGGCACCACCGACGTCGCCGATTCTTCCCGCGAGATGAAACAGAAGGAAAAAGACGACGCGGCCGCCAAGGGCGTCGAAGTCGTCGAGAACAAGGTTGCGCTGGACGGCATCGCAGTTGTTGTTAACAGCTCCAACGGTGTCGGCGAGCTCAGTGTCGACCAGCTGGCTGATATCTTCTCCGGCAAGATCACCGACTGGCAGGAAGTCGGCGGCAGCCCGGGCCAGATCGTCATCCTCTCCCGCGAGAGCAACTCGGGAACGCACGTCTTCTTCAAGGAGCATATCCTCAATAAGGGCAAGAGCGATGGCAAGGTCGAATACGCGTCCAGCGCACTGCTGCTTCCCTCATCGCAGGCGATCGTCGACGAGGTCAAGCAGAACCCGAAAGGGATCGGCTATGTCGGACTGGGTTATGTTGACGACAGCATCAAGGCCGTGAAGGTGAAGAAAGATGCAACCTCCACAGCGGTCACGCCTACTGTAGCTACCGTCCAGGACGGCAGCTACCCCGTCTCCCGCCCGCTTTACATGTACTCCAAGCAGGGTGCATCGCAGACGGTGCAGGATTACCTTGCCTGGATCAAAGGCCCGGAAGGCCAGAAGGTCGTCGAGCAGCTCGAGTTCGTACCACTTACTAAATAACGCACACGGTAGGAATCGCATGTGAAGCACCCCGGACCGCAAGTCGTCCGGGGTGCTTCGACATATAAACAAAATGAGCGTGACGGGGAAGATGAGAACCGCCCAGAAAATCAAGGAAAGCATAATCGGCAAGGTCATCCTCGCCTGTGGAGTCCTCTCCATAGCTGTAGTTGTCCTTATTTTTGCCTTCCTGACTCGCGATGCCCTGTCGCTGTTCAGCACTTACTCGCCTATCGATTTCATCACCGGCCAGAACTGGTATCCCATCTCGGAACCTCCGGTTTTCGGCATCCTGCCGCTGGTACTGGGCTCGATGCTGGTGACAGTGATCGCCATCGTCATCGCCATCCCGCTGGGCATCGGCACGGCCATCTACATAGCCGAGATCGCCCCGGGCTGGCTCAAGGAGATCCTCAAACCCCTGATGGAGATCGTGGCGGCTATTCCTTCGGTTGTGCTGGCTTTCATCGGGCTCACCCTTCTCGCACCTTTTATACAGGATCTGCTCAATCTCAATACCGGGCTGACAGCGCTGACCGGCGGCATAATGCTGGCATTCATGGCCCTGCCGACCATCGTCTCCATAGCTGAAGACGCCATCAACGCCGTGCCCCGTTCGTATCGCGAGGGCTCGCTGGCCATGGGAGCGACTCGCTGGCAGACCACCGGTCGCGTTGTAGTCCCGGCGGCGATGTCCGGCATTTCCGCTTCTGTCATGCTGGGAATCGGCCGGGCCATCGGCGAGACCATGGTAGTGCTGATGGTCACCGGTAACGCCGCCGTTATGCCGACCTCAGTAGATTCGGCCCTGAAACCGGTCCGAACACTCACGGGAACGATAGCCCAGGAGATGGGCGAGACTGTCTTCGGCAGCTCCCATTATTTCGCCCTCTTCGCCGTAGGCCTGGTGCTGTTCGTCATAACCTTCGCCGTCAACTGGATCGCCGACCTTATCCTCTATCGCTACCGCGAAAGCGAATGATCTGAAGACTCACCGCAAACAACTGGTATACGAGAAGATCGCGCACTCGGCGATGGCGCTAATCACACTTATCGCCGTGGCGCCGGTGATAGCCATCCTCGTCTACCTGGTGATGAAAGGATGGCGCGCGCTCACACCAGAGTTCCTGACCCAGATGCCAAGCCAGGGGATGAAGGCGGGCGGTATTTTCCCTGCGATCGTCGGCACTTTTTACCTGGTGCTCGGCACAGTGATATTTTCCGTTCCGATCGGGACCCTCGCTGCGGTCTACCTGACCGAATACGCCACCCAGGGGCGCCTGACCCGTTACATCAGGCTGGCGATAGCCAACATGGCAGGGGTGCCTTCCGTGGTCTACGGACTGTTCGGGCTGGGCCTGTTCGTACTGCTCATGCAATTCGGCACCTCGCTGCTGGCGGGCTCGCTCACGCTCGGCCTGCTGGTGCTGCCCGTAGTCATCACCGCTGCTGAAGAAGCCCTGATAGCAGTACCGCAGTCGTTCCGGCAGGCGTCGTTTGCACTGGGAGCAACGCGCTGGCAGACGATCAGGCGAGTGGTTCTTCCCAATGCCATCCCCGGGATCATAACGGGCACGGTGCTGGCCGTGGGACGCGCTGCCGGCGAGACCGCGGCTATCATGTTCACGGTGGCGGCCTTCTTCCTGCCTACCCTGCCCGATTCACCATTCAGCCAGGCGATGGCGCTGCCATATCACCTATACACCATATCCACGCAAGTGCCGGGCATGCCCGATGAGATAAAATGGGGCACCGCGCTGGTGCTGTTACTGCTGGTACTTTCATTCACGCTCACGGCCGCCGCCGTCCGGGCAAGATTCAGGAGGAAGAAAAAATGGTAGCCGCGGAAGCGACGAAAAACATCGCAACAAAAAGCATCGTGCAGCTCAAGGGCGTCGATTTCTACTACGGCGATTTCAAGGCGCTGGAAGACATCAACCTGGAGATCCGGCAGAACACGGTGACGGCGCTCATCGGCCCTTCCGGCTGCGGCAAGTCGACGGTACTGAGGCTGATGAACCGGATGCATGAAGTCATGGGCAAAACCAGGGTCGAAGGAGAGGTACTACTCGACGGCAAGGATATCTATGCAGCCGACGTAGACGTGGTCGGGCTGCGCTCCCGGGTCGGCGAGATCTTCCAGAAGCCCAACCCCTTCCCTAAATCCATCTATGACAATGTGGCTTATGGCCCCCGCATCCAGGGAAGAAAGAGCAGCGATGAGCTGGACGGCATCGTCGAGCGTGCGCTGACACAGGCGGCTCTCTGGAAAGAGGTAAAAAACAAGCTGAAAACCTCAGCCATGGAACTCTCCGGCGGCCAGCAGCAGCGTCTCTGCATCGCGCGAACTCTGGCAGTTGAGCCGGAGATCATCCTCATGGACGAGCCGTGTTCGGCGCTGGACCCGGTAGCGACGCAGCAGATCGAGGATACAATGGACTCGCTCAAGAAGAATTACACGATCATCATCGTCACACATAACATGCAGCAGGCAGCGCGCGTATCTGAATACACAGGCTTCATGCTGATCCAGGAAACAGGGGAGCCCGGCCGGCTTGTGGAATATGGACCAACGAGCAAGATCTTCACCATGCCTGACCGCAAGGAAACTGAAAACTACATCACGGGAAGGTTCGGATAACTATGGGCAGACAATCATTTCATGACGGGCTCAAGCAGCTTAACGAGGAGATCCTGCGCATGGGGAGCCTGGTGGTCGAGGCGGTTGACCTCTCCACCCAGTCCCTCTTCAAAGGCGACCGTTCCCTGGCCAACGCGGTGATCGCCGGGGACGACGACATCAACGAACTCAACCTCTGGATCGAAGGCAAGTGCCTTTCGCTGCAGGCCCAGCAACAGCCTGTCGCCCGCGACCTGCGGCTGCTGCACACCTGCCTGCTGGTCAGCCTCCACCTGGAGCGCATCGGCGATCTGGCGGTCAACATCGCCAAGATAGCCAAGCGCCTGGAGCGGACAGCCGGCGCCGAACCTTATATGGATCTGCTTCGAAAGATGTCAGCCCAGGCCCTTGAAGTCCTGCGCCAGGGAATCAAATCCTTCGCCGACCGGGATGTGGAACTAGCCAAATCGCTGGTAGAGCTCGACGAGCCCATCGACGAGATGTACAAGGAGATCCTGGGACGCCTCCTTCACCCCAAGGAGGAAGAAGCATCTTCCGCGGAATGGGCCACGCACATCGCCCTCGCCAGCCGCTACATCGAGCGCATCGCCGACCAGGTCGTCGACATGGGAGAGCGCATCGACTTCCTGGTCACGGGACATCTGGATGGAAAATATTTCGACAACGACCCGGACCATCGATTTGGCGAGTGATCCGGCGATGGCTTCTGATACTCACGAAACGAACCGTCTTGATCACGGACCGCATCATCGCCGGAAGCGCCGTCCATGAGCACGGCTGAAATAATACTGCTGGCAATCTGCGGCACCCTGCTCGGCGCCCTGGCGGTCAGCATGATGATCCTGCTGAAATCACGTTCAGAGCGTGCTTCGATTGCTGCAGCTATCCGGGCAACCGACGGCAAACCGCTAGAAGATGCCGCCCGCGACCTGGCTGCATGCGCTGATAACGCGGCTGCCCTGCCGCTTTATAAAACCCGCATTGATAGAATGCTTCTTGATTCTCCCCTGCCCATCCTGCTGCTGGACGAACAGCGCGTGATCGTCGATCTGAGCGCGCGGGCCGAGGAGGAGCTGGACCAGCCGCGCCGCCGCCGCGGGCTGCTGGAGACCATGGGCAGCCATGATCTGGATGAAGCGGCGCGGTCGGCGATGGCGTCGCTCAAGCCTGCCGTCGTGACCGTCAGGCTATACGCCGGGGGCCGCCAGACCTACCAGGCGCGCCTTGTCCCATACCGCTCGGGTGATGTAGTGGAATGCCTGGTATTCCTTCAGGACGTAGCCGCCACCATGGACTTCGGTGAGCTGCGCTCCCAGTTCGCGGCTACTGTTTCGCATGAGCTGCGCACGCCGCTGGCAGGTATCCGGGCGATGGTTGAGGCGCTGCAAGACCCGGCGATCTCTCCCGGGGAAGCATCCCGGTTTCTCAGCCGGGTCGACATG
>JAUSDE010000012.1 GCA_030650885.1 Thermoleophilia bacterium
TTCCCCGCGTTCGCTCGCCATCTCCACCAGCCTCGGCATCGCCTCCTCTTCCTGCTCCTATGCGTCGGTAGCGATCGCCCGCTCGATTTTCAGGAAGGGCGGCGACTTCACCGCGGCCATCGTTTTTGAATTCGCCTCGACCAACCTTGTGATCGAGCTGGGAATCATCATGCTGCTTCTGCTTGGCTGGCAGTTCACCCTGGCTGAATTCATCGGCGGGCCACTGATGATCATCATGCTGGCCATCCTCTTCAGGATCTTCCTCAAGAAGCGCATGGTCGATGAAGCACGTATCCAGGCGGAGAAGGGCATACCCGGGCAGATGGAAGGCCATGCCCGGATGGATATGTCAGTCACGGAAGGCCCGCTGCGGAAACGGATATTCTCGAGCCGTGGTTTCACCGCGACAAGCCATTATTTCGTGATGGACTGGGCTGCCATCTGGAGGGACATCGCCCTGGGGCTGCTTATAGCCGGATCACTGGCGGCCTGGGTCCCGGAGACATTCTGGCAAGGCCTGTTTTTCAGTGACAGCGGAACCTTCGCCAAGATCTGGGGGCCGATCATAGGACCACTGGTAGCGGTCATATCTTTCGTCTGTTCGATCGGCAACGTCCCTCTGGCCGTCGTACTCTGGACCGGCGGGATCAGCTTCGGTGGAGTCATCTCCTTCATCTTCGCTGATCTTATCGTCCTGCCCATCCTTAACATCTACAGGAAATATTATGGCATCCGAATGAGCCTCTTCTTACTGATGACTTCTTACGCGGCGATGGTGGCGGCGGGCCTTATAGTCGAGATCCTCTTTGACGCTCTCGGGCTGATTCCGGAAAGAAGGGACCTGGAGTCAGAATTGAGCGGGATGAGCCTTAGTTATACGACAGCACTCAACATCCTGTTCCTGATCGGTGGGGCGATCCTGCTGGTGAGGTTCATCCGTACCGGCGGCATTGCGATGCTGAAGATGATGAACCAGCCCGAGGCCGAGGTGGAAAATGTTTCGGCGAAAATGCATAGGCACGGGAATGGAAATGAGCGTGAACATCAGCACGAAGACCGGCAGCCGGAAGAACACGAGCACGGGCATCATCAATAAGGCCGCGCGCTCAAGACCCTGACTCTGATTTAAGGGTATTCTCCGAGTTACCTGACCCGTTTACAGGGGATATTAAGCCCCGAGAGGCGGTTTTTGGAAAGCCCGGGAGGTGGTTTTTCAAAGCTGCCTCTTGCGATGCCCGGCTTATTCAGTAACCGTCACTTCCCTGGTCGATTCCCACTGCCCATGCATGTTGCAGCGTTCCGTCACTCTCAGCGTCGAAGTCTTGTGCAGGCTGCCCTTGACCAGTGTGATCGTTACTTCCGGCCGGGTGAAGACCGGCGTCAGGTCGATGCGGGCGTTGAAATTCTTGCCGAACCAGACTTCCAGCCACTGGATGTGGTGGGCTTCCTCCATCACGTGGGGCATCTCGCCCACGTTGATCTTCACCTGGAACGGTTCGCCCGCCTTGACGGTCTCCGGGCAGTCGATCACGGGAACGTGCTTCTTCTCCATTTCGGTCAGGTTCGCCGGGTCCGCCGGCTCGTTGACTCCGCAGAACAATCCTTTTTCAGCCATTTTGATTCCTTTCTATCCGATTTTTTCGAACTCAGCCTTCGGCGCCCCACACACCGGGCACTTCCAGTTGTCGGGAAGTTCCTCGAAGGGAGTCCCTTCCTCGTTCTCTTTGTATAACCACTTACACATGGCGCAGCGCCAGACGACGCCGTCCTCACGGTCACCGGTCTTTTCCGCGACCTGCCAGCCGCGGCTCTCCCATTCCTCAACCGCAGGCGGGATGAACCCCGAATAGATATCCTTGTCGCGGGCGTCCTCGACGGCGACATTCACCGTGATCCCATCCTTTGTGACCGTGTAGCCCCAGGAGTAATTGTCTTTGGTGTCGGGGGCCGATAGCTTGGCCTCGAAGTTGATGGCGTCACCCTTGTGCTTGACCTTTGACCACGAATAACAGCATTTTGCCAGAGAGGTACAGCCGCACTTACCTTTCATCAGCAACAGGCCGTCGACTTCGAAGCCTCCAGGTATCTTCTTGATATCAACTGTCATCTATTCGACCAGCTCGAATGCTTCCTTGGGCGCCCCACATGTGGGGCAGGTCCAGTCCTCGGGAAGATCGGCAAATGGCACATCCTCGTTTTCTTCATCGTAGATATAACCGCATACACTGCACTCGTACTGCATTTTTTCTCCTTTTCGCTTATTACTCGTATTTTTTATGATAATCACGAACCTGCCTGGCGAACTCCCGGCCGAATTCATAACATTGTGCGAACTCCTCAGACGATGGCTTGTACTTGACCTCCGGGCCTCCCGCGACAGCCTCAAGCTTCATCTCTTCGAACTGGCCGTAGAGCCACTTGACGGCGCCGCCTCCCCAGCCGTAGCTGCCGAAAGCCCCGACCATACGGTCTTTCGGCCTCAAGCCCCTGAGATGAGTCATGAACTGCGCAACTGACGGGAAAACCTCGTTGTTGAGAGTGGGCGAACCTACCAGAAAGGCCCGGGACTTCCATACATCAGTGATGGCGAAGCTCATTGGTGTCTCGCGAAGCTTGATGACCTTGCAGTCGACGCCCTCATCGGTTATTCCCTGCACCAGCGGTTCGGTCATTATCTCGGTGCTCTTCCACATGGTGTCATAGATGATCGCGATGGACAGGTCGGCCCTGCCGTTGGCCATGCCCATATACATGTCGAGCACGTGCTCCGGCGCTCCGCGCCAGATAAGCCCGTGGTCCGGAGCGATCATGTCGATGGGGATGCCCATATCCAGGATCGCCTTGATCTTGGACTTGATCAGGGCTCCGAAGGGCATGAGGATGTTGGCGTAGTAATCGATGACAGCCTCGTCCAGCTGTGAGTGGGATGCGCAGGTGATGAAATCGTCATCGAACCTGACGCTGGTGGCCAGATGCTGCCCGAAGGCGTCCTGGGAGATCAGCAGTTTCGCCTCCCTGACGTAGGTCATGATCGAATCCGGCCAGTGAAGCATGGGCGTCTCGATGAACTGCAGCGTGTATTTGCCGCATTTCAGCTCATCCCCGGTTTTGACCACGGTTATGTCCCATGCTGAAATATCAAAAAACCGCTCGATAACCTGCCGGCCGCGCTCGCTTATATATATATGCGCCGACGGGACGATATCCATGAAGGTCCCCAGCGAACTCACGTGGTCGTTCTCCACATGGTTGATAACGATGTTCTTGATCTTCGCCGGGTCGACGATGCTGGCTATATTGCGAAGCGACACCTCGGCGAAATCATATTTGACCGTATCCACCAGCGTTATATCTTCGTCGTTGATCAGATAGTTGTTGTAAGTCGTCCCCTTGGGGGTTACATAACCGTGGAAATCCCGCACGGGCCAGTCGATAGCTCCGACCCAGTGGATATCCGGCTTGATCTCAACACCTTTCATATAGTCCCTTTCGTGCCGGTAGCCATTTCATCAGCTGGTATTTCATCCCTGCTTGGTCATCGTGCCTTCGGCTCCGCAATCGGGGCACTTTTTGGGTTTGCATCGTCCTTCTTTCGACGATCCACATTCGTCGCATTTAAAAATAGCCATTTTCTCCTCCTTGTACTTGCTGATAAATGAATGCGATTTAACGGGGAAGACCGTGATCGGCTCCTCAAAGTCTCCCCGATTCCAGACGGTTTTAATCTTGAGGATGAAAAATAATCAGTTCGCCCAGCTGGATATCCCCTGATGGATGAATTCCACGGCGATTGCGGCCAGCAGGATGCCCATGACTCGGGTCAGCAGGTCTATGCCCGTGTCTTTTAATACTTTTACGAGCCATCCCGCGGCCAGCAGCGCCACAAGGACCACCACCAGCGCCGCCAGGATGCCTCCGGCCACCAGGGCCTTGTCACCGGCGTCGCCAGAGCGCTCCATGAGCAGCATGGCGCCCACCACAGCGCCCGGTCCCGCCAGCAGTGGTGTTCCCAGTGGAACCAGCGCCGCGTTGGCGCCGCGACGCACCTTCTGGTTGGCATCGAGCTTCCCTTTCATCATGTCGAGCGCCACGATGCCAAGAAGGATGCCGCCGGCGATAGTCAGGCTCTCCACGGAGATCCCGAGATAATCCAGGATATACTGGCCGAAGAACGCGAACAGGAAGATAACCGCTGCCGCCGCCAGGACAGCCTGTATGGCAAAGCGGCGCCGTTGCCCCGCGTTGCTGTCTGCAGTCAGAATGAGAAAGACCGGCGTATTGCCCACAGGATCGATTATCACCACCATCGTGATGAATGCGGTTATAAGAAGTTTCCAATCCATAGCACGGCTCCATTAATTATTCTGATTTGATGATAGCGGCCCCATCCTGTTCGCCTACCGGATTCTAGCCGCATGCCGCTTCCCCTGCCATCCGAAACCCCGGATTCAGGATAGCGACAATCGTCACTATATAGCTTGCATGTCATTTTGGGGGATGCTATAGTCGCACTTCGGCCGGGGTCCAGAACCCAGAGGTCAGTGAAAAGTGGGGAAAATAGCGGTATTTGCGACATTTTCTGGAAGCCACGGCCGTTTTTTGCGGGCATTTTCGGCTCTGTAGTGGGGATTAGGGCCTCCCGGGGTGTACCGTCATCAATTATTGGAGGATGTTATCCTAGCGGGTTTTATAAGACACTTAGTCAAACATAAATCATCTATCCTGCCAAAACTCTTCTTCTCACTTCCGATTCTTCTTCTCCCACTCCTCGCCATTCCATCCGCATTGGCGACTCCCTCAGAAGACCTTGGCGCGACCAGCCAGCAGATCGGCGACCTCGAAGCCAGGTCACAGGAGCTGGATGCGAATTACCGGCAGGCACTGACGGAACTGGTCGCAGTAGACAGCGAAGTCAGCCGTTACAGCACCGATATCTCAGAGATAACCCAGAGGCGGGCGGATACTCAGGCTGCTATCGTGGGCGAACAGGCTCGCCTGGACGAATACCAGTCCCGTTTGACCGAGCGCGTGGGAGCCCTTGAGAAGCGGCTTCGCGGCACATACAAGAGCAATGACGTCGGCTACCTCGAAGTGATGATGGGCGCCGGCGATTTCTCCGACTTCCTCAATCGCGTCGACATGATCAACTTAATCGCCGACGAGGACCGGGAGCTGATCGTTTCAGTCCAGGATGCAAAGCAAGGCATCGAGGAAAAGATCGCCAGCCTCTCGGAAATGCAGAACCAGCTCGCGGCTTCCATCGAGGAGCTCAGCGCGGCGCAGGGCAACCTGCTAGGTGCCCAGAACCGCCAGCAGAGCTTTGTCAGCTCCCTGGAGTACGAGAAACTGTCGGCCGACGGCCAGCTGGCACAGCTGCAGGCTGAAGCCGCCGACATCGAGGCTCGCATGAACCAGATCCAGCAGTCTGCGGAATCATCTGACGATAGTGGCGGTTATGTGGAGAACCCGTCGCCACCATCCGGTGGTGGCTCCAGCTCCACTTTTGAATCCACGGCTTATTGCCTGGGCGGCACCACCGCCACCGGCATGCCGGTCGGTCGCGGCATCATCGCGGTCGATCCCAGCGTTATCCCGCTGGGAAGCCGGGTGCACGTGTCCGGCTATGGCGACGCCATCGCAGCGGATACTGGTGGGGCCATACAGGGCAACATCATCGACGTCTGGCTGCCCTGCGGCGAGGCATACTCCTGGGGCCGAAGGACGGTCACTGTCACAGTTTACTAAGCAAAATCGATCGCTGGCGGCGTGACCGCCGTGAAGCGTCGATCACAATGAGTATCTTCAAAGAAGGCCGGTAACCCGGCCTTCTTTTTTATTGAGCTGCTTGCCCCTAGAACCCGCCAGCATTATACAAACCTCTTTTATTGACCTGATCGCCCGGACCGATTAATATATGAGTATGCGTTCATCTATTCATACAAGACTCCCAAAGGGCAAGTCCGATAAAGAAGCAGCGGGCAGACGCAAGACGGCCGAAAGCTACGTCTGCGATGTCGAGTGCATCCATCCTGAGCTCGTCGAACAGCTTGAGGAAACCTCTCTGGACTGGGAAACGGCATCCCAGCTTTCCGAGATCTTCCAGGCCATGTCCGACCCCACTAGGCTGCGGATCATCTCGTTATTGTCTCAGCACGAGCTTTGCGTCTGCGACATCGCCGCTGCTCTCAACATGACCCAGTCGGCGATCTCCCACCAGCTGCGGGTGCTGCGCCTGGCCGACCTGGTGAAATTCCGCAAGGAAGGGCGCATCACCTGGTACTCGCTGGATGATGAACACGTGGAAAGACTTTTTCAGCAGGGAATAAGCCATATCGCGCATATCGCGGAGGAAGACGTGGGAGCAGCCGGCAACAATGCCCCCGAATGACCGCATGGATACTACGCCGGACATTACAGCGCCAGAACGCAGCCGGTCCGCCCTGCTGGCCAGAGGAGTGGCGCTCGAATATTTCACGATAGGCTATAACGCCTTCGAAGGTGTCGTCGCGATACTGGCGGGCGTGCTCGCAGGCAGCGTCGCCCTCGTGGGTTTCGGACTTGACAGCGTCATCGAGATTGCCGCCGGTATGACCCTTTTATGGAGGCTCAGGCGGGAAACTCAGATCGGCGCCGACATTTCCGAAGCCGAACATTCCTCCCTGGAACGCCGTGCCCTGCTGATCATCGGCGTGACCTTTTTCGCTCTCTCCGCTTATATAGCGATCGAGGCAGGATACATGCTTGTGACAGGTGGCGGAGCTGAAGAGAGCACGGTCGGGATCATCCTGGCCGTAGCCTCGCTCGTCATCATGCCGGCTTTGGCTTTCCTGAAACAGCGAACGGCGCGCGGGCTGAATAGCCATGCGCTGGCTGCGGATGCCATGGAAACCTGGGTCTGTTCATATCTTTCACTGATCCTGCTTGCCGGCCTCGGCCTGAACGCCGCCTTCGGTTGGGGCTGGGCCGATCCGCTGGCCGCCCTGGCGATGCTGCCACTGGTCATCAAGGAAGGCTGGGAAGCGTTCGAGGAGGGCCGGGAAGAATGAGCTCGGCTGACACCCATTCACACAGCCATGACGGCGCCGGCCAAAGTGTCGATAGCCACGGCAAAAACCGCCACGGCGGACACAGCCATGGAGTCTTCGGCCACAACCACGGAGCGGCCGGAAGGCCGGGAATTCCTGCGAAGAGCATCAAACGCGGGCTGATCGCCGGCATCGCGCTCAACCTGCTGATCGTGGTGGCGGAAGTCGTGGCCGGCATCATGGCGGACAGCCTGGGGCTCCTGAGTGACGCCATGCACAACTTCACGGATATGGCGGCGCTGGGCATAACCTGGTTCGCCATCGAGCAGGCCCGGAAGCCGCCCACGGCGTCGAAGACCTTCGGCTTTCACCGCACCGGCATTCTCACCGCATTGATCAATTCCCTGGCGATGGTAGCTGTCACTTTATGGATCTTTTATGAGGCATACCAGCGCTTTCTTGATCCGCAACCGGTCGGCGGAGCCATCGTCATGATTACGGCCACACTGGCTCTCTGTGCTAATCTTGGAATAATAGGAGTCCTGAGAAACAGGTCTTCGGGTGATATCAACATCCGCAGCGCCATCCTGCATCTGCTGGGTGACGCGGCGGCGTCGGCAGCGGTGGTCGTCGCCGGTCTGATTATCCTGGTTACGGGCTGGTATGTTATCGACCCGCTGATCAGCGTGGGCCTCGGACTGGCGATCCTCTGGGGAGCCTGGCAGATCATCCGGGAAACGCTGGAGATCTTCCTGGAAAGTTCTCCGAGGGCCATCGACGTGGACCTGCTGGTCGGTGAGATGAAGGAAGAGGATGGTGTACTGGACATCCACGACATCCACGTATGGACCCTGGGCTCCGAGATCTACGCGCTCAGTTGCCATGTCGTAGTCGAGGATGTGATGATCAGCGAAAGCAGCCGCATTCTGGCTGACCTGAAGAAGATGCTGGTGCGCGACTTCGGGATTGTGCATTCGACACTGGAATTCGAGTCTGAGCCCTGTGACGTCAGTGGGCCTTACTGCAACATCAAGCATAACCAGTAATTCAGGAAGGTGGTGAAAATTGGCCAAGAACAAGAAAAAACCTGCAGGGGGCAAGGCGGGTGGTGGCAAGGGAGCATCCAGTTCGGCTTTGTCGATCGGCATCTTTGCGGCTTTGATCATCGTCGTCGGGGTGCTCGGCGGAGTGATGGGATGGGTTCTGACCCGTGGAGGAGATGAAGCCTCGACAGGCGGTGTCAAGCTGCCGGATTACGTCAACGGGCCGACCGTTCCCAAGGGAACAGCCGAAGCATACCAGTTCGCAGTGGATAACCAGGATGTCCTGAAATTCATCCCCTGTTATTGTGGATGTGGAGAGCTTGACGGGCATACCAGCAACCTCGACTGCTTCATAGCGTCGGGAAGCGGTGATGACCTAGTCTTCGACAAGCATGCCGCCGGTTGAGACATATGAGTGGATATCGCACTGGCCGTGAGCCAGTGGCAAAAAGAAGGAGTACCACTTAAGGAAATAAGGGCCAGGATCGACGCCGAGTATTCAAAGCTCGGCTATACGCCGACTCCTACACCAGCGGTACCGTAACGACAGTGGATAACACCCGGGATGGCGCATGAACCTCCGCCAGACAGGGAAAAACAGTTACATAAAAAAGCCCCGGAATTCCGGGGCTTTTTGTTTTCGGAATCAGGGTCGATGCAGTAACAGGTTTCCGTTGGCTGATTGGACGAGAGGTTTTATTGTGTTTGACGAAAATATATCCGGTTCCCCCGGGTTCTCATCGTTCTTCACAATCATCTGTGTCCTGCTGCTGATGACACTGGCTCTGGGCGGGTTCGCTGTCTTTACATCGCTAAGCAACGCTGCCATGCAGGATCCGGTTTTTCAGCTGCCTGACTTTGTGAGCGATCCTGGGGCCGTTCGCGGATCCGAGCTTGCCTACCAGGCCGCCGCAGAGATGCCTGAGCTCTTCAGCAGGATCCCCTGCTTCTGCGGCTGTTCGCTAACCGGTAAACATCACAGCAATCTTGACTGCTTCGTCGAATCATGGAGCGCCGACAAGATCGTATTTACCAGCCACGGCTCCACCTGACCTACCTGAGTGAGCATCGCACTGGACGTGATCCGGTGGAACTCAGAAGGACTGGAAACAGAAGAGATAAAGGAAAATGTCATCGGCAAATACAGCCAGTACGGGATCAACACTGAAGAGGAGTTCAGCCCCCAGGACTGAATGCTCCGGCATTCACGAAGTGATTGTCGCCAGGAATTCTTCTTCCGAAAGAATCTGCTTCTCCAGCTTTACTGCCTTTGCCAGCTTCGAACCCGGATTCTCCCCGGCGACGACGAAGTCGGTTCCTTTTCCAACCGAGCCAGACACCTTGCCGCCGAGAGCCTCTATCTTTTCCTTCGCTTCGGCGCGCCCCAAAGATGAAAGTGTGCCGGTCAGCACGAATGTCTTGCCCGCGAGCGGTTTTGGCGCGGCCGCTTCGCCAGCGTCAACTTCGAACTGCAGCCCTGCCCGACGCAACCGCTCGACCGTCTCCAGATTGTGTGGTTCCGCGAAATAGTCGCGAACGGCCTCGGCAATGATCGGGCCGATACCTTCCACCTGTGATATTTCTTCGGGTGAGGCTGTCATCAGGGCGTCGACTGAATGGAAACTGGAAACCAAAAGTTGCGCGTTTATGGAGCCCACGTGGCGTATCCCAAGCGCGAAGAGAACCCGGTGAAACGGGCGTTTGCGCGAATCATCAAGTGCGTTGAAGATGTTGGCCACGCTTTTTTCCTGTAGCCGGTGGCTGACTGTCGTTCCCTGCTGGTTGACCGAACTGGAGGTCTCCAGGCCGATGAGTTCTTCGGGTTTGAGTGTATAGAGATCTGCCATGTTCTTGAGAAACCCGAGGCTGAAGAGCCGCTCGACCAGCCTCTCGCCGACACCGTCGACATCCATGGCCCCCTTGCTGACGAAGTGCTTGATGCTTTCGACTATCTGCGATGGGCAGGAGCGGTTTGGGCAGCGGACAACGACCTCGCCCTCGGGGCGCACAGTGTGCGAACCACAGGAAGGGCACAGATCGGGCAGGCGGAATTCCTGCTCCGCGCCCGTGCGTTTCTGGATCACCGGGCTGACAACCTGGGGGATGACATCGCCGGCACGCTGGATCACAACCCAGTCCCCTTCGCGGATGTCCTTGCGATTGATATCTTCCTCGTTATGCAGCGTGGCCTGGCTGACGGTGACACCGCCGACCTCGACCGGCTCCATGACCGCGTAAGGGTTGAGTGCCCCGGTGCGGCCGACGTTGACGCCGATCTTCAAAAGATGGGTGACCGCCGTGCTTGGAGCGAACTTGAAGGCTACCGCCCATCGTGGGTCGCGTCCCACGACACCCAGGGCATCGTGCATGGCATAGGAGTCGATCTTGACGACGGCGCCATCGATGTCGTAGTCGAGTTCGGACCGGCGCTCCTCCCAGCCGCGGCAGGCGTCGATGACTGCCGTGAAATCTGCGTAGCGCTCAACCAGGGGGTTGACCTTGAAGCCATGGGATATCATCCAGTCGAGAGCCTGCGAATGGGACTCCAGCTCTAGCCCTTCCGAATAACCCACCTGGTAGCACCAGATGCTCAGCGGACGCCGCGCGGCAATGCGTGGGTCGAGCTGGCGAACCGAGCCAGCGGCGGCGTTGCGAGGGTTGGCAAATGTCGGCTCACCAGCGGCTGCGCGCTCCTCGTTATATCGCTGGAAAGCCGCTAGAGGCAGGTAGATCTCGCCCCGTACCTCGACGACCGCGGGGGGCAGCTCGCCAGGTTCCAGACGGAGGGCTAACGGAATAGCATGAATGGTTCGCAGATTGTTGGTTACATCCTCTCCGACCTCGCCGTTGCCGCGCGTGGAGCCGCGGGCAAGGCTGCCGTTTTCATAAATAAGCGAGATGGCCAGACCATCGATCTTTGGCTCGACGACGAAAGCGATGTTGTCGGTCTTCAGAAGGTCGTTTTCGGCTTCCTGACCGGCGTCCTCTGGCTTCTGACCTGCATCGGTGAGCAGTTTGATTATGCGGTGATGCCAGTCCTCCAGCTCCAGCTCGTTGCGAGCGTTTGCCAGGGAGAGCATCGGCAGCGGATGCCGCACCTGGGTAAAGGCTGCCAGCGGTTCGGCGCCGACCCGCTGGGTAGGTGAATCCGGCGACTGCAGCCCGGGATATTCTTCCTCGAGATCCTTGAGTTCGGAGAAGAGCCGGTCGTATTCGGCGTCACTGATCTCCGGCTGGTCCAGGACATAATAGAGGTGGTTGTGGCGGTCGAGATCCCGGCGGAGCTCTTCGACCTGCTTGCTGATTTCAGGTGGAGTGACCATGTTCAATCGCTATTCTACCCTATGGAGTCACAAATTCGGGCCTGAAGAACAGTAAGTTCATCAGCGACTCATGGCATTATGGCACCTGGCCGATAGCGCAGGCAGCGTCAGGCACAAATGGCTGACAACGGCCGGATGCGAGGTCGTATGCCGACCGGCTTAACCTTGCCTAACGAGATCTATGGCTGAAATTAACGTGAGATGGACATAATAAGGGTATAGCTTTATCCAAGTCGTCGGGGCTGCTTGTTGGGCGGCTGCGTGAACTTCAGAAACCGATCCGACAAGGAGGGTGATTAATTGATAGCATCTGACTTTCGAAGTTGATTCTCTTGATCTAGTAACACAGATAGACGCATCACAAAGATGTAACTGTTTCAGGTTCTTGTGGTTCTGAGTGGCGGGGTTCCGGTTTCGTTTCTTCCAGGGATGCCGCAAAACGAAAAGAGGAGAAAATGGCTAATATAAACTTCTTGTTGACTGAAGGGCCGTTCCAGACAGAAAAATGGGCAACGGTGTCAAAGCTGGCCGCGGCCGCCCTGGACAAGGGGCACGAGGTGACGCTGTTCTGCTATCTGGACGGGATTTATAACGGGCTCAGCACCCAGGAGTTCGCCGACTGGGAGAAAGTCCCGGGAGAGTACTTCAAGGAGATCCTGGACAAGGGCGCCGAGATCGTCTGTTGCGGTATCTGCGTAAACGCCCGTGGGCAGCAAGCCGGGAAGTTCTTCTACGAAGGCATCAAGGTTGGCGGCATTCCGGACTGGGCGGCCTTCGTCGGCAGAGCCGACAGGGTCATTACTCTATAAAGAAAAGGGAGTAAGAAAATGGAAAAGAATATTCTCTTCATGTTCCTGAGAGCCCCCTTCGGCTCGATCTTCTACACAGAAGGCATGCGCGCGGTCGTCGGCATGATGGCCGGTCTGGATGAACACAAGGTCACCTGCGCCTATGTCGGCGACGGTGCTTTCTACTGTCTGAAGGGCTCGGACAAGAGCGAGTCCGCCGGCTACGTCAAAACCATCGCCGACATCAGTGAGACCCATTACTATGTCGAGAAAGAGTCGCTCGACGAGAGAGGCATCTCCGAAGGCGAGCTGGACGAGATGTACAAGGTCATCTCCAGGGACGACCTGGCAAAACTGATCAGCGAAAACGACTTAGTCTACGACTTCTAGGAGAAAAACATGGCTCTTTATCTGATAGATCTACCCTTCGCCAAAGTCGGTCTCGACGTGGCAAAAAGAGACAGCGAGGCCAAGGTGGTCCTGATCCAGGACGGTGTGTTCGCGGACGCTTCGGGGCTGGGCGAGGTCTACGCCCTCAAGGAGGACGTCGAAAAAAGAGGCGTCGCTTCGAGACTGGGTAACGCCAGGATCATCGATTACGATGAACTCGTGGACCTGATAGTAGCGAACAAGGTAGTCAACTTTGGCTGAGAGGAATATAGATGGCATTAAAAGATGAGAAACTGGTAAAAACCGAGGACTGCCGGGGGCAGAAGTGCCCCTACCCGAACCTGTCGGCGAAAAAAGGGATGAAAGAGATCAGTGAAGGCGAAGTGATCGAATTCCTGATCGATTATGAGCCTGCGGTTCGGGAAAGCCTTCCGACGCTCTGCAACGCCGGCGGCTGGGAATGCGAAGTTGTTGACGACGAGGGCGGCAAATTCTGGCATTTCTTCATTAAAAAATAAGGGGCGACTATGGCTTTGCTTTCCGCAGGCACGAAGGAAGAATGTAACTGGGACCTTCCAGATGATTTCTATTACCACAGGAAAGACCATGTGTGGGCGAAGGTAGAAGGAGACCGGGTCCGGATGGGGCTGGATGCCTTCGGCATCTGGGCGGCCGGCACGCTCGCGCAGATGCGGACCTTCCCGGCCGGCAGGGCTATCCGGAAAGACCACGCTTTCGGCAACATCGAAAGCGGGAAGTTCATCGGCCCGATGCGATCTCCCGTCTCCGGGAAGATCCTCGAGGTCAACGATGAAGTGGTCGCCACTCCCTCCAAGGTCAATGACGACAACTACAACAACTGGATCGTCCTGGTCGAACCTTCGAATCTGGAGGAGGACCTGGCCGACCTGCCGCACGGTGAAGAGGCCATCAGGGCCTGGATGGAAGCCGAGCTTGAGGATTTCAAGAGCAAAGACCTGTTGAGCTGCGACTAGAACCGGATCAGGCGCTGCCCGAAGAACAACAAGAAAATACTGACCTGACCATACCGGACGCGCTCGGTGATGGGTGGGAATCGGGTCGGGCCAATTTCGGCAATCGCATCCATTTCTACGCGCCCTCGATCAAGCGCTACGAGACCAGCGGTTTCAAAAACAGCTCCCAGCCGTTCTTCATCCCCGTCTCCGTGACCGGTGGCTCCTGCAAACTCAAATGCGAGCATTGCCAGGCCCGGATCCTGGAAACCATGTACGAGGCCAGATCGCCCGGCCGGCTGCTGGAAATCGGGCTGAAACTCAGGGAGCAGGGAGGCGAGGGCCTGCTTATCAGCGGCGGCTCGCTGGCAGACGGGACGGTGCCGCTTCACGGGTACCTCGAAACGATCGCGAGTCTGAAAGAGCTGGGCTTTAAGATCGCCGTCCACACAGGGCTGGTGGATAAGGAACTTGCCTGCGGCCTGGCGGAGGCCGGCACCGACATCGCCATGATCGACATCATCGGCTCCGACGAGACCATCAGTGACGTATATCATCTCGACGCCACTACCAGGGATTTTGAAAACTCGCTGTCACTCCTCACCGAAAGCGGTGTCAAGACCGCTCCCCATGTGGTCATCGGGCTCCATTTCGGCGAGATCAGGGGCGAGGCGGCGGCGCTGGAGATGATCGCCCGATACCCGGTTCACTCTCTGGTGCTGGTAGTGCTGACCCCTCAGCCCGGAACGCCGATGCAGGACGTGGTCCCGCCTTCACCGGGCAGGGTCGGCGAGATCTTCTTAAAGGCGCGCCTCTCCCTCCCCGAGTTGCCGATCCTCCTCGGGTGCACCCGGCCGTATGGCGATCACAAGACGCAAACCGATACACTGGCCCTGAAGTCGGGGCTCAACGGCATCGCCTACCCTGCTGAGGGGATTGTGGAACTGGCTGTGGACCTCGGCCTCGAACCGGTGTTTTCGGAGCAGTGTTGCGCGTTAATATATCAGAACCAACCGACGGAAGAGTCTCATGAAAAATTGGCGGCTGATGGACACCGGAGCACGCACGGCGGTTGAAAACGTCGCCCTGGATTCCGCACTGCTGAAAGCAAAAAGCCGGAACCAGACACCGAACACCCTCCGTTTCCTTACATATTCTCCCGCGGCCGCGCTTGTCGGCTATTTTCAAAGCGTCGGCCAGGAGATCAGGGAAGATTTCTGCAGCGAGCAGGGCATCGACATACAGAGGCGAATCACCGGCGGCGGCGCCATCTACTTCGATTCCACACACCTGGGATGGGAGATCATCGGCAACCGCGACGACTTCGGTTTTCGCGTCGACGATATGAGCGCAAGAATCTCTGAGGGAGTCATCGCCGGGCTGGCGGTGCTGGGCATCGATGCCGCCTTCAGGCCGAGAAACGACATCGAGGTCAACGGCAGGAAGATTTCCGGGACCGGCGGTGTCTTCGAGGGCGACGCCCTGCTCTTCCAGGGAACCTTGCTCGTGGACCTGGATGTGGAGAGCATGATCAAGGCGCTTCGCATCCCCACCGAGAAGCTCTCGGCCAAAGGCCTTCTGTCAGCAAGGGAGCGAGTCACTTCGGTGCGTGAAGAACTCGGACGATTGCCGTCGCTAGACGAGGTGAAAGACGCCCTGCGCCACGGCTTCGAAAAGACGCTCGGCGTCAGCTTCACAGCCAGCGGCCCGACAGCCGCTGAGACGGAGCTTTGTACCGCTTTTGAACAGGATTACCGGCAAAACACCTGGATCCATCAGGTTGCCGATCCTCCACGGGAGCACCAGATCCTGAGGTCGGCTCTGAAAGTGGACGGCGGATTGATAAGGGCGGCCGTCAGCATCGACTCGCGGCGCCGCCAGATCAAGTCTGTGCTCATCACCGGCGACTTTTTCGTCAACCCCAGGCGCTCGATCCTCGACCTCGAGGCTGCCCTTAAAAACATTCCGATCGACACCGTCGAGGAAGTGATCCAAAAGTACTTCGCAGCGGCTGACCCCGAGATGCTTGCCATGACTGCGGCCGATTTTCACGAGGCCGTGGCCATGGCCGTCGCGAAGATGAATCTGGCGGACTACGGCATCGGCCTGGAGGATGCCAACTCGGTGTTCACAGTGAACGGCGGTTTCGCGGAGGCGGTGGATTCGTGCTCTGTGCTGCTGCTCCCCTATTGCGCCAAGCTCATCGACTGCGAGTTCAGGGAAGTGGATGGCTGTGACCAGTGCGGCAAGTGCAGCGTCGGGGATGCCTACGCCCTGGCCGAAGAGATGGGACTCAAAGTGATCACCATCCACGACTACGAGCACCTGCGCGAGACCCTTTGGGCCTGCCGTAAAGACGGCGCCGCATCCTATATCGGCTGTTGCTGCGAGGCTTTCTTCGTCAAACACCAGGCCACTTTCAGGGAAGTGGGCATCCCGGCGGCGCTGATCGATATCGAAAAGGACACCTGCTACGAGCTTCAGAGTGAAGAGCAGGCCTATAAAGGCCAGTTCGAGCAGCAGACGGAGCTCAAGCTGGACCTCCTGAAAAAGGTGCTGGCCAACGTCAGGGGGGCCCGCCGTGTCTGAATGCGACGTTCTGGTTATCGGCGCCGGCCCCGCCGGCAGCACGGCCGCCGCGAGCGCAGCCAGGGACGGCGCCCGCGTGATCCTGATCGATCGCAGGAAGCAGATCGGCCTGCCGGTACAATGCGCGGAATTCATCCCTTTCCAGATCGCCAGCAATCTCGGCATCGAAGCCGGCGCCATTGCTCAGCGGGTCGAAGCGATGCAGACCCATCTCCCCAATGGCAAAGTCATCCGGACGGCTTCGCGGGGAATCATCTGTAACCGGGATCGCGTCGACCAGCATCTGGCATCCCTGGCCCGGGAGGCGGGGGCAGAACTACTGACGGGAACGCGAGCCTGCGGCTTTGACGGAGACACGGTCACAGCCATGAAGGATGGAAGATCTTTGACGATCAAGGCAACGGTCATTGTCGGAGCCGACGGCCCGGCGTCCCTGGTGCGACGCTGGATGGGGATCGCCGCCAACCGGTTCGTCCATGCAAGGCAGCAGCTGCTGCCCCTGGGCCAGAAACTGGACGCAACAGAAATATTTTTCCGCCGCGAGATACCCGGCGGGTATGGCTGGGTCTTCCCTAAAGGTGACATGGCCAACGTCGGTGTCGGTGTGGACCCCGTTTTCGGGGTTGCGCCGTCTCTGGCCATGGCCGGCTTCATTGCGGAACTTGCCGGGAGAGGCCTGTTGAAGAGCGGGCAGCCGCTGTCGAAAACCGGTGGCATGATCCCGGTGGGCGGGCAATCGCGGCTGCGGCAGGGTAACATGGTCCTGGCTGGAGACGCCGCAGGACACTGCCACCCGATCACCGGCGCCGGAGTCCCTAATGCCATCATGGCAGGTGAGCTGGCGGGCGAAGCCGCTGCCAGGGCCGCCGCTCGACACGACCTGGAGATACTCGGAGAGTACGAAGAGTCCTGCCGGCTGTTTCTCGGCGACTCGCTGGACCGTGCGGTCCGGCGGCGGCAGCTGCTCGACCCCTATTGGCAAGCGGACTCTGATGATCTGAGCCAGGCTCTGAAAAAAAGCTGGATCGCCTTCGAGGAGTACAATGAAGATTGATAAGTCGGATATGTTGAAAATTGATGAATCTGATATGAAAACTGATAAAGAGACTACGGCGTGCGCCGAAAGCCCCGGCTACCTGCAGATGAGCCTCGCCGCAGCCATGACCCTGGGCCTGCGGCCGGGGATCTTTTACCGCGGCGCCAGACTCTGCTGCATCAATCTGCTCCTGACCTACGAAAAAGGCTGTGTCGGCAACTGCGCTTACTGCGGCCTGCAGCGGCAGCGGAGTGGGAATTTCAACGAGAAAAGCTTCATCAGGGTCGAGTGGCCGACATTCGACCTCGACGAGATCCTCGACAAGGCTGAGAGTTATTCCCACCGGGTGGACAGGGTCTGTATATCCATGGTGACGCACCCCCGGGCCGTGGCGGACACCCTGGCGGTCGCCGGGCGCCTGCGGCGGCTGGATAAGTCGGTCTCGGTGCTAATCGCTCCCACGGTGATCGACCGGCAAGGCATGCTGGATCTCGAAGACGCCGGCGTCGAGATCGGCAGCGTCGCCATCGACGCCGCCACCGAGGCGATTTTCGACCGCTACCGCGGCAAGGCGGTCAAAGGGCCCCACAAATGGGAAACATACTGGCAGCGCCTCGCGGAAGCCGTCGAGATCTTCGGTGATAAAAAAGCTGGCTGCCACCTGATCGTGGGGCTGGGTGAGACCGAGAAAGAGATGGCAGGCGCCATCCAGAAAGTCAACAACATTGGCGCCAACAGCCATCTTTTTTCCTTCTATCCGGAGTCGGGTTCGGCCCTCGCGGGACGCCCTGCCTGCCCGGCGGGCCAGTTCCGGCGGATGCAGCTCACCAGCTACCTGATCCAGAACCAGTTCACCAGCTGCGACCGGCTCTCGTTCGACGGCAACGGCAGGCTGGTCGATTTTGGTGTCGATGAATCGGAATTGGGTATCGTGATAGAGTCGGGAATCCCATTTATGACCAGCGGCTGCCCGGGCAAAGACAAGCTTACAGCTTGCACACGGCCTTACGGCGATGGCCCGCCCGGGGATATCAGGAGCTACCCATTTATGCCAAATTTAGAAGACATCGCCAAAATCAAAATGGAAATAGGAGACTAGTAGATGAATCTGCCCATTTTTTCCTGGTTCTTCATCGCGGGAACCATCATCCTCATAATTGGCGTCCTCTGGAACGTCTCCATCTGGCTTAGGGGCCGGCACTCCTGGGGGGGCGGGCTGAAGGGTATCATTTCCACGGTATTTTCCCGCCGGATACTCTCGCTGCTTCGGGCCTTTTTCATCGATATCCTGATCCAGCCACGCCTGTGGAAGGAAGACAAACTCCGCTGGTTGATGAAGGAGTTGATCATATTCGGCTACATCGGCGTCATCGTGGTCAACGAGATCAAGGCCAGCTCCAGAGTCCCGGGCGTGCATGAGATAACCGGCGGCTCCCATTTTCTGAATTTCTTCGTGTCGCCCTTCTCGGATTATTATTATTTCAGGGATGTCGGACAGGGTGCTGTGGCCTTCACCAGCCTCGACGCCCTCTACGGCTTTCTTAACGACCTGTTTGCCGGCATGGTGCTGACCGGCGAGGGCATCGCCATCTACCGGCGCTTCGGGCGCAAGGCCTTTATCCTCAAGACCACGACTTTCGAGGTGGTCTCGGTCATGCTGCTCGGTGGCTGGTTCTTTTTCCGCCTGCTGGCCGAGTCAGTCTCGATGCTTGCCTATAACATCCCGGCTGATATCGGCGGCTACTGGTTCATCGCCTGGGCCTTATCCAAACCGCTCAGCCTTTTGCAACTGCCCTGGGAATCCCTGACCACTTTCATGTGGGCCTTCTCGGCTTTCCTTATGATGTTGCTCTTCGGCTCCATCCCGTTCAACACCAAGCTCTGGCATATATTCATGACGCCGCTGGTCACCATGATCAACTCTGTGCCCCACAACCCCCGCGCGCTTGAGGGCAGGAAGTCGAAGATCGGCTTCAACTCGCGCCAGCTCATGGAGATCGACGCCTGCATGAAGTGCCAGATGTGCGCCGACGCCTGCCAGGTCACCTCGGCGTCGCAGAAGAACCCGGACCTGCGCCTGTATTATTCCTATGCCGGCGTACATAAACAGCTGAAAGCCGAGATCAGGAACAAATACGGTCCGAACCGGTTCTTTGGCGCCCAGCCGCCAACATCCGAGGAGCAGGAAGATTTCCAGTTCGAGGTCTTCAACTGCCTTCTTTGCGGACGCTGCCGGGAAGTCTGCCCGGCCTACATCGACACCAGGCAGATAGGCATCACCAACCGTGAGAATCTTTTCCTTGAAGGCCGCTACTCGAAAAAGATGGATCCCGTCATCGAGGCCGAAAAGACCGAGAAGAACGTGGCCAGCTTCCCCAACGCCGACCGCGCCATGTGGGTGGATTTCATGCCGGAACCGCCGGAAGACATGTACCAGAAGGAGCACGCGGACGTGATTTATTTCGTGGGCTGCATCGCTTCATTCTCGCCGGCAGTGCAGGACATACCAGGGGCTTTCGTCGAGATCCTCGAGCGGACAGGCATCGACTTCACGATCATGGGAGAAGAAGAATGGTGCTGCGGCTATCCTCTGATAGTCGCCGGCATGAAGAGCGAGATCGAAGATCTCAAGGCCCATAATATCGAGGCCGTAAAAAAGATCGGCGCCAAGACCATGGTCTTCTCGTGCCCATCCTGCTACCACACCTTCAGGCATGAATACGACAGCCTCGAAGATGTGGAGATGTTCCACCACACCCAGTATCTGAAAAAAATCATAGAAGAGGGAACGCTGGAGCTTAAGGAGGACGTCGATCTTATCGCCGCCTATCACGACCCATGCGACCTGGCCAGGAATTCCGGTATCTACGAAGAGCCGCGGGCCGTCATCGAGGCCATCCCGGGTCTGAAGCAACTTGAGTTCCCCGACAACCGCGAGATGGCCCTGTGCTGCGGCGGCGGCGGCGACATCGAGATCCTCGACCCCGACCTGTCCACCGCCGTCTCCATGGACATCATCGTCGAGGCCGGCGATATCGAGGTGGACACGATAATCACGGCCTGCCAGCAGTGCAAGCGCGTCCTCAAGGGAGCTTCGCTTCGCTCGGAGAACAAGCCCAGGGTCATCGACATTTGCGAAGTCGTGCTGCAGGCGATGGGAGAGAAGCCGTAAATGGAACAGCGGGTACTGTTCGCCGGCTGCCTGGTCCTGACGCGCTTCCAGGCCTACGAGCTCGCAGCCAAGGCTGTACTTGAACGGCTGGGCATCGAACTCGTGGACCTGGACGATTTCACCTGTTGTGGTTCATCGATCGTCCCTTCCTTTTCCGACAATGCGATCAACCTGACCGCCTATAACCTGGCGCTGGCCGAGGCGAGAGGCTTCGACATCGTGACTCTCTGCGGCAGCTGCACCCGGACCCTGAAGATGGCAAAGGACAAGCTCTCCCGGGACAGCGAACTTCTAAAAACCGTCAACGAACGTTTGAGAGAATTCGGCCTCGAATACAAGGGGACGGTAAAGGTAAGCCACATCATCGAAGTACTCTCCGAAAAGACGGAAACGATAGCGGCGCAGGTGAGCGACAGGCTGGACTACCGCGTCGCCCTCTCCCACCCCTGCAACGTCATAAGGCCCAGCGCGGTGGTGGAATTCGACGACCCCTGGCGGCCCCGGAAGATGCGGGAGATAGTCATTTTGACGGGGGCCACCGTGGTCGAATACGACCAGGAATATGAATGCTGCGGCGCCACGCTGCTCATGACCGACGAAGCGGCGGCGCTTGAGGCGGCCAGGGCGAAGTTGAGCTCCGCCATCGCCGCGGGCGCCGACTTTCTGATCGTCTCCTGCGGTAACTGTTACCTGTCGCTGGCGGGGATGCAGGACC
>JAUSDE010000077.1 GCA_030650885.1 Thermoleophilia bacterium
CGCGGTTAAGCCGAGTGAGGGACAGCAGCAGTGGCAGGCTACGGCCGACCGATCCAGCCTCAGGCACAGAACCACCCGAAAGTCCGGTGTTGCCCCCTTGGGGCACCACGGCCACGCCGTGCGCATGGCACCAGGCCAACAGTTGCGCTACTTCATCTGTGTTTATCGTGCCGGCTAACTCTCCTTTTCGAGTTGTTAATGCAGCTGTCCTACTCGTTGACAGTTCGTTATATTTTCTGTCGTATTCCGTTTGCCATTCAGAATTTGCGCTTTCAAGCTGGGTTAATAATCCGGGTTGTGTCCCTATACCGGTGTTTAGTTCATTTTTCAATCTGGTAATTTCAGCGTCAGCGCTTACACCAAGTCCGCCTGCAATATCTAAGTTGAGGCTATCGTGAGCCTTTTTTTCAACGTCTCTTACGTTTCGCTGTTTTTCTTTAAGGTTCGTCAGCGGAGCTTTTTTTGCTTCAAGTTCCGTTTTTTTTGTAGTTAAGTCAGTCATGTTCTCTTCAAGCTTTGCTTTTCTTTCTCTTGCTTCGGAAAGAAGTTTTGTTTTTGCGGGAGTAGTTTTTTCTGCTCCTGTTCCTGTTTCTGTTCGTTCTGTAATTCTGCTCGTTACTGCCTTTAGGTAGTCTGTTGATGTTTGATTTTCGATTTGCTCTCTGATGCTGTCTCTTATATCTTCGAGCATAACCGCGCGCCGTGCATCCATAAACCGTTTTAGATTCCCCGTAATGTCAAGATTGTTAAAATCTGGTTCAGGAGTTGCTCCTAGAGGATGAGGTCCCATTGGCACGCAAAATAGAGCATCTCCTCGGTTGCGTCCCCATACATCTTGAACACCACCATTATTAGGATTAAATCTTTCCCGTATTCTGTTGCTATTTTTAGTTCCTGTTTTTTCCTGTTGGCCAAGCGTCAGATAAGAATAAAGAAACTGTTCGCCGGTCGCATCAAGGTCCTTTTCGGCAACACCCATGCTTTCATAAAGCTTACGTCGGGTATCAAGTTTCTCCAAAATTGATCTTTGCAGATTGTCGCGGATTTGAACGATAGTCTCAGGAATCCTTCCGCTCGCAAGCTCTAAACCACCAGTTGCGTTTACCACAAAATCATCAGTGTCAATTCCGAGCGCTTTCATATATGCTCGCTCATCAGCATCATTGGCTATTACATTAAAGGCATCTACTGACTGTTGCATATTCAATACTGTCCCCTCCCGGAACAAATTCTTAAGTCGAAAGTTTTTTATGAATGGAGTAGCCCGATCATTCCACCAAGCATTTACAGCTCCTTGATCTCTAAGGTGCTGTGTTAATGGTTGGGCTATGTTGTCTCTTCCTCCGGGAGGTCTGACTGTAGCAATTACTCCAATAGCGAACATTTCACGAGCTGCCTGATCCTCCATAAGGTTAGCTAATTGAAGCCAGTTCTTGGGTTCTTGCAAAAACCCATCTACCTTTTTATTATCAATTGTCCGTATTGGATTTCCATTTTTGTCCCGGGATGGTACTTTGTTGGTGGTTGTTTCTTTTACTGTCGTGAGAAAATTAAAAATTTCTTTATCGTACAAGTGTCCTGGAACATTGAGAACTTCCGGGTGCTCTTCCTGGACGCCTCTAATCATTTCCAAGTAATTCTCCAAGAATCTTCTGCCTTCTTTTGCAACATCTTCAGGAACAGGTGATGTTTCGGGTTTGGATTCTTTTGGCTTGTTGTCTTCTTTTATGGTTGCTCCCGTGTCAGTGGTATAAGAGAATCTTCTGCGTTCCTGGACAACAGGAGAAGTTTTTGGCTCCCCTTTTGCAGTAGCGGCTGCAGGTGGAGCTTCTTTCGGCGGCACCACTGTGGGTGCAACAAAAATATCTGGATTTACAGGCATAGTTATATTTTACGCTAGCATACTTGCATTTTATTTGCAAGATCAGTATCATAAAATCATGACAGAAGTAGCAGTTGCTCCCGAACCGGCACCAGCGCCATTGCCGACTGCAACCAAACAGGAAATTCCTGTTTCCCAATCTCAACAAACCGCACCAGATCAGCAGCATGTTAATGTTCCAACGCCTCAGCCGAAAGCTACAGATTCTTCCAGAAACGATCTTCCGCCTGCCGGGCCTGTTCCCGAAAAAGACGATGGTTCTCCCGAAGATCTTGCGGAAGATCCCCGGAGAAAAAATGCACAAGCTGTACATGATGCACAGGAATTGATTGAAGCCCACAAATCAGAGCTTTTATCTGATCCGAAATTGAAAGAAATTGTTGAGAAGGCATTGTTATTTGATGGAGGAGAAATGTCAACTGCCGAAGTAACGCAGGGATTGGAGTGTATACTCGATTCTTTAGTGGTTATTAAAAATGATCCAAAGGCAATGGAGTTATTTGCTGAACTTCGCAAACATCTAAAAGTTCAAATTCCCGGAGAGGAAAACTTGTATACTGCTTCGGAAATAGATAATCTTCCGCCCGATCTTCAAGAAAAGTTACGAAAAGAAGGAAGATATGTATATGATTTTCCGAAAGAAGAGTCAGCTGCGCAATCCAAAGCAGGTGATTTGATAGATCAAAAATTGCAAGAGTTTAAAGATATGCCAGTTAAGTCAGAAAATCAGAAGAGAGTCCTCAATGAGCTTATTATAGCAAGCGAAGCAAGAGCAAGAAATGCAGCAGGTGTCCTGCTTTGGGATGATAAAGCCCTTAGAGATCTGGATATTTTGGACAAGAAAGCGGGCGCTTTAAAAATTGCGGATAAATTGGTTAAAGAAGTTGCCAAAGCAAGAGTCAAAATGCATGATATTTTGAGAGATAACGGATGGAACGATGGTGACCTTGTTGGTATTAACGAAACAATCAGAAAGAATGGTTTGGCTAGTATAGCTAGACCGGAAATGTTAAGGGATGTTGTTGGATTAAAAGATTTTTTGTTTGGCCGTAATGCAAAAGGCGAAGAGATTTCCGATAAAGAAATAAGAGTTTTACTTGATCCGGACGGCAATAAGAAAGAAATGCCTCTTATTTTAGTGATTTTAAGCATAATGTCTTCGGAGCTTGTCAAAGAAACTGTTGAGCCTTTAGTTGCCATCGCAGGGTAAATATGTTCTTCGTATTATCTTTTGTCGCTGAGCTTATTTTTTTGTTTTATTTATCAAGAGCGCTTACAAGATCCTTGTCCAAATTTCTGTCAGTTCAAGCACTGTCTTTTCTTTTTCTGATGGGAGTTATTGTTCACGAACTATCGCATTTCTTCGCAGCAGCAATTATGTTTGTTCCTGTTGGAAATATGGAATTCGTTCCCAAATTAAGCTCGGGAGGAGCAAGGCTTGGGAGTGTTGAGATTGGAAAAACAGACCCAATCAGAAGAAGCATAATTGGCTTTGCACCTGTTCTCGTGGGACTATTAATTATTATCGGAATTGTTTATTTTTTTACATCCCACATTTTGTTTTTCAATGGCAAGGACGTATACATATTTGCTGCTGCGATTTTGGGCATAACATATCTGTTATTTGCGATAAGTAATACGATGTTTTCCAGCAGTAAGGATATGGAGGGAACACTGGAGATAGCAATTACTCTTTTAATAGTTTTCGCAGCAGCTTATGCTTTTGGTTTTCGTCCTTCATTTTCTTTTCCAAGCGGATTTGTAAATCAACTCATCGATGTAATTCAAGAATCAGCGATATTTATGCTCGCGCCTATATCTATAGATTTGGTTATTTTGGGGATAATAAAGGTGTTTTATAAGAAATAAAACAACAGCTTAAATCTCGGAGCCTGAAGTTCACCTGCCCTGATATGCGTTATAAGCTGCATTTAGGTCTTTAGTGCTTTGCTCCATAACTTTAAACAGCTCTTCTCTCTCAGCAGGGCTAAAAATAGCTCCTGCCTTTCTTATTTTTCCTTGAAAACTATCACCATGCGTTGCGGTAATACGTTTTCTGAAGGCATCTCTCACTTGTTGTGCCGTTGCGGTTGGGGGCATACCTAATATTTTAAAGATGTCAGGCTTACT
>JAUSDE010000034.1 GCA_030650885.1 Thermoleophilia bacterium
TTCGATTAAATGGGAGATTAGGCTACAGGAAATAAAGCATTTTGTCTAAGAGTTGGAGTCTGGAAAGTCATACTTTCAATATGCATAGATACGACCAACCGCGATTCTTCAATAATTGGTTTGCTGCTAGATAACTAATTCCCTCTTTTTGCCGCTAGGTGTACGGCCTAGTGAGCCAGCGACCACGGAAACTCATATTTTGCAACGTTCTATCCAGCAGTATTTTTAATTTGGCGCCACTGTACTTCTTGTGTCAAATTCAATTCGTCCTTTTAGATAATTAGGCGCAGATATATACTGATGATTCATAAAGAGTGATTGAGAAGTAAGGAAAAGAAAATTCTCACATTTGTCATCAATTAATATGCTTAAGGGAGGAATTGGAATGGCTTCAAAGAGCTCGGATTGGAGTTTTGATGCAGAGGATCAGGATGTTGGACAGATCATATTTCACGGTGACATTGATTTAAAATACGTCGTCCCTGCACACCAGCGTCCGTATATGTGGAAAGAGGATAACGTTGTTGAGTTTTGGAGTGATTTCCTCGAACCTTCATCAAATTTTATTGGCTCGTTTATATTTAATAACGAAAACAGAACAAAATATATTTCAGAGATCATAGACGGCCAGCAACGTCTTCTTACTATTACAATTTTCCTTTCTGCGCTCCGAAACAAATGCTTAGAATTGGGAACTGAAGACGCAAATAATCTTGCTTCTCATATTCAAACTCATGGAATAGAAATTAGAGATCGGATAAACAAATTTAAGCATTACCGAATAATATGTGGTGATACAACTCAAACGTTTTTTCAGAAATATATTCAATCGCAAGATGAGAATATTATTGATGCAAAACCAGAGTCTAAAGAAGAGCAACGTATAAGGGACAACTACAGTCTATTCATGGTAAGAATTGAAAACGCGATCAAACATAAGCGTAATAAAGACCAAAAGCTCGATGTATTAACGAAGTTCTTAGACGAATTATTAAAAATAAAAATTATAAAAGTTGACATAGATAGTGAGGAAGGCGCATACGAGGTATTCGAAACAGTCAATGCGAGAGGGCTTACTCTATCACCCGCAGACCTGCTAAAGAATTTAATATTTAACCGTATTCTTTCTAAAGATAAATCGAAACAAGACTTAATTATCAAAAACTGGAAAGAAATTGTCGGTAATGTGCAAGAAGAAAACATGACAAGATTCCTCCGACATTATTGGTTGTCTAATTTTAAATATGTAAGTGTCAGAAAATTATTTAAGGAGATTAAGAAAGAGCGCCGTGTATCCGATTACGAGGTCTTTCTAGAAGATCTGGTCAATGCTTCATTTTGGTATGGCCAAATACTAAATCCCATAGAAGATAGCTTCCTAAAAATTAAGAAAGGTTCTGAAATTTATGAAGCTGTAAATAGCATTCGCACCATGAATGTTCAAGTTTGTCATCCATTTACCTTATGTCTGTTAAGCAATGCAGAGAAAATTGATTGGAGGCTTACTCACATTTTCGAAGTAATCGAGAAGTTTACCTTTGCGTATAATTCTATTTGTAACAAACCCAGCAATAAGGTTGAAAAGTTGTACGCACAAAAAGCTCAAGAAATCGAAAAAGCAGTAACGAAACTTAAGAAAAAGGTAATTACTAAAAAGCAGTTTAAAAAAAATGTGGAAGCCACGCTATCTTCACTCGAAGTGGACTTGAAAGATCTCTTCCCTAGTGAGGCTGAATTCACCGAAGCGATGAACGAATATTCCTTAAAGAATAGCGCTCAAAGCGGAGCACTAACAAGATATCTTCTATCCAAATTGGATAAGGATATTACAAAGGGAGAGGCCATCGATTATAAGCCATTGACTATAGAACATATACTGCCGCAGGATCCCAGTAAGTGGGGATTAAGAAAGAAAGATGTCAAAGATTATGTGCAAAAATTGGGCAATCTTACGCTCGTGGGTAGAGAGATAAATTCGAATGCCCATAACTTCAAGCTTGACAAGAAGGTGCCCCTCTATAGAAATTCAAAAGTAGCGCTTACAAAGCCCATTCTAGTCAATAAACTAAATGCTTTAAAAAGAAAGTATAAGAAGTATGTATGGTCGGAGGAACAAATTAATGATCGCCAAGAAGCCTTGTCAAAGCTTGCGTGGAAAGTATTTATTATTTAGATAGCAGACAATTAGGCTGTGGCGGGTCATTAGTATCGAACCTGCCTGCCAAATTTCCGGGATTAAAATAAATGATTGTTTTCGCGCGCATTTGCCCTTTGAAACAAACTATTACTATGTTCATTGCGTTAGACGCTGAGCCTAGCGACTTAGGATCTTGACCCAGGAATTCCAACTCCAGATTAAAACATAACGAGTTAAAACGCCCACTATGTTCACAGCCTAGTGGGCCGATGGCTCATGGGGGGGGGAGGGTTCGAAACCCCCTTCGACACCACACCTTCTAATCGCATTCATTGCTTCCAAATCATCCGACAGGAAGTTCAGAATACGCATCAGTTGCCTTCTAAGAGACAACACCAAAACTAGGCGAGATCAAAACGATCCAGATTCATCACCTTAGTCCATGCTGCTACGAAGTCATTGACAAACTTCTCTTGGGAGTCAGAAGTTGCATAGACTTCAGCCAGGGCGCGCAGCTCGGAGTTTGAACCGAAAATCAGGTCGATACGGGTGCTAGTCCACTTCGCTTCACCGGTCTTGCGATCACTGCCTTCAAACAGCTCTTCTTCTGCAGACACTGGCTTCCAGTTTGTACTCATATCGAGCAGGTTCACGAAGAAGTCGTTGGTCAAAGCCTCTGAACGGTCAGTGAAGACGCCGTGTCTGGTCTGTCCAAAGTTGGTATTCAAAACGCGCATGCCGCCGACGAGAACCGTCATCTCAGGCGGGGTCAGCGTCAGCAATTGCGCCCGGTCGACCAGCAGCTCTTCGGCTGATACTGCGTATCTGGTCTTCTGGTAGTTGCGGAAGCCATCCGCGACTGGTTCAAGCACGGCAAATGCTTCCACATCGGTTTGTTCCTGCGAGGTGTCCATGCGGCCCGGTGCGAAGGGCACCCTAACCTCATGACCGGCGTTCTTCGCCGCTTGCTCGACACCGGCGCAACCCGCCAGAACGATCAGGTCAGCGAGCGAGACCTTCTTGCCGCCAGGATGGACGCTGTTGAACTCGCTCTGGATGCCTTCCAGTGTGGAGAGCACTTTCGCCAGTCGATCCGGCTGATTTACTTCCCAATCCTTCTGTGGCGCCAGACGGATGCGGGCGCCGTTTGCACCACCACGCATGTCTGAACCCCGGAAGGTAGAGGCGGACGCCCAGGCAGTGGAAACCAGTTCACTTGTTGAGAGCCCGGTAGCAACGATCTTGTCCTTTAGCGAGGCGATGTCGTTGTCATCGACCAGTTCATGATCGACCGCGGGGACGGGATCCTGCCATATCAATTCCTCCGCGGGAACTTCCGGGCCAAGATAGCGCGCTCGCGGGCCCATGTCACGGTGGGTCAGCTTGAACCAGGCTCGGGCGAACGCGTCCGCGAGCTCATCCGGGTTATCACGAAAGCGCCGCGCGATCGGCTCATAGACCGGATCCATCCTCATCGCCATGTCAGCGGTGGTCATTGCGATCGGAACCGGCTTCGACGCGTCGTCGGCGGCTGGGGCCTGGTTACTCCCAGTCGCGGTCTTCGGTTTCCATTGAAAGGCACCTGCCGGGCTCTTTGTCAGCTCCCACTCGTTGCCGAACAGCATGTTCAGATAGCTGTTATCCCACCGTGTCGGGGTCGGTGTCCAGGGTCCTTCAATACCGCTGCCGATCTGATCGCCGCCTTTGCCGCTGCCATGACTGCTTTTCCAGCCCAGGCCCTGTTCTTCGAGACCAGCTGCTTCGGGTTCAGGTCCGACCAGCGACGGATCGCCGGCACCGTGGGATTTACCAAATGTGTGACCGCCAACGGTGAGCGCGACCGTCTCTTCGTCGTTCATTGCCATGCGGGCGAACGTCTCCCGGACATCCCGGCCGGACGCGACCGGATCCGGATTGCCGTTCGGTCCTTCCGGATTCACGTAAATCAGGCCCATCTGAACGGCTGCGAGCGGGTTCTCGAGCTCCTCATGGTCGCCGGAATAGCGTTTGTCATCCAGCCAGATATCTTCTTTACCCCAATAGATATCCTTTTCCGGCTCCCAGATGTCCTCGCGCCCGCCGCCGAAACCGAA
>JAUSDE010000035.1 GCA_030650885.1 Thermoleophilia bacterium
GACCGTGATGATGTCGGATGAGAAGGGGCGCGGGCTGGGGCTTCACGGAATGAAGGAACGTATCGAGCTGGTTGGCGGTGCGCTCGAATTTGATTCAAGGCTTAACGATGGGACTTCCATATTCATCGAAGTCCCGCTTAAAAACGAGGAGGGCATCTGGTGAGCAAGATCAGGATATTACTGGCGGATGACCATGCGATTCTGCGGGCCGGACTGGTGCGGTTGCTGAGCGAAGAGCCGGATATCGAGGTCGTTGGTGAGGCGGACAACGGCCGCGAGGCCGTGCAGAAAGTGCAGGAACTGCATCCGGATATCGTGCTGATGGACATCGGCATGCCCGTGATGAACGGCATGGAGGCTACAAAGCAGATCAAGAAGCGTGACAGCGATGTGAAGATCCTCGTATTGACCATGCATGACAACGAGGAGTATCTGTTCCAGGTTCTGCAGGCGGGGGCTTCCGGCTACGTGTTGAAGAAAGCAGCCGACAGCGATCTGGTCAACGCCATTCATGTGGTCAGCCGGGGCGACTGCTTCCTTTATCCCAGCGCGGCCAAGATGGTGGTCGAGGATTACCTGGAGAAGCTCAAGCATGGCCAGGAGCCCACCTCAAGTTTCGACACTCTCACAGACCGCGAACGTGAGATCCTGACGCTGGTCGCCGAGGGTTACACAAACAGGGAGATCGCCGAAGCGCTGTTCATCAGCGTCAAAACGGTGGAGACCCACAAGGCCAACATCATGGAGAAACTTAATCTGCACAAGCGGGCGGAGCTCGTGCGTTACGCCATAAAGAAGGGGATGCTGCAGGTTGATTTTGACGAGGTGCTGGAGTAAGCGTGAGCTTGCTGCGTCCGGCATTTGTAGCGGTTTTTCTGGCGGTGTTCGCTGCGGCATTTTTGTTGTCGTGTGGCGGGGATGGTCAGTCGACGCAGCAGGATGGCACCTCCAGCGGGACGACCAGCAGCGGCGCCACCACAAAAACCAGCCGGACCGGGACTTCCACCAGCGGGCGTACCGGCACTTCCACGGGTAACAGCGGTACCACTAACGGGCACAGTTCCATACCCAGCGGGGAACAGATACAGCAGGATCTTATTGGGAAATCTATCAACGACCCCGAACTGGGTGAGTGGACGTTCGAAGATGAGTCCGAATTTGTCAGTTTCACCATCGAGAGCCAGAAGGAATCGGACAACCGCATCGAGTTCGTGGTCGGGATGAAACTCAAGGATATCGGTGACGGCCGGCTCTATAACGGCCAGGCGACCGTCGTCTATACAAAGGTCAACGGCAAGTGGCAGCTTTCGGATGTCTCCGGGGAGTACAGGAGCGGCGGGCCGTCGGTTTAGCGCAGGCGGATCGTGAGATCTTTATATACGACGGCTTTCCGGAGCCGGTCTGGTGGTATCATCCCTGTGCCCTTCAGCGATGGGCTTTTGTTGAAAAAATCCCTTTTCCCCCGTATACTTCCCTAGTCTTTAACATACAAGCTTCAGCCTGTGGGTCGCCTTTCGGGGCGTCCAAGGGAAGTCGGTGAAAAGCCGGCGCGGTCCCGCCACTGTAACTGGTAGCTTCGCGCGCAGCCGCTCCGTGAGGGGCGAGCCACTGGGCCTAAAGCCCGGGAAGGTGGCGGCGGAGTGCAAATCCAGAAGCCAGGAGACCTGCCCACAGGCTCTAGTCAGATACACTCTTCGCGGAGGGAGTGGCTAGGGTGAACGACATGCCTTTTAAGCCCTCTTCATGCGAAGGGGGCTTTTTTCATGAGAAAGGTGCGTTAATTCATGATTTTCGTGACCGGAGGGGCAAGGAGTGGCAAGAGCGGGCTGGCGGAAAAGCTGGCGCGTGAGCGGGCGATCGTCGCCGGCTCATCAGTGGCTTCGAGCGCTGATGCCGCGGCCACCGATGCCGCTGTGATCTACATCGCCACAGCCGAGGCCAAGGACGGCGAGATGCGCGAGCGCATCGCCGAGCACCGCGAGCGCCGGCCGGCCGGCTGGCGGACGGTCGAAGCACCGGAGAACCTTTCGGAAGCCGTCGAGGAAGCTCTCGCGGAAGGAGGCATCGTCCTCGTCGACTGCCTGACTGTCTATATTTCCAACCTGCTCATGAACAACGGCATCGCCAGCGGCGAGCGGGTCAAGCGTGCCGTCGACCGGGAGATGGATGAACTGGTCGAAGTCTGCCGTTCGGGCGATAGTCGGGTCATCCTGGTCAGCAACGAGGTCGGCATGGGTATCGTTCCCGACAATATGCTGGCGCGCACTTTCCGCGACGTAGCCGGGCGTGCCAACCAGAAGCTGGCGGCGGCGGCGGATGAGGTTTATCTCTGCGTTTCCGGCATACCCATGAAGGTGAAATAAGTAATGTGTCCCCTTAACTGGCAATTAAGTAATGTGTCCCCCTGGTTTTTGGCGTGAAGCTGGCCAGGACAATAATGCTTCAGGGCACTGCTTCCCATGCTGGGAAGACGCTGCTGGTCGCGGGGCTCGCGCGGATCATGGCCCAGGACGGCTACTCCGTGGCGCCTTTCAAGTCCCAGAACATGTCGCTTAATTCTTACGCGGACGCCGATGGCGGCGAGATGGGCCGGGCCCAGGTCGTTCAGGCTGAGGCCGCCGGCATCGAACCCCGTGTGGACATGAATCCGGTCCTGCTGAAGCCGACGAGCGATACCGGTTCCCAGGTGGTGGTTCATGGGCGACCCGTCGGCACCATGACCGCCGGGACTTATCACGATTTCAAGATGGGCCTGCTGGATGCTGTCTCCGAGTCGCTGGAACGCCTGCGGCGGGAATTCCAGGTGGTCATCATCGAGGGCGCCGGCAGCCCCGCCGAGGTCAACTTCCGCGGACGCGATATCGCCAACATGGCTGTGGCCGAGATGGCCGACGCGCCGGTGATCCTCATCGGCGACATCGAGCGCGGCGGCGTCTTCGCTTCGATGGTGGGCACGATGGAGCTGTTGCTGCCGGAAGAACAGGAACGCGTCGCCGGCCTGGTGATCAACAAGTTTCGCGGGGACCGGGCCATCCTGGAGCCCGGGCTCGATTTTCTGGAGGGGCGCTGCAAACGGCCGGTGCTGGGAGTGGTTCCCTATATAAAGGATCTACGCATCGAAGAAGAGGATTCGGTAGCGCTATCCGATGGCAGTGGCAGGTTCTCCAGCGGAAACGACCGGCACAGCGGCAGCGGCCGTCACGGCGCCAACGCGCTCTGGCCTTCCGATGTGCGTGATTCCTCGGCAGGGAACGGCAAGGCCATCAATGTCCGCGCTGTCCGGCTTCCCCGGATATCCAATTTTACCGATTTCGACTCTCTCGAGGCCTGCCCCGGATTCGATTTTCGATTCGCGGAACACGCCGCCGGGCTGGCTGATGCCGACCTGATCGTCATTCCGGGCACCAAGAGCACCATCGCCGACCTCAGGTTCCTCTGGTCCAGCGGCATGGCCGCGGAGATTATCCGAAAAGCCCAGGCGGGGACCCCGGTGATCGGCATCTGCGGTGGTTACCAGATGCTGGGTACGAAGATCCTCGATCCCCAGGGGCTCGATTCCAGCGCCGGCAGCGTCAAGGGGCTGGGCCTGATCGACATGGAGACTGTTTTTGGCCCGGAGAAGGAGACACGGCAGACCGCTGGCGAGGTCGTGGCGGAAACGCCGCTGATCCCGGCGGGTTCCATCGTGAAGGGTTATGAGATCCATATGGGCCGCACCGAACTCGGTCCGGGAGTCGCGCCACTGCTGCAGACCGCCGCGGGAGCCGACGGCGCCGTCAGCGCCGATGGCCTCGTGATAGGCAGCTATCTGCATGGATTTTTCGACAGCGACGAGGTGCTCTCCGGCCTGCTTTCCTGGTTCGGCTGTCCCGTTGAGCTGCCGCTGCTGGAGCGCGGGCTGGCGCGGGAGCACGAGTATGACCGGCTGGCGCGGGAGCTGCGGGCCTCGCTGGACATGGCGAAGATCTATGAGATCGCAGGCCTGGCATGATCGGCCCCGGCGCCAGCGTCCTGCTGGGTTACAGCCTCGACCTGTTCGCGGGGGAGCCGTCGGAAGCCTGGCATCCGGTCTGCTGGATGGGCAAGATCGTCGACCTGGCGGATTGGGCGATGCCCGGGCGCGAACGCAGTGGCCCGAAGCAGCGGCTCGCCGGTGCGGTCGTGGCGACGACGCTTCCCATTGCTACCTACCTGGGCACCAGAAAAGTCATCAGGATACTTCCGCAGCCGTTTTCAGGGCTGGCCGAGATCGTACTCATGTCGACAGCGCTGGCGCCCCGTGCTCTTTATGAGCGGGCGCTGCGGGTTGAGGACAGCCTGTTCATGAGCGTCGCCGAAGGCAGGGAACAGGTGGCGGGCATGGTCGGGCGCGACACGAAAGAGCTTGACGAGGATGGCATTGTGAGGGCGGCTGTCGAGAGCATCGCCGAGAATGCCAACGATGGCGTCATGGCACCGCTGTTCTACGGGCTGATCGGCGGGGCGCCGCTGGCGCTCGCCTACAAGATGGTCAATACGATGGACTCGATGATCGGTTATCGGGATCTCAAATATCTGTATTTTGGCTGGGCGGCAGCCAGGCTGGACGATGCTGCCGGTTTTATCCCCGCGCGTCTTACTGCGCTGGCGGTAGCGGCGGTCAGCCCCGTGGCCGGCGGGAATGCGGCCGGTGCGATCTCGGTCTGGCACCGGGATGCCGGGCTGCATGAGAGCCCGAACGCCGGCGTCTGCGAGGCCGCGTATGCCGGCGCCCTGGACGTCAGGCTGGGCGGCGACGCGTATTACAGCGGCACGCTCGTGGAAAAGGTGGAACTGGGTGCCGGGCTGGCCCTCCCCGAGCGTGAAGACATCAGCCGGGCCGCCCGGCTTATGTATGCATCATCGGCTCTGCTGCTCGCGCTGGGCATTATTTTCAGGATGGTGGTATGGATATGCCGATGGCGGATGGCCCGCAGAGGCGGCAGGGGATGAGTGTATTGGGGAAGAAAGACGGCGCGGCCGGGAATCCTTCCTCTCAGTACGAAGAGCACGACCGCCTGGCGCGGGTACTCTGGGAACAGGCACGCGGGCAGGGCCTCGTGCACCTCTACACCGGGAACGGCAAGGGTAAGACCACAGCGGCGCTGGGGCTGGCGCTGCGGGCGCTGGGGCGCGACCGTAAGGTGGTAATAATCCAGTTCCTCAAGCGCACTACAGTCATGACCGGTGAGATGGTTTTCGCGGAGAAGATGGGTGGGCCGTTGAAGATCAGGCAGTTCGGCGCGTCGCGTTTCGCCACCAGGGAGGAACAGAAGTCGGTTGAGGAAAGCGGCCAGACGGTCGAGCGTGGCTGGGAGTTTGCACGCGAGATGGCGTCAAGCGCCGAGAATGACCTGGTTGTTCTCGACGAGATCACGCACGTTGTCAAAAACGGGCAGATTGCGCTGAAAGATCTGATCTCCCTGGTCAAGGACAAGGCGCGTTCGGTGGAGCTGGTGCTGACCGGCCGTTACGCACCTCCGGAACTGCAGGAAGTCTGTGACTATGTCACGGAGATGCGCGAGATCAAGCATCCCTATCATAATGGCGTCAGAGCGCGTGAAGGGACAGAATTTTGAGCAGGATCCACGATTCAAGGCCTGACCCCACTGTGGATGACCCCACAGCGGATAGCACTGCAGTGGATAGTCCCGCTGTGGATGGCTCCTCTTTGGATAACCCTGCGATTGCGGAAACAGGGGCTGCTCCGGCACACGGGGGGAGACGTGAAGAGGCGGCTCGCCGCTACGGCATCCCCAAGGAAGAATTGCTGGACTTCAGCGCCAGCATCAACCTGCTGGGACCCTCGCCGGCGGCGCTGAATGCCATAAAGGCCGCGGCGGTCGACATCCATTATTATCCGGAAGAGAGCGCTGATGAATTTGCACGGCTGGTGGCTGGCTACCTGGGCGTGTTTCCGGACGAGGTCGTTCCCGGGAACGGCAGCATCGAGGTCATCTACTGGATGGCGGCGGCGCTCAGGCCCAGGCGGGTTCTGATCGTCGAGCCGACTTTTTCAGAGTACCGGCGCGCCTGTGAGTCGGTGGGCGCCATTTGTGACGCGTTTCCGCTGAGGGGGGAAGAAGGCTTCGCCTTTGACGCCGAGCGTCTCGACCCCCAGGGTTACGACATGGTCTTCCTCTGCAATCCCAATAATCCTACAGGCTATCTGATCCCGGTTGACGAAGTTGCGGCGCTCTGGAAGCGCTGCCGGTCGGTTGGCGCCGGCCTGGTCGTGGATGAGGCTTTTATCGATTTTGCGGGTCCAGAGCAGTCCATCCTTTTATTTGGCGCCAGTGAGGGACTGTATGTCCTGCGTTCCTTTACCAAATCCCATGCGCTTGCCGGCTTGAGGCTGGGCTGCCTGGTTGCCGAGACCGGTTTTGCCGAGCTCATGAGGTCGCTGATGCCCCCCTGGAACGTAAACTCTTTTGCCCTGGCGGCTGGCGGCGCTTCACTGAGGGACTGGGACTATATGCCGCGCAGCCGCGACGCCAACAGCTCTGCGCGCTCAAAGCTTTATGCCGATTTTGATGGCATACCGGGCATCGACCCGGTTCCGTCCGAAGCCAATTTTCTGCTTTGCCGCCTGGATGGCGCCGGTTCCGAAGAACTGGCCGACGAGCTGGGCCGGCAGGGGATCCTCGTGCGCGATTGCCGGTCTTTTCCCGGACTGGGTGACCGGTATATCCGGGTTGCGGTCCGTTCCGAGCGTGACAATTATCAGCTGGTCTCGGCGGTTAGAAAGGCTCTCGGATGACACCATTTTTAAGTGGGGCGCTTATATGATTCCCCTGATGATCGCCGGTGCCGCCAGCGGCGTGGGCAAGACCACCATCGCCATAGGTGTCATGGGAGCTCTCGGCCGGCGTGGCCTCTCGGTGGCGCCTTTCAAGACCGGCCCTGACTATATCGACCCCAGCTACCATCTGGCGGTCACGGGAAACCCATCGCGGAACCTGGATACCTGGCTGACTTCCCCGGAAGTAGCCGTTGAGATCTTTAATCGGGGCTCATCGGGGACCGATGCTGCCGTTATCGAGGGCGCCATGGGTCTGTTCGACGGCCGCTCGGGTGCCGGGGACCAGTGCAGCTCGGCCGAGATCGCCAGGCTCACCGATAGCGCCGTGCTGCTGGTCGTCGACTGTTCCCGAATGGCCCGAAGCCTCGCTCCCCTGCTTGCCGGTTACGCCGCCTTCGATCCGCGGGTTCATATGGCGGGGACGATCCTCAACAACGTGGGCAGCGCCAGCCACGGCCGTGTCCTCGAAGATGCCGCCAGGGAGGCGGGAGTGCCGGTGCTCGGCGTTGTGCCGCGCCGTCCGGATCTCGGGCTCAGCTCCAGACACCTTGGCCTGGTGCCTGCGGGAGAGCGGGCCGGTTCCTCCGGCGGAGATCAGGAAGAAACACTGGAGGATGTGCTCGAACATATCGTGGATCACATCGAAGAGAACATCGATGTCGAAGCGCTTTTGCAGCTGCGGTTGGTACCAGGCGGCGTTTCTGGTAGCGGCGCGGACATGCCGGTCGCTGCGGGCGAATCTGCGGCGCCAGCATCTGGCTCGGTCGCAGTTCACCGCGCGCGGCTGGCTGTCGCACTGGACGAAGCTTTTTCTTTTTATTACATTGACAGCCTCGAAGCTCTGGCTGCGGCCGGCGCGGAGCTGGTTTATTTCAGCCCGATGCGGGATGAGGCGCTGCCTGCCTGTGACGGGCTTTATCTGGGCGGCGGCTATCCCGAGGTACATGCACGTGAGCTGGAAGCCAATTCCTCAATGCGGGCATCTGTGGCGGCGGCCGTGTCGGACGGTTTGCCCACATATGCCGAATGTGGTGGCCTTGTTTATCTATGTGAATCGGTGGAGGTCGATGGCGCCAGGCATAGCATGTCCGGAGTCTTGCCCATGAACGCTCGCATGACGGCGCATCGCCAGGCCCTGGGTTATGTAGAGGCCGAGGCCAGGCGTGGCAGCCTGCTGCTCGGGCCGGGCGAGCGGGTGCGCGGGCACGAGTTCCACTGGTCGGTGGTGGAGTGGCGGGAAGACCGCCTGGCTTATGACTGTTTCTCCAGCCGGGAGCCCGGGCCAAGGCCTGACGGTTACGCCGGCGGCAATCTGCTCGCCACTTATGTGCATCTGCATTTCGCCGGGAATACGGCTGCGGCGTCGAGGTTTATCGATGCCTGCGCCGGTGTGGGGGAGGTGGCAGCAAATGCGACCGCTTGATTCTTCCATGTTCGCCGGCGGAGGCACCGGCGTGGTCGTTCTGGGCCACGGTAGCCGGGCACCAGAAGCGCTGGAGGTCCTGAACTGGGTCGCGGAAAGACTGACCGAACGTCTTCGGATGCCGGTTCTGGCCGCCTCGCTACAATTCAACAAGCCTTCTCTGGAAGAGAGCTGCCGGGAACTGGCGGCCACCGGAGCGAGCCGCGTGGTTGTGGCGCCATACTTTCTGTTTGTTGGAAACCACATGCAGAAGGATATTCCGGAAGTCATGGACCGCCTCCGGCAGGAATTGCCTGAAACGGAGTTCATCCTTGCCGAAGCCCTGGGTGCGGATGACCTGATGGTGGAAGTGCTCGCGCAGAGGGCGCTGGCGAAGATCGGTGAGGAAGTGGCGGGTGAAACTGCGAAAGAACCGGAAGATAACAGCCGGAAAGAGGGCGATGCTGCAGATTTCTTTGCATCAGTATTAGGCAATGCCTGCGATAGTTGTGCGCCCATGGCCCAGCATCCTATCGAGGTGGAAAGCTTCGAGATCATCGACAGCCTGCTGGAACCGGAGGACGCCGAGGATCCTGAATATCATGTGGTGCGGCGGATCGTGCATACGACCGGTGATCCCTCGCTGGCGCGCGCGGTGCTGATCTCAGCGGGAGCGATAAGAGCCGGAGTGGACGCCATCGCCGCCCGGGCCGGGATCTATTGTGATGTGAACATGGTCGCCTCGGGGATCATGCCGACCGCGGACCGGCTGGGGCTGGATGTCATCTGCCTGGTGGCGGAACCTGCTGTCGAGCAGCTGGCCCGGAATGAAGGTGTGACCCGTGGCGTCGCGGCTATGAGACTGGCCGCTCGCGGCGGCTCCAACGTTAACGATAATAGCAGCCTGCAACCGGGTGGCGGCCTCGAAGGAGCCATCGTCGCCATCGGCAACTCGCCCACGGCGCTCTTCGAGCTTTTACGGCTCGTGTCTGAGGAAGGCGTTAAGCCGGCGCTGATCGTCGGCGTTCCCGTAGGCTTTGTCGGCGCTGCTGAAAGCAAGGAAGCTTTGCTCGAATCTGATATTCCGTATATCACCATTCCCGGCAACCGCGGTGGCAGCACCATCGCCGCTGCGGTCGTCAACGCTCTCATGAGACTGGGCGTTTCAGGCCAGGAATGAAGCAGGAACGCAATCGCGGTAACAGGAAGGATTCATCATGCACATACCGGAAGGACTGATTCCAGCGCAGCAGGCGGCTGCCTGGTACGTGCCTGCCGTTAGCTTTGTTGGTGTGGGACTGGTCGGGCTCAAGCGCCGCCTTGTAGTCAAGCCTGAGCTCAGGCCGCTGATCGGCCTGATGGGCGCCTTTGTATTTCTTATATCACTGATACCGCTTCCTGTCCCGGGGCTGGGAACGGTTTCTCATCCCTGCGGCACTCCCATGGCGGCGATATTGCTGGGGCCATTTACTGCGACGGTGCTGGGTTCGGTGGCGCTGTTTCTTCAGTCCCTTTTCTTCGCCCACGGGGGCATCACCAGCTGGGGCGCCAATGTCATCGCCATGGCGGTGGGCGGTTCGTTTTCAGCTTATGGGGTATTCAGGGTTTCCCGCCGGGCCGGTCTTGGGATCGGCGTCGCAGCCGGCATGGCCGGGCTTATCGGGGATCTTGTCACCTACGGCATCACCTCGTTTCAGCTCGCTCTGGCGTTGCATGGGGATGAGGCGGTATTGAACGTCTGGGGAGCCGCCTTCGCGTCCTTCCTGCCGACCCAGGTGCCGCTGGCGATCGCGGAGGCGTTGTTCACTGCCGGAGTCGTCGTCTTTATCGCCAACCAGCGTGCCGAATTGCTGGAGGGTGCGGTGGTACGGCCATGAAGCTATGGGTGTTGAGAGTGGTGCGGCCGTGAAGCGCTGGGTATTGATACTACTGGTTGCAGGCATATTCGTGGCCGCCGTACTTTTCACTGATTCAAGATGGGATGGGGACGTGACTGAGGGGGCTGCGACGCCTCTGGCGGAGAAAGCCGGAGTTGAAGAGTCGGAAGTCCTGCCCTGGAAGATAGACGGTGACCTGCTGCTCTTCTTCTTTCTCTCCGGAGGCGCCGTTGCCGGATTCGCCGCGGGCTATTACTGGCGGACGCTTTTTCCGGGAAGCAAAAGCAGGGAAACGATGTAGGATGACGGCGATTTCCAGGAACAGCGACGGATATGCCTGGGGGGATAGCTTTCTGTCCCGGATCGACCCAAGGGTCAAAATAGCAGGCTTCGCCGGTCTGCTGCTGGTCAACCTCCTTGGGGGGTCGTACCTGGTTTCCGGAGTAATCGCGGTCGCCATGGCCCTCTTGATGATTGCCGGGCGCATCCCCTACCGCCGGCAGCTTCTGATGATTTCATTTCCGGCTTCTTTCGCTATTTTTACGATAATCTCGCAGACCGTGTTCATGGGGGGAGAGGTCTTTGCATCACTGGGGCCCTTCGACCTGCACCTCCAGGGGTTGTTCAACGGGCTTTTCATATCCCTCAGGATCATCGCCGGCGGCCTGATAGTCGTCGTTCTCGGCGTGACCACGCCGATCAACCGTTTATGCCAGGCATTAAGATGGTTTAAAGCCCCCGCTACCTTTATTGAGATCACACAGCTCACCTATCGTTATCTTTTTGATATACACGGAGAGTTTTCAAGGATGCGTGACGCCCAGCAGGTGAGGCTGGGCTGGTCATCCGCACGAGCGGGCCTGGCGAGCAGCCGGCTCCTGGGAGGTTCACTGTTTCTGAGGGTATATGACCGCGGCCTGCGCTCGTCTGAAGCGATGCGTTGCCGGGGGTCGGGGCCGGTTGTTAACGGAGCGCTGCCCCGCCCTGGCAAATTGGACATTCTCGCCGGGTCAGGGGCCGCGATATTCATCAGCGCACTGGTGATGCTGGCCGTGGGGGTGGCTGCATGATTCGTGTCGAAGACCTCTGCTTCACCTATCCCGGCGGGACCGTGGCGCTGGACGGAGTGTCCCTTGAAGTCCCGGAGGGATCCTTCCTTGCGATAATGGGCGCCAACGGTTCGGGCAAGTCGACACTGCTCAAGCATCTTAACGGACTTCTCGCCACCCAGGCCGGCAGTGTCCATATCGCGGACATCGAGGTCAACGGCAAGAGTTTCGACGAGGTCAACAGAATCGTAGGCTTCGTCTTCCAGGACCCAAACGACCAGATATTTGCGCCGACTGTCCGTGAGGACATCGGTTATGGTCCACGGAATCTGGGGCTCGATGAAGTAGAGATCGCGCGGCGCGTGGAAAAAGCCGCCGGGCAGGTGGCTATAACCGAGCTGCTGGACCGGCCGATCCACCACCTCAGTTATGGCCAGAAGAAGCGGCTTTCGATCGCCGGCGTGCTGGCCATGGAACCGCGGGTGCTGGTGCTGGACGAACCCACTGCCAGCCTTGATCCCATGGGGGAACGGCGACTGATGCGTTTGCTGCATGAGCTCAACCGTGGCGGGATGACGGTGGTCATGGCCACACATGATGTTGACCTGGTGCCTCTTTATGCCAGGCAGGTCTGTCTGCTGAGGGCGGGCAGGCTGGCTGTCTCGGGCGGACTGCGTGAAGTGTTCGGCGACCAGGAGCTGATCGAGAGATGCCATCTGCGGCTGCCTCGCATCTCCTACCTTTTTGAGATGTTTCCAGAATTGTCCGAACTGCCGCTGACCGTGGGCATGGCGCGGCGTAAGCTGGAGGAGCTGCTGGAGCGAGGCGACACCGGTCCGGTATCACCCGTCGAACTTTGTGAGAACTGATATGAGCAATATGAGGACTGAATGCGAGCCTGTGAGAACTAACGTGAGCATCGTGAGGATTAAATGGTGAGAAAGCCGGAGATGAGGCGCGGTTACACTACTGGAGCCTGCGCCCAGGCGGCTACCCGTGCGGCGGCGCTGACTGTTCTTATCGGTTACCCTCCCTGTAATCCGGAAGCCGCGGAGGAGGCGGGCATGGTCTGTGAGACCAGGGGCCTCGTGGATGTGATCCTGCCAAATGGCGAGAACGCGATCTTCCCCATGACCATGCATGACGAGGGCGTGGTGTCAGTCGTCAAGGATGCGGGTGACGACCCTGACATAACCAACGGTGTCCAGATCTTTGTATGCGTCGTCGGCCGGCTCGATGGACAGTTTCTTGTCGATGGCGCCGAAGGCGTTGGCCGAGTGACGCTGGAGGGGTTGCCGGTGCCGCCGGGAGAGGCGGCCATCAACCCGGTGCCAATGGAGTTCATCATCAGGGAAGCGAAGCGTGTGCTGCCTCTGGGAGCCGAGGTGACGATCTCGATTCCGGAAGGAGAGGAACTGGCGTCAAAGACATTCAATCCGAAACTTGGCATTCTCGGCGGACTAAGCATCCTCGGTACGACCGGACGGGTCGAGCCCTGGTCGTCAGCTGCCTACCAGGAATCACTGTTGCCGCAGCTCGATGTCGCCAGGGCTGCCGGGGTCGAGCGGCCGGTCCTGGTTCCCGGGGCCAAGGGAGAGAGGGCGGCGCTGGCCGCGGGTTACGAGCCTGCATCCATCGTCCAGACCGGCAATTACGCCGGCATGATGCTGGCGGCGGCGCGGGAGCGTAGCTATAGCAAGGTCGTGCTGCTGGGACATGCTTCCAAGACGGCGAAGATGGCGCGCGGCGATTTCGATATGCATTCAAAACGTTCGCCGATGCCCCTCGACCTGCTGGCGGAGTGTGCCGAGGCAGCCGGCTGGAGCCGCAGCCGCGCGCAGGCGCTACTGGCCTTGCCGACGACCGAAGCGGCGCTGCAGAGGCTCGTGGCTGATGGGAAGGAAGGACGAGCGGCGCTGGACGAAGCCGCGCAGCGGGTAGCTGTGGCTGTGAAACAGGAATACGGGATCGCGGCTGAGGTTGTTCTTACGGATGGCCATGGAAATATAGTTGGAAGAAATAAGTGAGAGCAGGAGTGGCATCAGCGCCAGGCCGGAACCGGGTGGATTTACCAACATTTATGAAATCTTATGGATAAAAACAAAAACACTCTTTATATAGTCGGCGTCGGCCCCGGAACCGAAGGCCTGCTGACCGGCGAAGCGCGGGAGCTCATCGAATCCTGCAGCTGTTTCGCCGGCGGGCGGCGCCAGTTGGCCCTGGCTCCGGCGCGCGCAGAGACCCATGTGATCGATGCCGACCTGTTGCGCGCGCGCCGGTTCATCGCAGTCGGCCTGGAGCGCGGAGATGTTTGTGTACTGGCCAGCGGTGACCCCGGAAGTTTCGGTATCCTGCCGTTTCTGGAGGAGGCCTTCAGCGGCCGTATCCATGTGGCCCCCGGCATCTCCTCGGTACAGCTGCTATCAGCGCGATTGAGGATACCATGGCACGACTGGAGTCTGGTCAGCCTTCACGGCAGGCAGCGGGAGCTCGTCCCCTTGCCGTTCTCAGAGGCGCCGACGGTATATTTTTGTGACCATGCCAGCTCGCCAGATTCAATCGCCGGAAGATTGCCGACGGCTCTGGCCGAACGGCATGCGGTTGTCGGTTCAGAACTCGGCCTTCCTGATGAACAGGTGTGGAGGGGCAGGCTCGCCGATGCTGCTCTTATGGATTTTTCGGGGAATTCCCTGCTGTTACTGTTTCCTGAGCAGGAACCGCTGGTGCAGACCGTATCGGCGCCGGGCATCCCCGACGAAGCCTGGCTGCGGTGCGACGGAGTGCCGCTTTCAAAGAGCGAGGTTAGAGCCGTGCTGCTCGCCAAGGCGCAGCCGTCCGGCCGGCGGGTCATCTGGGATTCCGGGGCTGGCACTGGCTCATACGCCATTGAATGCGCACTGGTCGAGCCCGGCGCGTATGTATACGCCATCGACAAGAATTCGCAGGCCTGCTCGGTTCTGGCCGATAACGCGCGGCGCTTCGGTGCTGTTGTGGAGCCGGTCAATGCCGAGGCGCCAGGTTGTTTTGCGAACCTGCCTCAGCCGGACCTGGTGATCATCGGTGGCAACGACGGCCGGCTGGAGCAGATCTTCAGCGCAGCGCTGCAGTCATTGGCTCCCGGAGGCCGCCTGGTGGTGACGGCGCTGCTGGAAGAGACCAAAAAGAAGGCACACGGACTGTTTGCGGCATCCGGTCTTGAGAACCGGGCCGCGACCCGGGTAGCGATCTCCAGGGGTGAGGCTCAGCAGTGGGTCGAACAGAATCCGGTGATAATCTTCACGGGTGACAAGCCGGCCGGGAGCCACAATCCATGAGTAAGAATCTGGGGACTTTATACGGCATTGGCGTCGGCCCTGGAGACCCGGGGCTGGTTACTGTGAAGGCAGTGGAGATAATCCAGCGGGTACCTGTTGTCGCCTATCCTGTCAATAAGGAAGGGGCGAGCAGCCGGGCTTTTGACGCTGTCACGTCATACTTGCCTGAGTCAACCAGACGCCTTCCTCTTCTTATGCCCATGACCCGCGACCGTCAGCTTCTGGAGGAGGCACACAGGGCAGCCGTCAAAGCAGTAATCGCAGCGGCAGCGGACGGTGGCGACATCGCCTGTCTGGCCCTGGGAGATCCGCTTTTTTACAGCACCTTCGGCTACATCGCAGAACGGTTTCCCGGACAGGTCGAAGTAGTCGGTGGCGTCTCCTCCATTAGCGCCATGGCTGCGGCGCTGGGTCAGCCTCTTGCTGATGGGGACACGCCCCTGGTTGTAGTCACCGGCAAGGCGCACGATGCCCTGGCGTCAGCGCTCGCGATGAATGCTTCGATCGTCGTCATCAAGCCGCGTTCTCTTTCCGTGGAATCCCTGGACCTGCTGGACCAGCATGGCGTCTGGAGCCGTGCCCGGGCAGCCGTCGAGCTGGGAGGCGCCGGAGAGCGGGTCATCAACGAGCTGGACCGCGAAACAGCCACCGCGCTTCCTTACTTCGCCATACTCTGGATACAACCCACTCCTTAAAGGGGAACTATGAATGACACAAAAATAATATTTCTGGGAGCCGGGCCTGGCGATCCCGAGCTGTTGACCATCCGCGGCCGGCGGCTGCTGGCACAGGCCGATACCGTCGTTTTCGCCGGTTCTCTCGTCAGCAAGGCCATACTTGAATTCTGCCCCCAGGCGGAGCTGGTTGACAGCGCCCCGCTTTGCCTGGATGACATAGTAAAAATCATGGTCAAGCGTTCGCGCGAGGGCAGGCATGTGGTACGACTTCACAGCGGCGACCCTTCACTTTACGGCGCCATCAAGGAGCAGATAGCAAAGCTGCGGCAGGCGAACGTAGAATTTGAGGTGGTTCCCGGGGTGTCTTCATTGAGTGCCGCCGCCGCCGTACTGGCTAGTGAGCTGACCGTACCGGAAGTCTCCCAGACGGTGATCATCACCCGGGCCGCCGGCAGAACACCAGTGCCGGAGCTCGAGGACATCGGCAGCCTCGCGGCCCATCATGCGACCATGGCGATCTTTCTCAGCGCAACCCTTGTGGATGATGTGCAGAAAAAACTGCTGACAGGGTACGCGCCGGATACACCGGTAGCCGTAGTCCATAACGCCAGTCGGCCGGACCAGAAGATAGTCAGGACGACGGTTGAGAATCTTGCCGCGGATATTGCCACTGCCGGCATCGACCGCACCGCGATCATTTTCGTGGGCGCGGCCCTGGCCCAGGAGGGCGAGGAGTCGCTGCTTTACAAGGAAGGGTTTTCACATGGATATCGGGAGTAGATGATCATCGAAACCATGCCGAAAAATGGCTTGCCTGGAAAAGACGGGTTCGCAGTTCAGGATGCGACTACGGCAGAGCCGCCGGGAATCGGATTCTATTCGCTGACCGCAGGCGGGGCGCTACTTGCACTCAGATTGCGCGACCGCTTCGGAGGAAAGGCACACCTGCCCCATTGCCACAGCATGGACTGCAAGCGCTGTGACCCATTCAACAACATCGCCGAGGCCTTACCAGCAGGCTTTCGCGCCGGCGAAACACTTGTCTGTGTCATGGCGGCGGGCATAGTCTTCCGTGTGCTGGCACCGCTGCTCGAAACAAAGCAGCAGGATCCGGCGGTGATCGTCATCGACGAACATGGACGGTTTGTGGTTTCGATGCTGGGCGGCCATGCCGCCGGCGCCAACGCCTTCGCCAGGGAGATTGCGGATTTTCTGGGTGGCGAAGCGGTGATCACCACCTCCAGCGACGTGCAGGGCCTGACCGCGCCTGACGAACTCGCGCAGCGGCTGGGCCTTACTGTCGCGGACGCAACCGACCTTCGCCATGTCACCGCTCTGCTTGTTGACAAAAAGCAGGTTTGTATCGAGAGCCGCACCGATCCCGGGATAAATGGTTACAGCAGGGTGCTGCCAGGCGCTGATCTCAGCGATTGCGCCGGAAGGTTGCTGATCACCCACAGGCGTTCCACTGAAATCGTTCAAGCTGCCGGTAAAATTGCGGAACCTGCCTCGGCGAATGGGGAATCTGCGGCCAAAGACGATCCTGACGAAGCCGCCATCCTGACCGCCCGCCTCATATCCCGTGCAGTCGTCGCCGGAATCGGATGCAGGCGCGGGACTTCCGCCTCCGAGATAATCGATTCCATCAAGCAGGCGTGTGACCGCCATGATGTCGATCCGCGCGCGGTCGCGACACTGGCTTCAATAGACCAGAAAAGCGACGAGGCCGGGCTGCTCGAAGCTGCAGGCGCGCTACATGCCCGCACTGAATTTTATTCCGCGGAAGAACTGTCTGAGCTGAAACGGCCTGGCAGCATTTTCGTGGCCGACACTGTCGGCACCCCGGCAGTCTGCGAACCGGCGGCGCTGCTGGCTGCAGGGAAAGGGGCGGAACTGCTCTCAGGCAAGGAAGCCTCAGGCAGGGTCACAGTGGCCCTGGCGCTGCGCGCTCGGGATTTCGAGATTCCCGCAGGCAGGGTCATGGTAGTTGGCACCGGCGCCGGTACGGCCGAGCTGCTCACGGCGGCCGCAGGCGCGGCGCTCCGCGATGCTGATGTCGTCATGGGATATCGCACCTATATCGAGCAGGTGCGAACCATCTTCCCCGATAAGGAATATCTTTCAGGCTCCATGGGGGCCGAACTCGACCGCTGCCGGGAAGCGCTGGAGCTGGCGCGGCAAGGCCGCATCGTAGCCATGGTATCCAGCGGTGATGCAGGGGTGTATGGAATGGCCGGGCCCCTGCTGGAGCTTGCCGGCGAAGTCCCGGTAACAGTAGTGCCCGGTGTCACCGCAGCGCAGATCGCCGCCGCCCGCCTGGGAGCCCCCCTGATGAACGATTACATCACCCTCAGCCTCAGCGACCTGCTGACCCCGAGGGAGGAAGTGCTCCGGCGAGCGCGTCTTGCGGCGGCGTCAGATCTGGTCGTCTGCCTGTACAATCCGACCAGCAGGAAGCGCCAGCCCCTGTTCGCGGAGGTCTGCGGAATCATCGCCCGGGAGCGTTCTCCGGAAACTCCTGTCGGCTGGGTGCGGGCCGCGGGCAGCCCCGAGGAGACAAGCGGAATCATAAAGCTGTCGCAGCTTTCAGCCCAGGAGATCGACATGCGCACGATCGTCATCCTGGGAAACTCACGCACCGTGGTCGCGGACGGCAGGATGGTCACCGGCCGCGGCTATGAAAAGAAGAATGGAAAAAACCGTGGCCGATAGCAGCACCACGAAAATACAAAGGACCATATATCTTGTTGGTGGTACATCAGAGGCCAACAGCGCCGCGCTGCGGCTGCAGGAGGGCGGTTATCGGATCGTCATAAGTGTCGCGACGCCGACTGGCGGAGAAGTCGCTGAAGCCGCCGGGTTCAACGCGGAGGTCGGCGGAAAGGACGCCGCGGCCATGGAGGACCGCGCCAGAGGCCTGGAGGCGGTCGCGATCGTCGACTGTTCGCATCCTTTTGCCCGGGAAGCAAGCAATCAGGCCAGCCAGGCAGCGGCAGCTGCCGGATTGCCATATCTTCGCTATACACGTGCTCCCGTTGCCGGGCTCGAATACATGGCTGGGGGTGACTGCTCAGAAGGCTGGCCGGGCCAGGGCCGTCCCGCCGTGGTCTCCGGCATCACGGGAACGGATAATGCCGCTTGCCCAGTGATAACTGTGCCGACATTCGAGGCAGCAGCTGAGCAACTATCCCAGATTGGCGGAAGGTCACTGCTGACGCTCGGCACTCGCCATCTTGAGACATTCGTCCGAGCAGGGCTGGATTTCGCAGTCCGAATACTTCCGATCACGGAATCACTTGCGGATTGTGTTCGACTTGGCGTCGAGCCGCGGAATATAGTCGCTGCCTGGCCCCCTTACAGCGCGGACTTCAATAGGGCCTGCCTGCGGAAAGTCGGCGCTAGTGTGATTGTGACGAAAGATTCAGGCCGGGAGGGTGGTTTAATGGAAAAACTGGAGGCTGCGAACGCCGAGGGCGTCAGGACGATCGTAGTTCAGCGGCCGCATGAACCGGATGCCATCCACGACCTTGATGAGCTTGTTTCAACGCTGGATTCGCGTCTAAACAGTAAATCATGAAAGCCGCTCGCCGGCTGTTCGGTTTCTTCACAGTACTGCCGCTGTCCTCATCTGGCTCTGTTGAGGATGTCGCCCGGGCGGGATTCCTCCTCCCGTTGGTTGCGGTTCTTCTCGGTGGCATCGAAGGCCTGGTTGGCTGGGGTTCCGGATGGCTGCTGGGCCAGCCGGTCGCTGCCGCCGCTATGCTGGCAACCGCGTTGCTGCTGACCGGTCTGCATCATACCGACGGTCTCGCCGACCTGGGCGACGCACTGATGGTCCACGGTGATTCCGCCCGTCGTATCCAGGTTCTGAAAGACAGGACCATGGGCGTGGGAGCGGTCAGCGCCATGCTTATCACCAGTCTGATCAGCTGGGCTGCGCTACTGCAGCTGCTGGCCCTGCGCGGCACTGGCTCCGAGCTGGTCTGGCTGCTGATGGCCGGGGAAATCTCCGCCCGCCTTGGCATGTTGATGGTCATCGCGGCCGGGAGACCGTCGCACGACGGCACCGGCAGGATATTTCTCGAAGAGATGAAAGGCTGGAGGATTGCTGCTGGAATCCTGCTGTCCATCGCGTCCCTGGCGCTGGTTGCCATCTTCATCCCCATGGCGGGAGTACTCGCCGCCGCGGTTGCTGCTGCGGCTACCGGCCTGTTTCTTGCTGCCGCCGGCAGGCACTGGCTGGGTGGTTGCGGGGGCGATGTTCTGGGTGCTGCCGTCGAGCTTGGCAGGATGGCGGCGTTACTCGCTCTTGTCGCGGTGCTTATCCATACCGGTTGATGCAGGTTGCCCGTCTTTTGTTGATTCGGGTTTCCTGCGGTCTCCTGAGGGAAGCTCGCTGCTATGGATCGCCACAGCCATCTGGTTGGCGATGCTGAGGATCGTCTCGATCGCCGCAGGAGTGAACGGGCGTTTGTCGGGGAAAACCAGAGCCATGCCACCGACGACTTCATCTTTATAGATGAATGGAACTGTGCAGCGGCGCTTTCCACCAATATCGAGCGCCTTCAATATATAAGCTTCAGATTCGCTAGCGTTGGCGAGATCGATTTCCTCATGAGTGATCATCCGGCGCTCGACGACGGCTCGTGTCAGTAGCGTGCCCCGCTCGAGGGGAGTCTCGGTCAATTCTGCCATTATTTCAGGCGTATGCCCGTGGAAAGCCAGATTTACGAGAACCTGTTTTTTAGCGTCCAGGAAATAGATGCTGGCCATCATGCAACCCATCTGTTCATAAACTGCTTCCACGGCACGTTTGGCGATTTTTCTAATATCGTGTGAACCAGCACAGGCTGCGGCTACATCGCGGAGCAGCGCCACCCGGGCCAGCTCTTTTCGCGTCGCGTCATAAAGCAGCGAATTCTGTACGGCCATGGATGCCCGGTCCGCCAGCACCTGGATCAGCCCCCATTCCCGCGCTGAGAACGCCTTTTCACGCTGGCTGCCTATCTGCAATACGCCGGCTACCCTGCCACCTATCCGCAGCGGCACCGCGAGGATCGATTTTACGCCAGAGCTTTCGACGAACGGACGGATCTCAATTGCATCAGACTCGTTCTGATAATTATCGATCTTCATGGGAACACCTTCCTGGAAGGCACGCCCTGCCAGGCCTTCGCCCACCCTGGTGCTGATCTCGTCAAGCGGCACGGAGATGCAGCCCGCTGCCGCCCTGGCGACAAGCCGCTCTCCCGATTCGTCGACCAGCATGATCATGGCTGCGTCCATCTGCATGACATCCTGGGTGCGGGTGACCAGTTCGATCAGCACCTCTTCCAGATCGATCGAGGCCAGGCCCGCCTCAGAGATCGCTTCGATCGCTTCGAGGGATTTGCGGATATAATGCTCGTTTTCGTATATGCCGGCGTTTTCAATGGCCAGAGCAGCGTGAGAGCCGATTACCGTCGCGAACTTGATCTGCTCTTCCGTGAACCGGCTTTTTTCAACCGTCTGGTTCAGCAGGACAACCCCGATTGGCCGGCTTGAGGACACCATAGGCACGACCATCGATGACTTTACTTTGAAGCGCTTAAGCCGCTCGGGCGAAAAGCGCGGATCACTCATGGCATTCTCCGCCGCTATCGTCTCCCTGCCCTCAACCGCAGCTACGCCGATGGCGACCTCGTCGTAGGGATAGCGCAGCCCGCGTATGCTCTCATCCGAGTATTCACCGTAACCGGCCATACCTACCCATTGTTCGTCTTCGAGGATGAAAAGGGCGCCGGAGTCCGTGCCGGAGATCACCGCCAGGTTATCCAGGACCACGCGGACAGTCTCATCGAGGCTGAGGCTGGACATGACTGCGGCGCTGATCCTGAGCGCCGCCTCGCGCGTGCGCCCGCGGTTGACCTCCTCGGAGACGTCGATGGCGAAAAGCGCCACCGAGCGGGGGGTGCTTCCCTGTGAGGCCTGGGGGATGAAATTGACGCGCCAGTAGCTATATACGCCCTCGCTGTCGGGAATGCTGAGCGCGTCATTGTCCACCCGCTCACGTGTTGAAACAGCCAGGTCCATCTGTTTTGATATCTCCTCCGCCGCATCATGAGGGAACAGGTCGGCCAGCGAGGTTCCGGATCCGGCTCCGATAATGGAAAACTCGCTGAAAGCCCGGTTGAAATTCATCAGCATGTAGCCCGGGAAACTGAATTCTGCATATGCCAGCGGTGATTCCTCAAGGGCGTCACGGATGACATTGATCCGGCTGAAATATCGGCGGAGCAGGTAGGCCTTCAGGGCGACGACAAGTCCCAGGACGCCGATGGCGCCGGAAGTCCAAAAATTCAGATCACTTTCCTCGGTTACCTGTGTTACCAGTGAGCCAACCATTGATACCAGGCCTACGAGAGCGGTTTCGAACGGGCTCAGGAGGATTGCAGCGGCGGCTATAGGGATCGCCCACGCGAAGTCTATCCATGGGAAAACGTCCATATAGAACTCATCAAGGACCTCGACCGCCAGCATCAGCAATACGACGATCGCGACCCTCGCAAGGTGGCTCTGGGGAAGCAGTTTTCCCTGGTGAGGTTTTTGCGGCAAGAAGCTTCCTTTGAAGAGGCGCCGGAATCCTGCAAGCGACCGGCAATTGACAGCACCTATGGATTATAAGGTATCGCCGGAGCAAGGTCACACCGCCGGCTTAATCTTTCTTAACGGGAAAAAAGCCAAAAGGAGATGGCAAGCGGGTATCATATATAAAGATGTACTACAGGCTGTAGAATTGGCGCGAAAAACAAGGAGATAGTCATATGACCAGAATCGGGGATTCACAGGGAGCCGTGGGCCGCGTTATGGCAGCTGTCACCGGCACCGGCAAAGGCTGGCGGAGTGCAAGAGCTTTGACGCTCTCGATATCCCTGGTCGGGGTGTTGCTGCTGGCGCTGGGCGCGATTGGCTGCGGCAGCGACGAGCAGGCGGGTACTTCGGCCGGCGTTGTCGATACCGGAGGAAAATTGCAGTTGACTGAGACCTATTTCGATGCCGGCAGCGTGCCGGTTGAGCAGAAGGTCGAGCACAGTTTCACGATTAAGAATACCGGCACCGGGCCGTTGAATATGGGGCAGATGTCGGTCAAGCGGCTGGAAGGCTGCTGAGACGCCCAGGCGGTCGTGGGTTCCACGACCTTAGCCCCGGGAGAGAGCACGACGGTGACGGTGTCGATGTTGATGCATAAAGGCATGGGCGGCCAGCATCTTTTTGAAGTGACAGTAAACTCTAATGATCCAGCTCCAGCGGCTAACAAGGTTTCGCTGAGGGCGAACTACATATAAGCAGTTGAAAAAATGAACGAACAGGTGCATGAGGTGGCTGCGAGCAGTAGAGAGCTTGCAGGCCGTGGCAGGCGCAGGGCGAGCATGGATCCGCTACTGCGCTGGCGCTATTATCCCAGGCTGTTCCAGTGGCTGTTTTTTGCGGCTACTGTAGTACTGGCATATTTCGCTTTCGCTCCCGGACAGAGGGGCGAAGGTAATCTTGCGACAGAAGTCGTCTGGAGACTCTGGTGGCCGCTTCTGCCGTTCGTGCTCCTCGTCGGCGGCAGGATATGGTGCGGCGTCTGCCCCTTCGGCGGCGTGTCCGACGCCGCCGCAAGCCTGAGGAAGAGCCAGAAGGCTGCACCCGCATCTTTTCGGAGGATCGCGCCCTGGCTCGGAGTCATCTCGGTGTTTGGATTTGGTATGGCCTTCCTGGCCCTGGGTCTTGAGGCTGACTCCGGCGCTACTGGAACCATCCTCATCGGCATGGTGGCGCTCTCGTTCCTGCTGGCGCTGTTTTACCGCGGACGTACATTCTGCCGGTATCTCTGTCCGGTAGGATTTATCACACGGGCCTACTCGTATTTCTCATGGCTGCGGCCTCATGGCAGCCGCGAAAAGACCGGGATCATGGCGGTCTGTCCTGTGGGGCAATCACCCGCCAGCCTGAGGCAGCCCAGCCAGTGCCAGATGTGTGGAGTCTGCACTCGGGGTCCCGAAGCGCGAGGGATCACTACCGGCTTCACCGCGGGTTCGCCGCGTCTGCCTGGAACTAAAGAATTCGGCCGGCCTGAAGCGGTCCTGTCGCTGTTGATGCTCGGCCTGATGGCGGCGGATTCAGTGCGGATGACCCAGGTTTTCGCACGCTACCAGCATATGGCCCTGCCGTATCTCGGCTACAACTACAGGCTGACCGTGGCAGTCGGTGTGACAGGACTGGTCGGGATCATCCTGCTGCTGCAGCTGGCAAGCGCCTGGTTCGTATCCCGCAGCGACCGGCTGCCGGCAATAAGTGGCGAGCACGCTGTCGATAATGCCGGGTCTGGCTCTTTTTCAGGATCGGCTTTCAACAGCATAGGATTTTCCTATCTACCCCTGACTATGGGGGTTTTTATGGCACTGGCGTTACAGCATCTCTGGTCCGGCGCCTTGCCCTCCCTGCAGACGGTTCTGGTGGAATCGCGACTGATCGACTGGGCGGGGCACATGCCTCCGACTAATGTCTATTTCATCAGTATCCCGTTGAAGATCATGCAGGTAGTGCTGCTGGGAACAGGCCTGTATTTCTCCCTGACACTGTCACGGAAAAACCTGGCCGCCGCAGGATCGGCCGGAGAATCGCGCCCTGGAAGATTATCAGGAGGAGCCATAAGGCGCAGCGCCATGGTGCTGACCGCGTTCACCGGTTTCGGCTTCCTGTTTTTATTGCCCATGAGTGGGGCATGCTAGCGAAAGGTTCCAATGATTCCTAATAAAATGAAAGCAACTTTTATCATCGCTGCTATTTTCCTGCTCCTGCTTCTGGCATTTGGATGTGGTGAGCAGGCAGCTACCGATGATCCGGCATTCCCTGAATTTGTCTACCGTTCGGAAGAATCGCTCGACGGCTATCGTCTGGCGGCGGCGAACCAGGAATTATTCGACCGCGTCCCCTGTTACTGCGGATGCAAAACCGATCCGGAGAAGTACCAGAGCCTCAAGGACTGTTTTTATGATCGCAATACGGGTGGGTTTGACGAGCATGCCGCGGGATGCACTACCTGCCTGGATGAAGCCATGGACATCGGCCAGTGGCGCATCGAAGGGTTTTCGCCCACGGAGATCAGGAACAAGATCGACGAGAAGTATTCTGAACGGGGCGAGCCAACCGATACGCCGATGCCCTGACCGATAAGCGGTGCGTCACGCGCTACGCAGATGCGCAATCAGCCCGGAAGAGTCTTGCTAGCCTCTGCCGGCCCAGCGCCGGGACAGTCCCGATAGCCCTTCCCGCCAGAAAAGCCGCCAGAACTCGGTCTTCTGATAGCGGGCGAATGCAGCCCGCTGATCTGGGTCGTGCAATACGTCTCGGGCTTCGTTGATCTCCTGCATCCTCACGTTGGCCCATGCCCGCTGTTCAGGGGGATAGGCATCGGGATGATACTTGCGGGCCAGCGCCTTGTAGGCGCGGTCGATCACTTCAGCGGATGCTTCAGGGTGGACTTCGAGGATTCGATAGTAGTCTTTCAAGGTGAACTCCATGCTACCGCAAACGGTATCCGGTTCCAAGCCGAAGGAGGAGAAGAAGTGGCGGCGCGACTGCCGGTGAGCAGAGTCCGCGGCGACGCCAGCCGTTTGTCCTCATACCTCATGGCATGAAAAATGCCCGTTTCCGGGCATTACTTTTCATTACTTATTTTCAGAGCGTGTAGATTCGGCCCTGAATGTCCATCTTGCTACAGGCCGCCGGGCCGGCATATTCAACTCGCAACCGCCGCTCTTGACCCGACGCAACTTCCGCGTCAACTGATTTCACAATTCGGCATGATACTTGTGATGCTTCAGAGGACTAAGCTGTGACCCTCTGTCTTTGGGAATCCGAGAATTCCCAGCCCTTGGAAGACCCGGCCTGAGAAGACATTTTCTCAGAGGCCAAATCGGCGAATGAGGTCGACTCCAGGCGGTCGATGAGCGTCTGCTGGATGCGGTCCCATACGGGATGTACCGGGCAAAAACTCTCCCGGGTGCACTCGCCTTCTTCACGAAGGCAGCGGTTCAGCATGATCGGCTCTTCGATTGCCTCGATGACCTCTAGCAGGTTGATATCTTCAGGTCCCCGGGCCAGCAGCACGCCGCCCTGGTTGCCGCGCAGTGTCCGGACGAGTCCGGCGCGCGCCAGAGTGCGCATGATGGTGGGGAGGTACTTCTCCGGTATCCCTTCGCTGGAGGCGATCTCCTTCGTTTGAACAACGTTGCCCGGCTCTGCGGCCGACAGATGCAATAGTGCTCGAATCGCGTAGTCTGCTTGTCTCGTGAGTTGCATTTGCCACCTCCTCCAACGAATAAAGTTTCGCGTGGGTATGAGCCCAGCGCCTATAACCATGTGCCGTAAAATCTTACGTTAGGAGCATATCGCCCCGGGTGTTAGGCGACTATCGGGGAAAACCCCCATCTTTGTTATCGATATAACTAATTTGAGTGCGAAGGTTGTATTAGGGAGAATGCGGATAAGCGGTTTGAATGCGGGGTATTGCAGCTTAATCAGCTAATGAACAGGATGATTCGGCATATTCTCGAAATGGGCGGATGAGGCCTGAATCAGTTCCTCTTCCGCCTCGTGACCGGTTTTGTCCTGATACAAAACAGGCTCCT
>JAUSDE010000044.1 GCA_030650885.1 Thermoleophilia bacterium
AGGGCGTATTCTATGGGCCCAAGATCGACATGAAGATCCGCGACGCCATCGGCCGCGCCTGGCAGTGCACCACCATCCAGGTGGACTTCAACCTGCCCGAGCGTTTTGACATAACTTATATAGGGGAAGACAACGCCGAGCACCGGCCGATCATGATCCACCGGGCGCTGCTTGGTTCGCTTGAGCGTTTTATCGGCTGCCTGATCGAGCATTACGCCGGGGCTTTCCCGCTCTGGCTGGCGCCGGTGCAGGCTGTGGTGCTGCCTATCGCCGACCGGCATAACGACTATGCCGGGCAGGTGGCGAAACGGCTCACGGAGGAAGGCCTGCGGGTCGACCTCGACAACCGCAAGGAGTCGGTGGGCAGGAAGATCCGCGACGCCGAGATGGACAAGGTGCCCTATATGCTGGTAGTCGGCGACAAGGAAGCCGATGCCGCAAACGTGTCGGTCCGCTCATACGCTGATGGCGACCTGGGGTCCGAGTCCCTGGATGACCTCGCGACGCGAATGGTCCGGCAGGTAGAAGAAAAAGCTTAGGGGACACTGCTTAACTTTAGAAACTTACGCCCGGTTCGGGGAGGCCCATGGACCGCATCCGTCTGGCACTGGCGCAGATCAACTCCACGGTAGGCGACTTCGAGGGCAACGCCGGGAAGATAGCCGCCCACATGGAGCAGGCCGCCGCCCTCGGCGCCGACATCGTCGCCTTCCCGGAGCTGGCGCTCACGGGCTATCCGCCTGAGGATCTGACTTTTAATCCTGATTTTCTTGCGGCCAACGCCGCCGCCATGAGCGAGCTCTGCTCTTACGCCCGCGAAACTGTAGCAATCGTCGGATATCTGGATAATTCCCACGGAGACATCCATAACGCCGCCGCCATCATGGCCCATGGACGCATCGCCGGGATCTGCCACAAGATGCGACTGCCCAACTACGGTGTCTTCGATGAGTTCCGCTATTTCAGCGCCGGTTCACGGCCTACTCTTATCGATCTGGCCGGCACCTCGGTCGCCATAAATATCTGTGAAGACATCTGGTATCCGGACGAGCCCATCGGCTCGCAGGTCGCCGCCGGTGCCGAGCTGATCATCAACATCTCGGCATCGCCGTATCGCATCGGCCGCACCCATAACCGCGAGGAGATGCTCGAGACCCGGGCCCGTGACTATCTCACGCCTGTCGCCCTGGTCAATCTGGTCGGCGGCCAGGATGAGCTGGTGTTCGATGGTAACAGCCTCGTTTTCGATGAACATGGGCATCTGCTCGCACGCGGCGCCAGTTTTGAGGAAGACCTGTTCATCGTCGACATCGATCTCAAGGAAGTCCAGGTATCGCGTCATCGCGACACTATCGGCCGTCTCGACGACCTGGCCAAACGGCATCCCGGCTCAGTCGACCTTTTCGCTGTTGGTGAGAAACCCGGGCGTGGTCTTGAGGGTGTGACACAGGAGTGGCGTGCTACGGAAAGCAGGGTTGCTTCGAACGCCGGCGCTAGGGAGAGCGCGGTTGCGTCAGGCGCCGGCACGATGGAGGGCGACGATTCTCGGCAGGGAGGCACTACTATAGGGTCAGCTCCCGAACATGCCGGCAAGCACCTTCCGGAAGCACTCTCAGGCTCCGCCGAGATATATCGCGCCCTGGTCGTCGGCGTCCGCGATTATGTGCTGAAGAACAGATTCGAGCGGGTGCTCATCGGCCTCTCCGGTGGTGTCGACTCAGCACTCGTGGCGACTGTCGCCGTCGACGCTCTGGGCAAGGAGAACGTCGTCTGCGTCTCAATGCCTTCCCGTTACACTTCCGATGGCACGCGCGGCGATGCCGAGCAGCTCTCGAACAGCCTTGGGGTCGAATACAGGTTGATCCCCATCGAGTCTGTCTTCAAGGAATATCTGGAAACCCTCTCACCTGAACTCGCCGGCCGCCCCCCCGAAAGCACCGAGGAGAACCTGCAGGCTCGAATCCGCGGCAACTTTCTCATGGCTCTCTCCAACAAGTTCGGCTGGCTGGTGCTGACAACCGGCAACAAGAGCGAAGCCAGCGTCGGATACGCCACTCTGTATGGGGACATGGCCGGCGGTTTCGCGGTCATCAAGGACGTGCCCAAGACGGTAGTCTACGAACTTTGTCGCTGGCGAAATTCCCAGGGGGAAGAAGTCATCCCGGCCAGCATCATCGATCGCGAGCCCAGCGCCGAACTGGCTCCAGACCAAAAGGATAGCGACTCGCTGCCGCCTTACGAAGTGCTCGACCGCATCATCGAGGAATATGTCGAGCACGACAGGGGGCTCGAGGAGATAATCGCCTCGGGTATCGACGCAGCGACAGTCCGGCGTATAACCCGTCTGATCGACCGCAACGAGTACAAGCGCCGACAGGCTCCTCCGGGTATCAAAATCACATCCCGCGCCTTCGGAAAGGACCGGCGTTTCCCGATAACGAACCGCTTCGGGGTCTAGTCCGGAGGTGATTTCAGCAAAGCTCACGCATTGCCGAAAATACCGGTGGTTGCGGGTGTTTTCAATTCAGGAGGATGGTACGGAAAAATGCAGAGTCTACCTCGAGGAAATCTCGTGAAGCTCGCCATCCTTGTTCTGATGTTCGTTCTGGGGGGCGTGATGATCCCGGCTCTTCCAGCAGCTGCCCAGCCCGCTGCTCAAACCGCCGTCCTGCCGGCCGCTCAACCTGACTCCCAACCCGTACCACCTCTAACCCAGGCCCGGACATCGCTGATCGTCTATGATTCCGGCACCGATATAGCCCAGGCGAGGATCCTGCAGGACCTGCTTGGCCATTTCGAGATCGAGTCGACGGCTGTGTCTGAAGGAGATTATGAGCCCGGCTCCCTGGCCGGATATGACATCACTTTTTACATCAACCACGACGGCCATCGCCAGGACCGGCCGGTTCCTGACAGCCTGCTGGATGATATCGCAAGGTCTACCAGAACGGTCGTCTGGATGGGCTTTGGCTTCAACCAGCTGGCAAAAAAAGATTCCATGGAGCGATACGGGTACACCTTCTCCCAGTCCTACATGCAGAACGACTTTGACTCGGTATATTACAAAGACAGAAAACTGACCAAGCGGACTCCTGCAGCAGAGCTCGTCACCATTACCGATCCCCGCATAGCCAGCGTCTATTCAACAATTGGCAGGGGTGCGCTCATCGCCCCCTACATCGTACGGGGAGGAAATCTCTGGCACATCGCCGATGTGCCGCTCGACGATCTCAGCCAGTACTCTGCTTACGTCGTATTCTCCGATCTTTTGCATGACATGGTCAGGTCTGACCATGTGGAGAACCAGCTGGCGCTGATACGTCTCGAGGATGTGCACCCTGGGGTCGATCAGGAACAGCTGCGCGCTGCGGCCGACTACCTGTTTTCCCGTGACATACCCTTTTCGATCGCGCTGATTCCCGTGTACAAGAACCAGGCGACCGGGGTCATGGTCTCGCTTTCCGACAAACCTGATTTCGTCGAAACAATCCGCTACATGCAGGCGCGTGGCGGCGAAGTCGTGCTCCATGGCTACACCCATCAGTACAGCGGCGAAACCGCGGTAGACTACGAATTCTGGAACAATGATGTCTCGGGGCCGATCGACGGTGAATCAGAAGGATGGATCAAGAAGCGGATGATGCTGGCCCTCGATGAGTGCTGGAAAAACGACATCTTTCCCATCGCATGGGTAACGCCCCACTACAAGGCTTCTGATTTCACCAATGCGGTGATTGCTCGGAATATTCCTGTCTACTACGGGCGCCGTGACCAGACTTTCTTCCCATATATCATCTACAGGGACC
>JAUSDE010000048.1 GCA_030650885.1 Thermoleophilia bacterium
TATGGTCCGGCCCGGCCCGACATCGAACTGGAGCTTGCGGTCATTCTGCCGCAGCTCGCCGACGTTGAAACCAACTTCCTCGAGAATATCAAGAGTCTGGCTGAACAGGCCGCCGCGCGGGATGGCCAGCCGCAGGATTCCGGGATCGAGAGGAGATCGCTTCATCACGCGGCCCCCCCAGTTCGCGGCTCGCTGGCACCCGCCAGCTTTGTGACCAGTTCATCGTGGGAAAGTAGTTCTCCGCCGGAACGAAGATTCTGTTCATCTGGCGCTGTTTCCCTGGTCGACTCGACTTCCCCCCCGACACACGCGACATCATCGATATCCCTCGCATCGAACAGGCGATAACCGTCGCCTTCAGGGACGGCTGCCCAGCGCAGGTCGGCGGAAACCGCCAGGCTCAAGACTTCTTCAAGGCCAGTATCCCTGGCGAAAGCTGTAACCGGAACACCTGCCTGCCTGAGCACCTTCGCCATGTCGAGGGCAGGGTCGAGACCGCCCACCAGGGCGATGCCACTGCTTCCAGGTACGGCCACACCACCCTGGCCGCTCACGGCTATATGGAGCCGGTCGAGGCCAACGGCGAAACCCACCGCCGGCAGTGGACGCCCAAACCTGGCAAGCAGCCCGTCGTAGCGTCCTCCTCCACCCAGAGGGAATCCCAGGTCAGTGCTCAGAACCTCGAAGACGATGCCCGTGTAGTAATCAAAATTACGAAGGATGCCCAGGTCGAAATGGATACGGCTCGCATAACCGTAACGGCTGACCAGATAATAGGTCCGGGCGAGCCGCGTGAGTGCAGCCTCCATCTCCTCACCGCGGACGAGGTCTTTGGCAGCAACCAACACCTCAGAGCCTCCGCGCAGGCCAATGGCATCGAGGATCGCCTTACGGTCTTTCCCGGAGATATCCAGCGATCCGACCACGGCTTCCAGCTCGACCATGTCGCGGGCGGCAAGGGTTTCAAAGAGCGATGTGCGGCCTTCGCCTGTGATACCGATGCTGTCGAGCAGCGCCCGGAAAAAAGAAGACTCTCCAAGAGCTATGGAAAAATTCTCAAGTCCGCAGGCTTCCAGCGAATTGCAGACGACCGCCAGAACCTCGGCGTCCACTGCCGGCGAATCACTACCGACCAGCTCAAGGCCGGCCTGGAAGAACTCGGATCGCCGTCCGCGCTGCGCAGTCGTCGGCCTGAAAGAATTGGCAAAGTAACAGAGACGGAAGGGCGGCTCGCGATCGGCCATCCTGGTGGCCACCAGGCGCGCAATCGGAGTAGTCATCTCAGGGCGAAGCATCAATACCTCGCCACGCTCGTCGAACAGGCGGAACGACCGGCCGAAGCGCTGCTCCCCGGCTGTCTCGATGGCCGCCTCCAGTTCCAGTGTCGGCGTCATCACTTCGCCATAACCAAAACTGTCGAAAACCCGGCGAATGGCTGATTCGAGAAAGCGTATCTCGTCAGCCTCGGCGGGCAGCACGTCTCTGGTTGCGGTCGGTATGGGCGTTATTTTCATGGCTTCAGAGTGTATAGGTGCGTTATGGGCGTGTAAAGGAAAGCCCCGGCCCGGTTTAATCATCCTGAAGACGGCCCGATAAAGATATTAGGCGGCGGTGCTGTCATAAGAACAGGGATATCGGCAGCTAGCATCTGAACTGGAAAGCGGAACCGCTGGAAGCAGGGGGGCACGGCCGCCTTAATTTTACAGATTTACCGGTGGATTGACTCGTCCGCCAAGACATGGCCCCGGGCCCCGACCCGGGGCCACTCTATTTCCGGGTTTTATTACGCAGCTTCCCGGGCACTATCTGACTACCATCGTCGGCGAGAACTGGAATCAAAATGGTCGTTGCGGAATTCAGCATCATACCCATAGTCGAAGGCTCGCTGAGGTCTTATGTGAAAACGGCAGTCGCGGCGATTGAAGCATCAGGCCTCAAGTACGAGGTCGGCGCCATGGGAACAACGATCGAGGGCACGCTGGACGAGGTCTTCGACGCGATCAAAAGCGCTCATCGGGCGGTCCTGGCTGCCGGAGCCGGACGAGTGGTCACCAGCATAAAGATAGACGACCGCGAGGGCGGCCTCAGCATCGAGGGCAAGCTGGAAGGGCTCCGCTGAAGTTACCTCTGAAACGAAGGAAAAACCCTTGGATAAAGTAAAGGCCCGGGCGATCCGGGCCTTTGAGAGATGATTTGCTGTTGACCCACTCAACAGCTCATCACTCCGGTTTAACTGTTCCTCTTTCCTAATAGGATTATACCCACGGGGTATCTGGGTAAAACACTAGTGTGGTCTGCAGACGGGAATCGCTGCATAAGACCAGCGGGTCTGATTGACAGGCAAGCACAGGGGCGAACCAATGAGCGACAAAATACACAGCCTGCTGATAGCTCACAGCCAGAAAGTGCTGCTGGCTGTTCATGCGTTGAAAAGCGCGGCCGAAGCCTGGCAGCAGGGCGACCGCGAAGCGCTCGGCCGCTTCACCGACGAGCTTTCCAACCTCGAGCGGGAGGCCGACTCCCTGCGCCGCAGTGTAACCCGTGAACTGTCCCACGCCGATCTGGCCCATGCCAAGGGAGAGGTCTTCCGTCGTCTGGTGCATTACACCGACGACGTCGCAGATACAGCCCGGCGTTCCGGCCGCTTCCTGCTGATAATTCAGGACCTGCTGTTGCCTCCGGAACTCAAGGGTGACCTGGTGAAGATGGTGTCGCTATCCCAGGCGGCGATGGCGGATCTGGCAGAAGCCATCCACTGTCTCAGCGAGCCAGCGGAAAGGCGGATGGAGTATGCGGCGCATATCAGCGACCTGGAGGAAAGCATCGACGACATCGAGTTCGAGATGCAGCGTAAAGCCAGCCACTTGCAGGTCGACACCTGGAGCACGATCATCTTCTGGCGTCTTATCCTGACGACAAGCCGCATCGCCGACAGCATCGAGGATGCGGCCGATGAACTTCTGACCTACGAGGGCGAGCTGTAGCTCCTAGTTTTCTTCCTCCCACTTCGCCACCTGCGCCCTGGCTGTTCCGAGATATGGCAGGGAGATGCCGATTGCGTCGAACTCGAGACGGATCAGCTCTTCCATCAGCGCCGGGCTCTGGGCGATATCGCCGGCGGCCGCAAGAACCGTCCTGCCTTTACAGCGCCGCGCGATTTCCTCCAGAAGCTGGATTACCGCCGGATGCGCCGGGTCGAACAGGTCAGACACCCGCTCGCTCTCACGGTCGACACCGAGGCAGCACATGGTCATGTCATTGACGCCGACACTGATGAAATCAGTCTGAGCATCAAGTATCCGATCGATTGTCAATGCTGTCGCCGGAGTCTCGATGGATGCGCCGAAGGCAACATCCTCGTGAGGCTTTAGTCCGACATCGATAGCCACCTGGCGCGCCCATTCATATTCGTCGACACTGCGGATGAAAGGGACTTTGATGCCCAGGTTCTCACAGCCGGCCTCCACCGCCTGGCGCACCGCCTCGTACTCGGCGCGAAGCAGTGTTGAGTCTTCAAGTTCCCGGCGGATGCCGCGCCAGCCGAGCAGAGGATTGCGCTCAAGCGGCTCGTCCTCTCCCCCACGCAGGCGCCTGAACTCGTCGGTAGGCGCGTCCAGGGTCTTGTACCAGACAGGCTTGCCCCCGAAGGCCGTGGCGACCACCTGCAGCGCCTCAAGCACAGAGCGTGTCAGCACATCGCCCTTGCCGCCCTGCAACAGCCGCCGCGGATGTACTCCTCCCTGTAGCAGCAGATAATCGTTGCGGAAGGAGATGACACCGTCGGCGATAGCGGCAGCCTTCTCCGCTGACTCGGGTATATTGATAGTAGTCATCAAGCGTGTTCTTGTTGGCAGCAGGCGCTCGGGACCGAAGTCCCTCTCCTTCACGCGGGGGCCGATACCGTCCAGCACCAGGCCGCGCCAACCGTCCACCGTGACGACATCACCATCGTGCAGGACATCCTGCGCGTAGCGGGTACCGACCACGCACGGCACCTGGAATTCACGCAGGATGTTGGCGCCGTGGCTGGTGGCTCCGCCCTGGTCGGCGATGACCGCCGCCGCATCCTTTAAACCGGGCGCCAGGTCCTGGGTCAACCGCCTTAGCACGACCACTTTGCCCTTGACCGAAGCAGGCATTCCCTTTTCCGGATCAGCGATCACAACTTCTCCCCAGCCAACCCGAGGGCTCACCCCGATGCCACGTACCATGACAATCTCGGGCCTGACGTATTTCTTCTGCCTCAGCGAAAGTCGCTCCAACCCGGTCACCGGACGAGTCTGCAACAGCACCAGGCCGTCAGGACCCAGGCACCACTCGATGTCCTGCGGCGCACCCAGTTCCTCCTCAGCGCGCAGTCCATACGAAACCAGCTGGCGGACCTGCCCGTCTGAAAGCTTGGTCGTTTCCCTGTTTTCTGGCAGCACATCCTGGCGCCGGCCGTCGGCGTCATAGTAATGCTCCTGGGGACGTGAGTCGCGGTGGACGATCTCCAGGTCCTTTTTGTTGACACGGTAGAGATCCGGGGTGATCTTTCCCGATACGACGCCCGGCCCATAACCATAGGCCGCTTCCAGCACGGCTATGTCCTGGTCGCCGGTAGCGGGATCGATCGTGAAGAGTACTCCGGAGCTCCTGGCCTTCACCATCTGCTGAAACAGCAGCGCCACCGCCATGCCTGACGGTTCGAGTCCCATTCGCGCCAGATAGCGCAACCCCCGCGCGTTGAAACCGGAACTCCAGCATTTTCGGATCGCTTCGAAGACTCCATCGACAGCGGTAATTCCGAGGACTGTTGACAGCATTCCTGAAAAGGAAGCGTCGGCGCTGTCTTCATAGGAACCGGAGCTGCGGATCGCGATCGGCTCGGCGCCACACCCTGACAGATCGTCATAGACCTCAAGTATCTGCTCCTCGAGCACAGCCGGCATCGGCGCCTTCCCGATAAGCGATGCGATGGCGCGGGCAGGCGCTTCAGCCTCGTCAGGAGCTGTCTCGAGCAGGGACAGGGCGGCTTCTAGCCGCGCCCTTATTCCCGCACTGTCCAGGAAGAACTGCCAGGCGTCAGTAGTCAGGACGACAGCTTTGGGAGTCGGCAGGCCGAGTTCAGCGAGCCTCGCCAGGTTGGCGGCCTTGCCGCCTGCACGCGCATTTGTCACAGACGCCAGTGACTCGGGCAGGCGCAGGTCCAGCCAGAATCCACCGTCGGCCCGAAGACGGGAGCCCCGCTCGCTGTTGTCCGGTTTGGCAGGCATGTTGAGAAAATATCCGTTCGATCCGCAGGCATGCTTAAGCGGATGAAAATGGTTTCGCGGAGAGTATTCCCCGGAGAGGCCGTTCCTTAACGGGGAGCTAAAGAGTTGATCCCGGATACTGGTAGGTAAATCCGCGGTCGTCGGTGCAGGTTGCCGTGGCAGTAGCGAAGAATACCGCCACGCCCACGGGCAACTGATAGTTGACGGTCACCGCGCCGGATGTCCCGGCGGCGATATCTGATACGGAAAACGGCGTCGGCGTCAGCGGCACGACCCCCTGGGTGGCGGTAAGCGACTGCACCTGCAACTCAAAGGCGTCACCGGCGCCGCCGTTGCTGATCGTGTAATCGACGCTGAGCGTCCTGTCCAGGTAGTCGGCGTAACTGGCCCAGTAAGTACCATTAAGAGACAGGGTCAGGTCGGGAATCCTCACGGAAAAACTCTCAATGACACCGCCCGAACTGTTGACGGCACTCAGCACCAGAGAGGTAGCCGTCTCATCCACTTTGACATGCTCGTAGCTGCTGGCCCCGAAAACATCGCCAGCGCCGAGGACAGGCGTACCCGACAGAGGGGCGCCGCCGCCGCCGGTGATGATGTACTGGATGCCGTCTTCCACGTGCCGCAGATAGTAATGGTCGTGCCCTTCAAGCACTATATCTACCCCATTCGCAAGGAACAGCGCGTGGATGTCGGCCTTGTTCTGCTGGCCGGCCACATTGCCAACATTTACCCACGGGTCGGCGGCGTGCGCGCCGGAGAACAGCGGCCGATGCATGAAGACCACGGTCCAGGGCTTGTCGCTGGCGGCGAGGTCCTGTTCCAGCCAGTCCTTCTGATTGCCGGTGATCATCCCTTCCTGCCCGGCTATCTCCGTGGACAGGGCGATGAAATGGGTGTCTCCGTTGTCGAAGCTGTAGTAGTGCTCGCCGTCGGTGACGGCGTCGGCCCCGTTGTTGACCGGCATGGTTAGCTCCTGCTCAAAGCCGGCTCGGCTGTTGGCGGCATAGAGGCGCTCGTGGTTACCGGCGGCCACATACATGGGAGTCCCGTATGTCAGCTGAGTTGTCATCGCGAACAGCCCGTCATACTTAGCTACATTCTGCGCCAGGCTGTCACCGCTGGTGCCGTAGATGATGTCTCCCACATTCAGCAGCTCGTCGATATGCTCCCCGGCCATCTGCCCCAGGATCGTATTCCAGACGGCAGGCTGAACGGTGGTATCGGTGGCCGGCCGGTGGTCACCGGCGGCTGCGAAGCTGAATGGCTGGCCGGATGCGCGGCTTGGGTGAAAGCTCTTTTCCGGAATGGTCTGGCTGATGCCATGGTTGGAGCTGTCATAGATGGTGACGCGGTAATAGACCCGATCGACACCCGCAAGGTCAAGCTCGTGCCTGACGGCGCCATTGCTGGTTGCTGTGGCTGTATATACTCCGGATGACTGGCCATATTCGACGGTGACGTCAGAGGTGACATCTGACTTGACCACCAGCACAGCTCCGGTTGAAGTCACATCGCTAACGGCGACGTTCCTGGCGGTGACGGCTGAGGCGGGAGTTGCGGCAGCCAGGAAACATAGCACAACCAGAATGCACAAAACGGCCCGGGCCAGAGTGGGCAGGAGACAAGAACGCATTTTCATCGCGCTGGCAGGCATCGCAGCATCCTTTTATTCACCGAGCATCGTTAGTTCACTCAATAATAGATTCGACAGGAATGGATGCGATCGGAAGGGTGGGACGTACCGCTAGTAAACCGGCGCCGGTCCCGGAAACGCGTATGTGCCACGGGCGAGATCGTTACAGGTCATAAAAGTCGTCGCGCGGAACACCGCGACACCGATCGGTACCTGGTAATGGATTGTGATCTGTGCGGCGGCTCCCACAGCCAGGTCACCGGCGAAAAGCGGCATAGCGGTCACTGGAAGTACACCGTTCGTCGCCATCAGGTGGACGGCCTGCAGCCCTGCAGCATCGCCGGCACCGTCATTGTTGAGGGAATAGTCGACGGAAAGATCGCGGTTCACATAGTCAACGTACGCAGCCCAGTAAGAGCCAGCCTGCGAAAGGCTGATCGCCGGAGCTCCGAGGTTGATGCTTTCCTTGACTGAATCCGCCGTATCGATGGCGCTCAGTCGAAGAGAGTCGGCGGTTTCGTCTACCTTGACGTGTTCGTAGCCGCTCCATGCGAAGGCATCACCCGGTTTGAGCACCGGCAGACCATGAAGCGGCGAACCGCCGCCGCCTGTGATCACATAGTGGATGCCATCCTCCACATGCCGCAGGTAGTAATGCTCGTGGCCTTCGAAGACGACATCGACACCGCCCTGCAGGAAGAGTGCGTGCAGATCGACTTTGTTCTGCTGGCCGACGGAATTAGCCGTGCTCATCCAGGGATCGGTCGCGTGAACGCCTGAAAAAAGCGGACGGTGCATATAGACGACGATCCACTGTTTGGTGCTGGCAGCCAGATCCTGCTCCAGCCACAGGCTCTGGTTGCCGGTGATCATGCCTTCCTGCCCGGGAATCTCGGTCGAGAGGGCGATGAAATGGGTGTCGCCATGGTCGAAGCTGTAATAGTGCTCGCCGTATGTGCCCGCGTCGGCGCCGTTGTTCACTGGCAGGGTGAATTCCTGCTGATATCCGGTGCGGCTGTTAGCGCTGCCCACGAACTCGTGGTTGCCGATCGCCGTGTACATCGGAACCGAGGCGGTCACCGGCGATGTCACCGCGAATAAACCGTCATATTTGGACATATTGCGAGCCAGAGTGTCAGTCGGGAGACCATAGATCAGGTCCCCTACGTGAAGGAAAAGGTCCAGATTCCCGGAAGCCAGCTGCGTGTTTATGATTCCCCAGTTGACCGGCTGTTCGACGGTGTCGCCCGAAGGGCGGTTGTCGCCGGCCACGGCGAAGCTGAATGGCTGGCCGTCGTTGCGGGTTGAGACAAAGCTCCGCACCGGAAGCGTTATGGTGTACGCCGGATTGGAGATGTCGGTGATGGTCACCTGGTAATAGATCGTGGACGAGGGAGCCAGGCCGTCGAGCAGCACTTCGTGCCTGGACATGGCGGCGCTGGTCTTAGAGGAGGTCAGGGCGCTGGGAGCAGTGCCGTATGCGACCCTTACGTCAGCCGTGACATCCGCCTTGACGACTATGATCGCGTTCGTAGGCGTGACCCGGCTCACCGCCACATTCGTGGCCTGTACCGCCAATGCCGGAACAGCACTCAGCATCAGGACGAGCACTGCAAAGAAAAGACCGGAAAAGCCAATCAGCCGTCGAACCGTCATCTCTGTCTCCCTGCCGCCGGAATCTGCTGTTCTAAATAAAAAAACCCGTGCTTACGCACAGGCTGGGGAACTGCCAGTCACGAACTGATTTTATAGTCTACCGATGCTCAGCTGTCTGCTATCGAGCAGCCACCACCGTATTCAAGTCACCTGCGATTCAGCTTGGCGTGGTGACCTTACGGCTGTCTCTGCCATCGAAGGGCCGGTTGGAAACGCGCCGGTCGACGATCACTTCGATATCATCGTGCTCTTCCACTGACTCAGAGTAGTTCTCGATCAGATGGGCGAGCTGGCGGTCGATCACCAGATATTTGTGCCCGTGATCCTCAGAGATGGCAAATCGGAACTTGCAATGTGGACAGGGCGAGAATGCCCTTGATGAGGCGCTGTAGCTGACCTTATGGCAATGTGGACAAACGAGTTCTTCCATTAATGTCTTTCCGCCTCCCCCAGGTTCTTTACAGATCCTGAAGATGTATAAGTGTACCACGATAGCAAAATATTTACTATCCTCAGGGAAAGGTGGCGGAGTCTGCGTGTTTTCACGTATAGGGAGGCAGGGGCTTTGATAAACAGCGGCTGCTTTTTGGTGCGCTGATGCTGTAGAATCCCGTTGGAGGCAGCCCTTGCCCCACCCCGTTACACATTGCCGAAGTGGCGGAACTGGCAGACGCGCCGGACTCAAAATCCGGTCGGGGTCACCCCCGGTGTGGGTTCGATTCCCACCTTCGGCACCAGGATTTACCTGTAAAACAGTACATTCCATTGTGCTGTTATGTACCTCATTCTGACCGTCTAGGCCATCTTGCGGACGAATTGCCAACATTTGCCAAAACAGGCTGCCCGCTGAGGCTGAAATAATTGCCTCAATATAGACTTTCAGATAACAAAAGTACAAAAGCGGGAATAACTCATCAATAGGTCTGTTACTAACTTTTCAAAGGGGCGATCGAGATGGCAAGGATTCTGGCGGTAACGACGCACGCTTCGGATGATCCTACAAAGAGCTCTCTGGCGTTCATCACTGCGGCCGGGGCCATGGAGGCTGGCAAGGAGGTCGCCATCGCCCTCATTGGAGAGGGCGTTTATCTTGCCAGGGAGGCGGTGGCGAAAAACGTTCAAGGCGTCGGTTTCCCGAAGCTTTCAGACGTGATCGGGAAGATAGTCGAGGGTAAGATCCCCGTCTATCTTTGAGGGGCC
>JAUSDE010000050.1 GCA_030650885.1 Thermoleophilia bacterium
CGCCGGGCTCATCGACTCCCGCGGAGGGAGTGGTCCGAGCAGCTTGTCCTACGCGGATCAAATCCTAGGCACATTGCTTCAGGCCGGGTTCTCCCCAGGAATCGCCGCAAACGCATTTCTCGCTATCGACAGCTACGTCTATGGGTTCGAGCGGCAGCGGGCCAGTCTCTCGCTGGGAGATGATACGGACACCACCGAGGCGGCTCGGGAGGTCCTGGCGGCCATCCCGCAAGACGCGTATCCTTACCTGGCCTGCGTTGCGATGGAATATGCTGCGAAACCCTATGACGACGCCGCAGCCTTCGATTTCGGTCTCGAGCTGATCCTCGATGGCCTTCAGCGCCTTTTTGCTCGATAAGCAACTCACTTATTTTATATATAGCTCTCTTTAGCAGGGATTATATACTTGGAGCGGATGACGGGATTCGAACCCGCGATCTTCGGCTTGGGAAGCCGACGCGTTACCAACTACGCCACATCCGCCCGTAGCGCTGCTTTACTTTAATAGACGTCCCGCTTCTACCGCTCTAGAACGTCCCTTCCTCCTCGAAATACTTCTTGAACCAGTCAACCGTCTGACTTAGCCCGTCGTCGACAGGGATGGTCGGCTCCCAGCCGGTGAGTTTCTTCACCAGCGTTATATCCGGGCGCCGGCGCTTGGGGTCGTCGGTGGGCAGCACCTGGTAGACGACCTTGCTGTTGCTGCCAGTCATCTCGATGATCATCTCGGCCAGCTGCTTGATGGTGTATTCACCGGGATTGCCGAGGTTGACCGGGCCATGATAATCCGAGTTCATGATGCCGACGATGCCTTCCACCAGCTCCGACACATAGCAGAAGCTGCGGGTCTGGCTGCCGTCGCCGAACACCGTCAGGTGTTTATCCTCCAGGGCCTGCCTGATGAATGTCGGCACAGCACGCCCGTCATAGGGCCGCATACGCGGTCCATAGGTGTTGAAGAGCCTGACGATGCGCGTATCGAGCCCCTGCTGCCGGTGATAGGCCATGGTCGTCGTCTCGGCGTAGCGTTTGGCTTCGTCGTAGACGCTGCGCGGCCCGATGGGGTTGACGTTGCCCCAGTAATCCTCAGTCTGGGGATGGACTTCCGGGTCACCATAGACCTCTGAGGTTGAGGTGATCAGGAACCGGGCACGCTTGGCCTTGGCCAGCCCGAGGGCGTTCCGGGTGCCGACCGCGCCCACCTTCAAAGTGTGAAGCGGTATCTGCAGGTAATCGATGGGGCTGGCCGGGCAGGCTAGATGATAGATGTAGTCGACCTCGCCGGGGATATCGATGTAGCCGGTGATATCCATGTTCATGTAGACGAAATCGTCGGTGTCGATATGCTCGAGGTTACGCAGGGTGCCGGTGTTGAGGTTGTCCAGCCCGATGACGCGGTGGCCCTGGGCTAGCAGGTAATCACTCAGATGAGACCCTATGAAACCCGCGGCGCCTGTGATAACTGAGACTTTCTGTCGCTCTGTCGCCAATTCGTCCTCCCGTTAGATTCTCGCAATTGCGTACAAAGCCCCCGGGGACCGTTACAAGGCCCCTTTTTTCTTATAGAATACTCTCATATTTTAGCGCCTGTTACGAACGGCAGATGGTTCGAATCACGGGCGCTTCCATCCGGTTACACCACGAATAGAGGATCCCTTTGAAGCTTTCCCGCCGCGGCCTTCTGGCACTGTTGCGCTCAAAGCTGTTCCGCGCGGCAGTCAGCATTATCCTGATCGCCGTGCTGCTGGCTACCGTCGATCTCGGCGAGCTGGCCGAGACCCTCAGGAATGTAGCCCCGGGGCTGCTGGCGCTGGCGGTTCTGGTCTTCCTGGTGACCAACATGACCAGCGTTCTCAAGTGGCGCCTGATCATCCAGGCCCAGGGCGCCTCCGTCTCCTGGCCTTACCTGACTTCCATCTTCTATATGGGCCTTTTCTTCAACAATTTCCTGCCGACCAATTTCGGCGGAGACCTGGTCAGGATCTATAAGCTTTCGCGTGCCACCGGCAATACCGTCGACGCCACCAGCTCGGTCGTCCTCGACCGCGCCAGCTCCACCTTCGCACTGCTGACTATCGCTCTGGTGGCCGCCCTGCTTGAGCTGCGCCGGCTCGGCACGGGGCTTGCGCTCGGCATCCTCGGCATGTTTGTCGTTTTCCTCCTGCTGATCGGACTCTTCGCCAGCGAGCGAACCGCCAGAAGACTGGCGCGTTTCCCGTTGCTGCGCGGCGATCCCTTCGGCATCAGGCGGCATCTGCGGGATTTTTATATGTCGGTGAACCAGTTCCGTGACCAGAAGAGGACCATGGCCGTTGTCCTGGCTTTCTCCCTCGTCTACCAGGCGCTTTACGTGGTCTCCGTGAACCTGCTGGCCCTGTCGCTGGACATCCATCTGCCGGTCGCCTTCTACTTCCTTTTCATACCGATCGTACTGGCGGTGGGGATGATGCCACTGTCGCTGAACGGGCTGGGAGTCCGTGAGGGAGCCTGGGTCCTGCTCTTCACCCAGGCGGGAGTGCCTGCGGCTGAAGCCCTTTCCATGTCGGTACTCAACACCCTGATGATCACAGCCGTCAGCATGATCGGCGGCATATTCTACCTGCTGGATCCATCCCTTCCGGACCCTGCTGGGGAGGCCGCCGGCGGCGACTGAATCGTGATAAGGAACGACGCCCGTTTCCCAATCCGGCCTTTTTCTATAAAATAGCTTTCAGCAGTGCTGATCCCACCATTTACCTTACCGACCCTGGAGGCGAGTCGCCTTGAGCAAAGTGCAGATCTTCTCCCTGATTGTTTCCATACTGCTGGCCCTGGTCATATTTCAGCTGATCAGGAAGAAAAAGCTCAAGGAGCAATATTCGCTCCTGTGGTTTTTGACTGTCATCGTGATGCTGGTGCTGGCGCTATGGGAAGGCCTGCTCTATCGCATATCCAGCCTGCTCGGCATCGCCGTACCTTCCAACGCCCTTTTCATGCTGGCGATCCTGTTCATGTTCGTTATGTCGCTGCACTACTCGATTCTGGTCTCCCGGCTCACCGACCAGACCAAGATGCTGGCCCAGCAGCTGGCGCTGCTCGACCGTGACATCAGGAAAGAGCATGAGTCCAAAACCTCTGCTGACAGCGATCAAGGCAGCTGATGGCTGATTCCCGGATAATATTCTGATGGCCGACCCGCGCGTACTCGTCATCATCCCGGCCCATAACGAGGCCGACAGCCTCGCCGATGTCATCGCCGACATCCGCTCCTCCCTGGAATGCGGCATAGTCGTCGTCGATGACGGTTCCACCGACCACACCGCCCAGATCGCCATCGAGCAGGGGGTCGAGCTTCTCAGCCTGCCGTTCAATCTCGGCATCGGCTCCACCATGCAGACCGGTTTTCGGTTTGCCCACCGCGAGGGATACGACATCGCCGTGCAGACAGACGGCGACGGCCAGCACGACGCCAGCTATCTACCCAAACTGATCGAACCGATCCTGCGGGGGGAGAGCGATTTTGTGGTGGGTTCACGCTATCTCACGGATACCGACTACAGTGGCTCCCGCGGCCGCCGCGCCGGAACCGCGATGTTCTCCAAGATCCTTTCACTGATGCTGAAGCAGAAACTCACCGACGCCACTTCGGGATTCCGGGCCGCCGACAAGGCTCTCATCGCCCAGTTCGCCCGAGATTACCCCCGCGATTATCCCGAGGTCGAAGCCCTGCTGGTCGCGCACATGGCGCATTTCCGCGTCAGGGAGATTCCGGTAGCGATGCGTCAGCGTGGTGGCGGACGTTCGTCGATCAACAGATTCCGCTCCGTGTACTACGTGGTCAAGGTGCTTCTGGCCCTGCTGGTGGTTGCTTCCCGCCGCCGGACTCCGCGGGTGGAATCGTAGCTGACAGCGAGCCCTCCCGTTCTTTCTGTCCCTCGTACTGCCCCTCAACCCGTCCGCCTGCAACTACCCAGAGCAGCCACCCGAACGTCGCCGCACCGATTAAAAAGAACACGACGATGACCGAACCATGGTTCAGCGGAGTCGGCCGCCACGGCTGCATCTTTTCCAGTATCTCCCCGGCGCCGGCATCGTGGAAGATTCCCAGATACAGGTCCGCTTGCGTTACTTCTCCATCGATATAGACTCGTCCGCCGTTGTAATTGTCAATCAGCCAGCCGCCGGGAATGGCAGCGATATTCTCAGGATCGTTGCTGGTCAGCCTGATCGCGTAGGTTGCGCCTGGAGTAACATCCACGGTCTCAAACTCGAAACTCTGCCTGGATGTGTATTCAAAAGAGCCGGTATCCAGTTCGACTTCCCTCAGGGTCTCGCCTAGTTCAAGCGCGCTGCCATCGTCCGGGCCGACGACCTCCACGAGCTGGAACTTGAGCTCGCCATTCGCTTCCTTATCGGGTTTACCAAGCATCAGATCGATCCTGGACATCGTGTCTTTGGGCGCCCGGATCGTCTGGATCAGTTCATGGCCGGCGCTGACCGGAGGCAGTTGCGCCCCGCTGACTATCTGGCTTTTATCCAGGATCGGAAAACTGGTCGTCCCCAGCCAGATAGCTGCCACGGCAGCCACAAGCACCATGGCCAGCCACGACGGAATACCCTTCATTCGGCTCATCTACATCACCCGCCCGACAAATTCATAGAAAAGCGCCCAGACGGAAAACGCGGCCGCAACCGACACGATCACGGCGGTGGCGCGTGGCCTCCAGGTCGGCGGCATCCATCCGACAAGGCCGATCAGCACCAGCGACCAGAACGGGAATATCGCCGGAAAAAGATAGCGGCCCTGGGAGCCTCCGAGAGTCAGCTCAAAATAGGCGGCGGATAGCACGAACAAGCAGAAAACGCCTGTGAAAAGAAGCGCCATCCACGGTTTGATCAGATTCCAGCCGCGCTTCCGGGAGCCGATCACCAGCGAGGCCACCAGGCCGACTACGGATAGTTCCGCGATCCGCCTGAACCAGTAAAGGACGCTGTCGGGCAGCGGGACGCTCAGCCAGGAGAAGTTCCCCAGGAAGCTGGTTATCAGGTCCCCCCTGAAGTTTGTGGCGATCCAGAGGTTCCAGAGGCTTGTGGCGTGGTAGCGCTCCTCCTTGTAGAGACCCGGCTGCCAGACGCCCTGCTGGATATAATTCCGGATGTAGAACCACGAGAAGATCGGCGCTGAAACCGCCAGCGCCACACCCACGGCTTTCGCGAGTTGAAGCCTGTGCTCCCGGTTACGGATAAACAAGACCGCGAAAACTACGAACCCGATGGGATAGGCAACCATGAAAGAGCTTTTTGTCAACATACCCAGTCCGATCAGCACGCCGATGAAGGCGCCCCTTTTCATGCTGAAATCACCCTGGGCAAAAACGACCAGCTGGTAGAGGAAATAAGTGAACAGGAATGTGAGCGGTGCGTCGTTCATCACTCCCGCGGAGATAAAACCAAGCTGCGGATGAAGTATCATCAGCAGCGGTATGCCGATCTGCAGATACGGCGCCCCCGGGAATATCCTCTGGGCGAAGCGGTAGGACACTGCGATCAGCCCCAGGAAGAAAATCGCGCCGAATATCCTGACGGCGTAGAGCTGAGACTCGACCGAGTGGTTGCTGGCGGCCCAGTATGCCGGCAGCATCGAAAGATAGTAAACGGGTGGATGCACCGCAGCGACGTTGACTTCCTGCACGTTCGGGTCGACTGTGGTGCTGTCGTAACCCAGGACCCCGTGGAAGTTGGTGCGCGATACCGACTCGGCGTCCTCGGGGTAGAAGAAGGCTTCGCCATAGACAGGAATGGAGTGCTCGCGGCTCAGATATTCGATGTAGGCGAAGTGCTTGCGCTCGTCAGGAGCGCGCCACGCGGGCATGGCCACCGACCAGAGAAGGCACTTCACCGACGCCAGCAACAGCAGCGCCAGCAATATCTTGTTGGCGGTCAGCCACTTCCTCGGTTTCGACTTTCTCTGTTCAATGGCCGCGGCCTGGGAAAATACACCCGGTGAACTCAAAATTTTCCTTACACTGGAATTTCATCGACACAGCTTCGAAAGCGACACCTGCGATACCCGCACTCGCGGCTTGATGGTTGATTCTATATAATCCTTTTTGGCCTGTAAAACCAGGGAAAAAGCAGCTATTTTCCCCACGGCAAGCGATTATGATCATACTCCTGACAAATGAAAGATATTAGCGTGGAGCCGTCCGCGGTCGCTTGCGTCATCGTGAATTACAGGTCCCCCTGGGACATGATCCAGCTCTGCCTGAAGTCCGTCGTTGAAGACAACGCCGAAGTCCCCTGCCGGATAATCCTCGTCGATAACGCCTCCGGCGATGATGTCATCGGCCGGGTCAGAGCCGAATATCCTTCCGTCAACATCATCGATATGGCGCATAACGCCGGCTTCGCCGCCGCCGTGAACCGTGGCCTCGAGGAAGTCGAGGAACCATTCGTGCTGATGCTGAACACCGACGCTATCCTGAACGAAGGCGCCTTGTCGGGCATGACCGCAGCCCTGGCCGATGCCGGCGCTGACGTGGCCGGCATCGCACCCAAGATGGTCTCCAGTACGAATGGTGAGATCATCGACGGCATCGGTATTATCGTGCCGCCCGATGGCGCCGCCTTCAACCGTGGCATAGGCCAGTGTGACCTGGGCCAGTACGACGATGTCGACGAGGTCACAGGCGCCTGCTTCGGCGCCTGCCTTCTCCGGCGCGAACTCTTTGACCAGGACAAGGTCGGAGCGTTATACGAAGGATACTTCCTCTACTTCGAAGACTCCGACTGGTGCGTTCGCGCCGTCAGCCAGGGATACCGCTTTCTGACGGCACCTGACGCCGTGGTCCGGCACCTGCATTCCGGCGTCACCCGAAATGAATCTCTGAACTTCAAGTACGGACTGATCGAGCTGAACACCCTGAAGATGGTGACCCGCACGATGGAAAGCCGGCTACGGGTTCTGCAGATTGTGACGTCCCGCTGTTCGCGCCTGCTGGCCCGCACATTAATCCGGCGGAAGTTCATCGGCCCAAACCTGAAGACGATGGCCTCATACCTCGCGGCTCTCCCCCAGCTGTTACGCGAGCGCGGTCAGCTCAAGGATAAACGGACGGTCCCTGATTCGAAGATATTTGATATGGCGAGGGGTGAACGCGCATATTTCGACACGGTCGCCTACCGTCCCGACAACTGTATCGAATCGCTCATCGATACCTACCTGAGATTGCTGGCGAAAGATCAGGACCCTGAAACGGGCAAAGTCCTGTCAGCGCTATACCGGCTTGGCAATCAGGCTCCCGGATCGAGATCCTCTGAAGGGCAGAAATGCTGCAGCCCAGGCCTCACGCCCGACGCCGAAACCACAAGCCTGTTCATGAGTCAACCGACCTGCGTTCAGGAACTCCTGAGAAGCGCCGGCGCTATTCGCTGACAGGCTCCAGGATCGCTATATCCTGGCCGTCCGTGACACCTTCCCGGCCGCACCAGAAGCCCTTGCCCACGGGCTGAGCCAGCTGCATCTTTCCCTTCTTCAGGATCCGCTCGAAGGCCTCTACGGTATAAGCCACGGCGCCTTCCGGGTGCTCAAGGTCCTGCACATAGCAGCCGTCGCCGTATTCATGCTTGAAGTCCAGGCCTTCGAATACGCTGTCAGGATTCTTCTGCTTCTCCTGCTCCAGAAGTTCCAGCGCTTCATCATCGAGGATGAAAAACGAAGCGAACACCTTTCCGCCCGGCTTTAGAACCCTGGCGAAGTCATGCAGGTAATAGACGATGTCGTCCTCGAACATGTGCGTGAAAACGGAATGCAGGATGATCCTGTCTATTGAGTCGTCTTCTGCCGGCAGCCTGACCTCCGTGGTCTTCAGATTGCCCCCGGCATTGTGGATCTGGCTGTAGATATCCAGGTAATGAAAACTGAAGTTGGGATACCTGGCGGCGATGTTCTGCTGGCACCACTCGATGCTCGGCTTGATGATGTCCACGCCAGCGTATGAGCCTTCCTCTGAAAGCTGCTCCGTGAGCTGTATCGCGTCCCTGCCGACACCGCAACCGACTTCCAGCACGTTGTGGTCCGGCTCGATGGCGCAGTAATTGCGCAGCTGGTCCTGGTGCCCCAGGGATATCTCGTCCCAGGTCTCAACACCGCCACCGGTCATGTACATCAGGTCGATCGGTATCTCGTAACCCTTATAACTGAAGAGGTTGGCGTCTTCCTCGCTCTTTGCTTTCGAGAATACTTTTTTAAGCCACGTGGCGGTCATACTTCATCCTCCTTGCGTTGATAATTTTTCAGATATAAATCCGGTCGTCTCCATCAGGTTCTGGTCCCAGTCCCGCTTGCTGATAAATTCCTCGGCGTTGCTTCTGATCGCATCCTGGTCATCAAGCCTGTCGATCGCCGTCTTGATGGCGCCGGCGATGTCTTCAATATTCATATCCGCGGCGATGAAATTGTCGCTGATCGTCGAAAGGTCCTTGTTGTAGATCCGGTTGGTGACGACCAGCATGCCCGAAGCTACCATCTCAAGGGGCGGATAGCTCGGATGCGGCGAGCACATCAGCGAGATACCGATGTCGCTCTCCCTGGCCATCCGCGCCCATTCGGTCATGGACATCTTGCCCCGTGACTCGATGCGGAACCCGCCGGCAACAAGGCTATCATGCTTTTCGCCGACTGAGATTATCTCCTGTATCTTTTCCCGGTATGAAGGGTTTGCCGTCAGGAACCGGTCAAGGCTCAGAATCGCCAGCTCGAACAGGTTACGGGTCACCGCCGGCCTGCCATAAAGCAGGATCGTCGCCTTGCCGGTTTTTTTATAACCAGCCTTGAAGTCACCTGTCTGCCCGGCCTTAACCCCCGGATTGAACAGCTTCGTGTCTATCCCGGGTTCAAAATATACCTCATCTTCCCCCGACAACAGCTTCTGCTCCTTAAAGAATTCGTAGAGGATAGGCGTGTTGAAAATCTTCGCATATTTCAATTTGTAGGATTCGAGGGCCAGCACGTAGCGGTACGACCAGGAATAAAAGCCGGGTTCAAAATCCTGGACCAGGTAGAATATCCTGTTCGTGTTCTCCAGCTCCCTGATCACGTAGGCGGTCCACCACGCGGTCACTATGAATATCTCGTCATCCTCCACATCGCAGGGAATATTGCCCTCACGCTGCCACGACTCTATCCTGTCGACCTCACCCGGCCCGACAAAATCCAGCTTCTCCAGCCCCTCGGTGCTGAACGGGCTGTTGGCCGAGATGATCCGAAGCCTGAAATCGTTCTTCCTGCCGGCCTCCCAGAATATCTTGAGAGCGGTCCAGGCTCCGGCGTACAGGTGCTCCTGGTTCACGGTCGGCAATACCAGGCTGAGCCGCTTCCGGCCGCTGGTGTTTGCAACCTTCCGTATCGGAATCGGCATCGCTTCGGGTGGGAAGAACCCGGCTGGATCCAGCGATTGTGGCAGGGCTTCATCGGGCGTGATCTCCACTGCTCCGGCCAGCCTGTGCAGGCTCCGGGCGATGGTATTCCTGGCGCCCTCCTCACGATAAAAACTGATGGCATTGTTTATCAGGGAACGCTTCATCAAAAAACGGTCAGCTCCCGCAATGTATTCCCGTCCGCCCGGTCGAGCGAAAGGTTCCTGTTGTAGTAAGGATCACCATTCTCAAGAAATTCTGCATAGTGTATCCTCGAACACTCGATGTCTTTTGGATCGACCCATGACCTGCGCGTCTGCGCCTCGTAATGATAAAGCTTCACAAAAGCCAGGTAAACATTCCTGTAACCGGCCTTGTACAATCGCAGGCATAGCTCCACGTCGCTGCCGCAGACCACGAATTCTTCATCAAAGCCTCCGACTAAGTCGAATTTATCTTTTTTTACCATAAGGCAGGCCGCGGTCACGGCAAGATAGTTCCGCGACCAGGTATCCCTGCCGAAGGCGGTTCCGGTGTTCTCCGGCGAACCGGCAAAGGCGTGATCCGCAAAACCGCCGATTCCCAGGATCACCCCGCCATGCTGGATGGAACCGTCCCTGAAAAGCAGCTTGGGGCCGACCGCGCCGATCTCGGGGCGCTGCGCGTATCCAAGCATATCTTCAATCCACGTGGACGTTATGACCTCGGTATCGTTGTTCAGGAATAACAGGTAATCCCCGGTAGCCTGCTCCGCCGCCCAGTTGTTTATTTTTGAGTAGTTGAACGGGATGTCGCGGGTGAAGATCCTGATGCGCGGATCATCGAGTCCGTCGAGGTATTCCCGGGTCTCCGCCTCTTCGCTGTTGTTGGAGATCAGGATGATCTCGAAATCCGGGTAACTGCTTGTTTCCAGCAACCGTTCTAGACAGTTCTTGAGCAGTACCGCCTCATCCTTGAAGGGAATGATTATAGATACCCTCGGCGTCCCATTAACTTCGTATCTGACAACATATTCAGTCGGCATCGAACCAGCCTCGACCGACGCCGTCTCGCCGCTCGCGGCCAGCATGTCGCCGATCGCTTTCACGCCGGCATCACCGCAATAGTCCTTCTCGGTCACATCCATCGCCGTCGATCCTTCGATGGCCCTCCAGTGATAAAGGATCATCGGTACATGGTATATGTGGCCGCTCTGCCGCGATATACGCAAAAAGAGATCGTGGTCCTGCGCCCCCTCGTATCCCAACCTGAACCATCCCGCCTTCTCCCCCGCCTCCCTGCGGATCACGCAAAAATGGTTGATGTAATTCACAGACATCAGCAGCTCCGGCGACCAGTCCGGCTTAAAAAAGGGCATGGAGCGGTTGCCGGCTTTATCCATCTTGTCTTCGTCGCTGTAGATCAGCTCGGCGTCAGGATGCTCATTGATGATGCCTGCGATCTCCGACAGGGCGTCCGGAGAGAGTTCGTCGTCCTGGTCGAGAAAGCCGATATATTCGCCGCTGGACATTTTGACCGCCTCGTTGGAACTCGCGGAGATATGCTGATTGACTTTCCCAAGAGCTACTTTTATCCTGGCGTCGTTACGCGCACTCCACCTGTCGAGGCAGTCCAGAGTCTCTTTCCTTGTGGAAGCGTCGTCGTAGAGGCACAGCTCCCAGTCTTCGTAATACTGCCCCACGACCGACTCGATGCAGTCATCCAGGAACTTCGGATCGGCGTTATACACCGGTACGACGATCGATATCTTCGGCTTTGACGTGAAGGCGTTGACCTGTCTTTTTATCTCCGCCGGGCTCCGGCGTTCATTTTCCGTCCGCCACTTCCTGTACGCTACATTCTGATATCCGCCGTGGACGGCACGATGGTAGATCCTGGAAAGAAGCGCCCCGGTGCCTTCAGATCTCACGATTCGCAGCGATCTTGCCCACATCGAGTCTTGAGTCACGAGCAGGCCACTCGTCAGGATTTCCTGGATTTCCCAGCCGATATTTTCCCGGCTTTTGCCCTGACCGTCCGCAAGGGACCGGTTATCCTCCAGCTGAACGAAGCTTTCAGGCCTGCGACCTCACCCTTTGCCACGGCGAGCGCCGCCTCTGTTTCAATGATCTGATCGTTCTTCCTGACGATCTGATTCACTTTTTCCTGAAACTCGTTCTTCAGCGCTTCAAACTGGTCCTTGTCTTCGAGATATACGTCATATAAAAGGCTGGTGGTGTTCCTGATTGCCTCGAGATAGAGGCCGTCATCGATACCGCCCTCTCCCAGCTCCAGCTCTTTGAGGTCTTCTGCTTTCCGGATGAAATATATGGTCCTGTAAGAGCCCTCGCCATGGTCATGGGGATAGACCCGGCCGTTATAGAATTCATTGAAATCCTTGATCTTCTCTATTTTCCCGGCGGCCAGTAAAACGAAGGTCGAACAAAGCAGGTATTCCCACAGACGGAGGTCGTTGTTCGGAATCTTCTGGAAAGCATGGCCCTTTTTCCCCAGCAGGTCCTCGAGCGCACCAGCCTCTGGCAGGCCGTTATCGATATGCTCTTTCAACCAGAAATGATCTTGGCCCCTGGAAATATACCTGTAACTCTCGTTGGCAAATTTCTCTGCCATCTCCCGCTCGGGGGAATGGAATATCGCCCCCAGGATCACGCCCGATTTCGCGACTCTCAGATTTTCCGTCAGGAATTGGTCTCGTCTTGAGGGTTCGATGTGCTCAAATACATCTGAAGAAACCACGTAGTCGAAACTGTCATCCTCGAGGGGGATATCACAGCCGTCTCCCTCGATATAGTTTTCATCATCAGTATCAACCAGTGGGTCCAGATACGACACGTCGTCTCCGGGCAGGAACTTTTTCAGCAGATTGCCCCGGCCGCCCACATCGAGGATCCTTAATTTTTTCTGGCCGGCTCTGTTAAATTCGATGATGTCCCTGATGATCGCATAGCGGCCATAGAGATCGAAGGAAAGCTCCCGCTTGAGTTGTTCGTCGCTCATGACTTCCATGCTCATCTCTTCCAGGCTGCCTGAATTTTCCATTTTGCTCAAATCTTCCATGCCGTCTCCAGCTTCACCACGCCATACTGGTTGGTATCCGCTGACTTGATCCTGAAGATATACCTTTTCTCCTGATAGGAGTAGGGGATGGAAAGATTCCAGTCGAATAACGCGACGGTGAGATTAAAGGCTCCGGTAAACAGGGGCGCCTTTTTGATGATGAAGTCGATATATCCTTCCCCGGAGATCTCGGGGATCATAAAATCCGAAGTCCTGGTGTTCGGGCCCGCGATATTGATGCCGTCCTGGGTGTGGATAGCGACACCAAACACCGGTTTTTCTATTGGCTTCTTCGTAAAATAATGAATCCTCGCGGTGATATCATCGCCGGTGCTGAAGACGCCTCTCACCTCGCCCTTTTCATCCAGGAATTCGACTCCCGTGACAGCCACATCCTTCCTTGAAACGCCCTCTTCCGCCCCCTCATCCTGCTCGTCGAGAATACGCTGTTCCTCGTCGCTCATGTTCTGAAGCATGTACTCGTTGCCCACGTCTTCAGGCTTGCCGATATTCACGATCTTTCCGTTTCTCAGAAGCATGGCCCTGTCGCAATATCTCTGGACGACCCCGATGTCGTGCGTGACCAGCACAACGGTCTTGCCCTGTTCCCTGTAGCTGTTGAACTCCTCCAGGCATTTATTCTGAAAGTTGCTGTCACCGACGGCCAGGACCTCGTCCATCAGGAGCACTTCCGCGTGAGCGTGGATCGCGAGGGCGAACGCCAGCCTGACCTGCATGCCGGATGAATAATTCTTCAGTTTCATGTCGATGAATTCCTGAAGCTCGGAAAACTCTACTATCTTGTCAAACTTTTCCTCGATCGATTTTCTCGAAAGGCCGTGTATCGAACCTCCGAGGAATATGTTTTCCCGCGCAGTAAGCTCCGGATTAAACCCGACTCCCAGCTCCAGGAACGGCGAGATGCGCCCGTCGATCTTTACCTTGCCGCTGGTGGGAACATAGATCCCGGCGATGATCTTGAGCAGCGTGCTCTTGCCGCAACCGTTCCTGCCGATGATCCCGAAAAATTCGCCCTTTTTGACCTCAAAACTGATCTCATCCAGTGCCTGGAACTCGGTATAGCTTCTTTTCCTGGCGACGTTGAGAACAGCGGCCTTGAGCGTGGTGTGTTTCTCATGCGGGATCCTGAAAACCTTGGTCAGGTTATCCACCTTGATCGCCAGTTCTTTTTCCTCAGGCACTAGATCTCCTCCGCAAACTTGGAGGCTTCCCTCTGGAAGATCCAGTATCCACAGATAAAGATCACGAAAGGCAACAGATATGGGATCAGGTTAACCGGAAACGACAGCGTGCTGTATACCGTCCCGGTCTCGGTCGTGATCAGTACGTAACGGCTATCCTGGATTATCTGGGCGATCGGGCTCAGCATTATGACCTTCTCAAACGGCTCCGGCACCAGGGACAGGGGGTAAAGGATCGGCGTGGCATAGAACAGTACCTGGGCCAGGACCTCCCATATGTGCGAGATATCGCGGAAGCGGACAAAAAGTGAAGCGAGAAACAGTGAGACGCCCGATGTGAGGATGAAAAACTCGACCAGGAGCGGAATCATCAGTGGAGCCAGAGCTGACGGCGTGACACTGGAGAACACTATGAAGATCGTCACGACAACGAGGTTCAGCATGAGCGTGATAAGCGCGGCTATCGACGCCGATACCGGCAGGATTATCCTGGGGAAATACACTTTCCTGATCAGGTCGCCCTTGCCGACGATGGATGCCATGGAAGAGAAAGTCGCCTCGATAAAATATGTCCAGAGAACGATCCCCAGAAGAAGATAAACGGGATAGTTGGGGATGGAACCGCCGAGCCTGAAGAACTTGGTGAATACGACCAGCAGTACCCCAAAGAACATCAGGGGTTTGGCGAGTGACCACAAGTAGCCGAAGAACGAGGCTTTGTATTTCAGTTTGAAATCAGTAAGGGTCAGCTCCCTCACCAATCCAAAATATTTATATGTGTTGATATCTTTTATAAGTAGGAAAATCCTGAAGTAGAATCCCTGGAAGAGGCCCCGTATTAACAGGGGCTGCTACGGCAGCAACAGATTTTATCACAAATGGCTAATTGGAGGACCCTGGCGGCCTGCAGCCGCTATATCAGTATGACCATGAGGCCTGTCGCCGCCTCGTTATATCACCAGAGAGGCCTGTCGCCACAACTTTACGTCGCCCAGACAGGCCAGCCGCTGCTACATCACGTCGACCCATGTGCCATATAACGCGCCCCAGGTGACGAAACCGTGCTGGAACTGGCTGCGCCTGCCGCCACCGGGCAGCGGAATCGAGTATTCGTCGGTCATGGGAAGGCCTAAACGGGAGTTGGGGCCGCAGTTTGCAGTTCCAGCGTCACAGTAAGCCATGTACCTGATATAGATGCCACCATTGACCGAATGCCCACCGGTCATGGATGACCAGTAGACATTGCCGTTCTGGAAGGTATTCAACCTGGCTCCAGTGACGCCAGGCACTGTTCCGGGCACATCGATCTCGTCACCGGTCGCCAGATGCAAAGAGCCAGCAGGGCCGCCCAACGACTGATATTTGCCCATGATGCCGCCATAGACAACGTGGGCTCCCAGGGCGCTGCTCCAGGTTATGATCGCCTTCTGCATATTCTGTGCCTTGCCGTCCCA
>JAUSDE010000053.1 GCA_030650885.1 Thermoleophilia bacterium
GCTGAGGTACTCCTACGGCTGCGACCAGCACATCAGCGCCCCGGGTGACCGCACCAAGATCCCTGGTCCTTGAATGACATATGGTGACAGTGCAGTTCTCAGCAAGAAGAAGCAGCGCCGCCGGCTTACCGACGTTATTGCTCCTGCCGACTACAACCGCGTTAGCGCCCTCAAGCTCGGTACCACTGCGCTTCAGGAGCTCGATCACTCCCGCCGGCGTGCAGGACACAAAGCCGGGCAGTCCTACTGCCAGCCTGCCCACGCTGGTCGGGTGAAATCCGTCAACATCTTTATCAGGATCGATTGCAAGAATCACACGCTCCTCGTCGATATGGCTCGGCAGCGGCAGCTGTACCAGCAAGCCGTGCACATCTTCCTGCTTATTGAGCCTGTCTACCAGAGCCAGCAGCTCGTCTTCAGTAGTCTCGGCCGGAAGAACGTGCTTGATCGATTTAAAACCGATCTCCAGGCAAGCCTTCTCCTTGTTGTTCACATAAACCTGGGACGCCGGGTCCTCTCCCACGAGCACGACCGCCAGCCCTGGCGTGATTCCATGATCGGCCTCCAGCTTCTTCACTTCTTCGGCCAGCTCGGCCCGGATATCGGCCGAGATCTGCTTGCCGTCGATGATTTTTGCTGCCATTTATAATCCTTTCGCTAATATTTGCCACCAGGTTTTGTCAGATAATCAGCTGCTATTACCCGCCCGTTTTTATCCAGGATATATCCTTGCGAGGACCCTGCTTCCAGTGAGTCGCCTCAGGAGGTGCCGAAAATCTTATCAAAAAGAGGGGTGGCGCCGCCAATGGAAGGAGAATCTTCAGACAGTCCGAGCAGCGACTGGCCGGCTACTTCGGCCGCGAACAATCCCGGGTCTTCCGGCAGGGTCGCTACCAGGGGCAACTGAAGCCGTTCGATCTCAGGCTGCAAAGCCGCCGCCGATTCGGGCGTTGCGCGGTTGAGCACGAACATCCTCTCCCCCACATCCAGCTTCATCTCGTCGGCTAGTTCCAGAACCCGATGCGCTGCCATAAGGCCTCTCATGCCGGCGTCGGAAATCACCAGCAGCACGTCGGTCCTGCGAGTAGTCCGGCGCGAAAGATGTTCCAGCCCGGCCTCGTTGTCCATGATCACGTGCTCATAATCACCCGCAAGCGCGTCCATGTAGCGCCGGATGATGTTGTTGGCAAAGCAATAACAGCCGGCGCCCTCGGGGCGACCCATGGTCAACAGGTCAAACCCCTCACCCTCTGCCAGCGCTTCCTGCATCTTGTACTCCACGAACTGGTCCTTGGTCATGCCACCGGGAATATCCCTGTTGCCGGAAAATCCCTGCTCCCGAGCGGAACCAACCGTGATCGGCACTTCGATGCCCAGTGTCTGGCCCATGTTGGAATTGGGGTCAGCGTCGACGACGAGTACCGGCGTCTCTCCCTTGTTCACAAGGTACCGAACAGCCAGTGACGCTATTGTGGTCTTGCCGGTGCCACCCTTTCCGGCGACTGCGATTGTGGTCATGAAGACTCCTTGATTACTGGCATTCTTCCCTCAATTCAGGCGGATATATTTCCGGACTCGCCGATCGGCTCCTGGCCGAGCCTTGCAATTATCTTTTCCATCCGCGGAAACCATTGCATGTTCGTATGCGGGAAGAAAAGCGACGCCATGTATTCATCCATGAAGAACTGGTTGTCAGAAAGTTCGATATTGGTCATGGTGCGTGCGACCTCCTCGGCCGCCTGCTGCATGTCTTTCGAGAAAGATACCAGCCGGGCACCCAGCAGTGAACCGTTGCCCACGAAGGTGAAACGTTCCGGATCGAGTTCCGGGAAGAGCCCGATCGCGGCTGCGCGGTCGACCTGCAGATACTTGCCGAATCCGCCCGCCACATAGACCTGCTCGACGGCATCGAGATCCATGCCGACGCTGTGGAGCAGCGTGGTGATGCCAGCAAAGATCGCGCCTTTTGCGCGCATCAGGTTGTCGATATCAGGCTCGGTGATGACGATGTCCTGGCCGGTAGCAGTGTACTCGCTTGCGGCAAGCACATACTCCCATAAACCGTCGGCGTTACGCCTCAGCCACTGGCTCGCCTTCGCGTCCTTGAACTTGCCGTTCTGGCCGATTATGCCGGCTTCCAGCAGTTCCGCGACGGTGTCGATTATCCCTGAGCCGCAGATGCCGAGAGCCTGTTTGCCGCCGATAGTAAGGATGTGTGGCTCGCCGCTTGACGGGTCGATCTGAACTGCCTCGATAGCGCCTCGCGTCGCCCGCATGCCGTGCTCGATGCCACCACCCTCGAAAGCGGGTCCCGCCGAGCAGGAAGTCGCAACCAGCCATTCGCTGTTGCCGACCACAGCCTCGCCGTTTGTTCCAATATCTATATAGAGCGTCACTTTTTCGGTCTGGAAAACGCCGGAGCCGACGATGCCGCTGACGATGTCACCGCCCACGTAACTGGAAACGCATGGGAATGTGTAGAGAAAAACGTGGTCACAGACGTCGATGCCGAGATGACCGGCCCGAACCGGCGGCAGGAAAGTGGCCGCGGGCACGTATGGAGCGATACGGATATGCTTCGTGTTCACCCCGGTGAGCAGATGAGTCATAACCGTGTTGCCCGCGGCGACCATGTGCGATACCTGGCATCGGTCGACCCCGCCTTTCTCCAGGACTTTTTCAATCACGGCGGTGATGGTCTGGACTACGGCATCCTGCAGAGCTTTTCTACCGCCCGCTTTCTGGGAATGGACTATCCGGGTGATGACATCTTCGCCGTAGCTTATCTGTCCGTTGTATTCGGAGGCTTCCGCTACGGTCGTGCCT
>JAUSDE010000054.1 GCA_030650885.1 Thermoleophilia bacterium
CCTGAGCTTAAAATCTTCGCTCCAAAGAATCGAATCTGGTCTATACACAGTAATAATGTGGCATGTTTGGCTCTCCGGGTCAATTGCTGAGACTACGTGGATCGGGCGGTCTTCCACGAATCCTAGAATAAGAGCACTGGGGAATGGCGTGTCGTCCGGATAATCAGCTATGACTTCTCCATCTGAAATCACCTCAAGCACATCTGACTTGCTGATGCGCTTCTCAAACATTCGTTGAACAGCATGTCCGCTGAAATAAAATTTTTCACAATTCATGAGTACAAACTCCGGTGGAAAAATAAGCGATCAAAAAACTGATGACGAGCTTCGGAACAATCGCTGGAATTATATCATTCCAGTAGATCAGCAGATTGTTCTTCTGGTTTTTCAAACAAGGGAAAACGCTAACATTTTGCTAACAAAATATCTGGGATTGGCTGGTACTGGAAGGCAATGGAAGGGAAACGGTTCTCCTGGAAACCCAAATGGAAGCCACTAAACGGGACTAAAAGGTCACAGAAGGCAAGACCCGCACCGAACTTCAAAACCGGTAGGCGACGGTAACCCCGTCGTTGGTAGGTTCGATTCCTACGCCTTCCCGCCAAATATCATATGCGGATGACTCGCGGATCTCTATATGCTTTTTACGCGGCGAATCTTAGGATCTCTACTTCAGCCACTCTTCGCGGCTTCCTCTGCACGCGTGAGAACCTGTTCGGTAATATCTCCCGATAGATAATATTCTCCACAGTCTTCGCATACTTCCATTAGATTAAGAACACCGTTCTGTATTTGCAGTATCATGGATTCTCTCTTTAGCATCTAAAGGTGACCTAATGCAAAAAGAAAAGACAAAATCCTTCATCCAGCCGATAATTCTTATCCTTGCGGCCGCCTTCATCGTCAGGCTAAACGGCATCGGGGCCTCAACAGTCGGCAGACATAGCTGGCGCCAGGCAGATACAGCTGCCATGGCGCGTAATTTTTTCGAAAACCGTTTCAACATCCTGTTTCCTCAGGTCGACTGGGGAGGCGTATCTTCCGGCTACGCTGAAACAGAATTTCCGATTTATTCCTTCATGGTCGCCATCTCGTACAGACTATTTGGAGTTCACGAATACATTCCCCGGCTGATGTCGGTTATTTTCTTTCTCATCAGCGTCTACTTTATCTTTAGTCTTGCTAATGAACTCTGGGATAAGAAATGCGCTCTATGGGCGGCTGGTTTCCTGGCTTTTCTGCCAATGCCACTATTCTATAGCAGAGCGATAATGCCGGAATCAATGCTCGTTATGGGTATCTCCGGCGGCGTTTATTTCTTCCACAGATGGTATAAAGACGGCAAGAGTCTCCCAATAGTTGCGGCCGCTGTATTAATAAGCCTCGCTGTATCGATCAAGCCACCAAGTCTTTACCTTATTCTGCCGCTGGGTTATCTTGCCTGGTTGCGTCTGCGGTTCAGGCTATTCGTCAATCCGCACATCTGGCTTTTCTTCCTCATCATGATCTTGCCATCTGCCCTATGGTATTTCCACGCGCATCAGATTTATCTAGACACAAAACTCACTTTCAACATATGGGGCTATGGTGAGGACAAGTGGGGAATCTGGAGCCTTCCTGTCACCAGTCGATTCTGGCGGCAGATAGTGTTGCAGCATTTTGCAGGTGGGCTGGCTTATTTCGGTGCATTGATCTTTCTCGCAGGTTTCGTACTGAAAAGAAAAACAAAAGTAGAGCGGTTCCTGGATCTCTGGCTAGTCGCACTCCTGGTGTATGTGCTAATCGTAGCCGGTGGCGTTTATGCGCACGAGTACTATTTGCTACCCGCGATGCTACCTGTGGCTCTATTTATGGGAAAAGCTTTCGGAAAGCTGACGCCTGGATTAAAAAAACCGAAAGACGTCAGGCAGGCTCTGATGCTGTTGTTATTGGCTGGAGTAACAATTTTTAGTGTGGCAATTTTCTTTTATGCTCTCAAAGTAGAGAATCCTGATACCAACAATATAACTTCGGAAAGAATGAAACTGGCGGAAACGATACAGAAAATTTCTGAACCCGGGGATCTTGTTATTGTCGTCGACGAAAGCGACCCAACTCTGTTGTATTTATGCCATCGTAAAGGTTGGCGAATGAATATGAATTCGTTTAACACCGCTAACCTTTCCGATTACCGCGATATGGGAGCCCGCTATGTGATCGGATTTAACAGCGAAGGCACGTTCATACTCGATCTGAAGCAATAACATAACTGAATGTCCGACCGGTTTGTGAAAATTGTTCACCGTTCATACGCCACAAAATATGAGCGTAATTGTTGTTCCACGCTTTCCCCTTTATGCTGGTACAAAATAGATTTGTCTATGCCCAAATGTACACCAAAAACGCCAACATTTTGCTAACAAAATAGCCGGGATTAGTCGTGACCAGTAGGTAGTAGAAAGTAAGCAGACCCCCCCTGAAACCCAATTAGAAGGGGCTATACGGGATTAGCTGGGAACAGATAGCAAGACCCGCACCGAACTTCAAAACCGGTAGGCGGCGGTACCCCCGTCGTTGGTAGGTTCGATTCCTACGCCTTCCCGCCATCTACTTTTGCCGCTCCATCACGTGAAATCATATATCTGCTGACAATCAGCTAACCAGGAATTAACTGGAATATATCGGGCCCCCGATTGAGCTTGTTTCCCACCTTTGGCACAATACCATCCCGCAAACTGATAGTATGGTCAAATGCATGCGCAGCATGCTTCGTGACAAAAGAACCGATTTCATTGTAGCCAGGTCAAATGCGGGTATGAATAATACTTTCCAAGCCTAAGGAAGTTCGACATGAATGATGGATTTGAGCTAAGAGTAACTGATGGAAGAGGAGAAGGTATTTTCTCGACGAGATCGTTTAAGTCTCACGAAATTGTCATGGTTGGAATGATTGAAAAAGTACTGGATGCGAACCACTCTCACGCTTCACAGATAGGCAAAAATGATTATGTTCTTCACGCTGGTTCAATAAGCAAGGTCAATCATTCCTGTGAGCCGAATTGCGGTATTAGCGTAAATGAAACTGGTGCCCATGACTTTGTAGCCATCAGAGAAATTATTGCAGGTGAAGAAATAACCTTCGATTATGCTATGAGAAATTATGGTATTGGTTATTTTCCGAAAGAGTGCGGGTGTGGCTCGAAGGGATGTCGCGGTAAGATTACCGGCTGGAAAGATTTGCCTGATGAAAGGAAGAAATCATACGAAGGGTTTGTTGCTCCATACCTTCTTGAATTGGATGCCAGGCTGGAGTCTCAAAAATGAGAGCTGTTCTACTAGGCAGCTTAATAATCTAGCGCGCGCGCCAGACTCTCCATGTCCTCTTTTTGCGCGGTGATGTCCTGGATCATGTGGAAGTAGACTCCCTGGCCATCAATCGACATGACCGTTGTCGGATAGACGGCTGTTTTGAACCACCTTCCCTTTTCTTCGTCGAAATGCTCCCATTCCACGGCTTCATTCGAAGACACGGCCTTTTCGAGAGGACACCCTGGATAAGAACCATGCTCCAGCCCATGAACGACCCGTGGGCAATACTCGCCGACCAGCTCGCTGGCTTCCTTTCCCAAAGTGTTTCTCGTAGCTTTGTTGGCCAGCAGAATACGATGGTTTTTATCAATCAGGAGAACATAGAACGGGAGAGCGTCGAGAATCTCCAGCAGGCCGCTGCCCAGGTAACTCAGGTATGAGGCGCCCTGGTCCTGGTCCAGGCCATGATCCTGGTGTGCACCCTGATCTGATTTTTCTCTCGAAGTAAAATTGGAAACCAGGTTGTTTATGCCCGCGAAATTAGTCATTTTGCCTACCCCGAATATAGATTGACTTCCACCAAACCCTGGAAAAGAATCTATCAGTCAGCAGGCCACATAACCATGGGGAAAAGCCCCGATTAAGCCTGCGGGAAACTCCCGATTAATCAGGAGAGTACCATGTGCGAGGCCCCGTCGGATATGAAGAATTCCAACACCTCTATAGTCTTTCTTATTCGCTCAGCCATTGCCGCTGGGGCGGGGCCTGACTGTTATTTCCCCCCTACTTCTTCCGCCCGATCGAGAACGCGCGGCCCAGATAAGCTCCGAGGCCGTAGTAAGAACGGTCGCCAGGACCGAAGATCACCGGTCTGACCCTGGCAGGATCCGGCTGTCCCTTGTCATCCAGGACCTCCTCCTCAGCCTTGACGTCCATGATCTCGCCGATGAATTGTGTGTGCAGACCCAGCTCGATCGTGTGCAACAGCCTGCATTCGATGATGACCGGGAACTCCTCGATGTATGGTGCGTCGACGTGCTCGGCGCGGGCGGGCGTGAGGCCCAGGTCTGCGAATTTGTCGCGGTCGCGGCCGGAGACCACGCCGATATAATCGATCTCGCTTACCTGCTCTTCCGAAGGGATGCTGATCGTGAACGCTTTCCGCGCCACCAGATTGCCGTGGGATGAGGTCGCCTCGCGCAGCGAAACCGCCATGCAGGGCGGCCGGGAGCAGCAGATTCCAGTCCACGCGGCGGTCATGACGTTGGGCTTTCCATCGGCATCGTAGGTTCCGATGGCCCAGGCAGGCACGGGAAAGGCAATGGTCTTGGCGCCCAGAGATTTCTTCATAAAGCTGCTCCCTTGGTTCGAGGGGTTTGTCTTTACCGGAAAGCTTACCCGTAAAAAGAGAGCGCCTCAAGCATGCTCCGGATCTTGATTAGCTTTCGTACAATGGTGATATATTCTATGTCTGTTGAATTAATTGTCACTTAATCCAAAAAGGGGAGAGAAGATGAAAGCCAAACTTATGCTTATGTGTATGCTAATGCTGGTTGTCATGCTTGGTTTTGCGACGAGCGCCAATGCCCAGAGCATCTGCGACATCGCCGCTGTGACGCCTTCATCTGGCGCAGCCGGCAGTACCGCCAGCGCCAGCGGCGGATTAAGCGGGGGCGACGTTACTGTGTTATGGGACGGAATCGCCATCGCAACTATTCCCAACGACGGAAGCACCGGGGCATTCAGCGGCACCTTCACGGTTCCCGCGGACGCGGCACCTGGTATCCACACAGTTACTCTTAGCATCCCGTCCGAAGGCACTTTTGAATGTCCCTTCACTTTTACCGTCGTGGCTTCGGTACAGGCTGAGGCCTATGCGCCGGCTGCAGCTTTGCCAGCGACGCTGCCGAGCACCGGCCTGTTCCTGATCATTCCGGCAGCCGGACTGGCGGCGGCTGGCATAGGCGGCGTTATGCTCAGGAGGCGCAGCAACAGGTAACCGCTGAGAGCTCACGGTTTGAGCAATCGTGATAAATGAATCTGATCTATTCATCGACGAGCCGGATAAAAAAGCCCTCCTGAGGGAAACATTCAACATCGTGGCCGATGGCTACGATGCCCTGCGATTCTTCCCGAAGAGCGCCCGGCTGCTGGCTGAGCAACTTGGATTGCGCGGCGACGAACACGTACTCGACGTGGCCACCGGCACCGGGCATGCGGCACTCGCCATCTCCAGGCTGCTGCCTCGAGGCCATGTCACGGGTGTGGATTTTGCCGCCGGCATGATCGAGCAGGCGCGGCGGAAGGCATCTGCCCTGAATATCACCAACATCGACTTCATAAAAATGGACATGCAGTCCCTGAATTTCCCGGAGCGCTCTTTCGATGCCGTTACCTGCGCTTTTGCTATCTTCTTCGCCGATGATATCGAGACCCAGCTGAGCCAGCTTGCCGCCGTGGTCAGGCCTGGTGGCAAGATAGCCATCTCCGGTTTCCAGAAGACATTGTTCCGGCCGCTGATCGAACTGTTCTTCCAGCGTCTCAACAGCTATGGCATCGAAACCCCGGAGCCTGACTGGATGCGTATCGCAACTGAGTCCCGTTGCCGGCAGCTGTTCAAGGCTGCGGGAATAAGCAATGTAGAAGTGAAGATGGGAAACGTCGGCTATTTCATCGATAGCGCCGATGAATGGTGGAAAGTCATCTGGAATGCGGGATTCCGCCGCCTCGTGAACCGGATTCCGGACAAAGAACTTGGGCGTTTCCGGCTCGAACACATGGAGGAGATCGCCGCACTGAAGACCAGAGATGGTATCTGGCTCGATATCGGCGTGATCTACTCCGTCGGAACCAGACCGTAGTCCTCTCCATTTCTCCTCCTTGTTTCCATCCGCTGGAATTACAGGAATTTACGCGGGGCCACACAATAGGAGACTCAAGCAGGGCCGTCCACATTGGAGAAACGATTGTCCTCGAGAAACAGAAAGATAGTGATTGTTGCTTTTTGTGCGCTGGCGCTTGCCTGGATAGCGCTGATTGCGTTCGTGCTGACCCGGGATTCATCGGACGATGATTCAACGAATACCGGCGAAACCGAGACCGCATCCACAGTATCCACGGATAATCCGGCTTTCACGCAGGACACATCGTACGCTACGGACACAAACACTTTCCAGGCAACAACGGCATCGACTCCCAAACGCGGTTCATTTGCGACCATGGAGGCCGCGATAGCGTACGTTCAAACACAGGGAGAAGAGCTGGTGGTGAACAATCCGGGCACAACCTGGCAACCTGGCGCGACGCTGCACGTCCTGTTTGCGACTCCTGCTGACGGCGTCAACTATGGCGGTGATTACTATTTCTTCTTCGTCGATGGCTATCTGGCGGGACAATACAATTTCACCCAGGCGCAGACGGGCCAGGTAGTTGATGCCACAACCTTTACCGTCACATTCAGCGTTTACCTGCCTGGCGACTCGCAATGCTGTCCGAAGGGTGGCGCTTCCACGGTGATCTTTCACTGGGACGGCGCCGAACTGGTTACCTCGGGCTCCCTGCAGGGAGCGACGATGTAGCCGGCGCAACCATGCCATTCCGGCTCGACTGCTATTAGACATCAGATGCTTGAATCCATGGCGTCAGGGGAATAGTACAATTTGTACCAGGTTGTTCAACGACTTGACGAGGAGGCTGTTTTGATACGTTTACTCGCTAGCGGATGCCTGCACCTGCTGGCCAACGGCGCCGGCTTGATCATCGCCACCCTGGTTCTGCCGGGATTCTCAATAGATGCGGTATCGCTTGTGACAGTCACCGTGATCTTCACTGTCGTGGAAGTCGTTGCCGGCCCGCTGCTGATCTCCATCTCACTCAAGAACGTACCGGCGCTGACCGGCGGCATAGCGCTCGTGACCACCCTCGTCGGGCTCCTCGTCACTGATACGCTTTCTGACGGATTGAACATCAGCGGCATCAGCACCTGGGTGCTGGCGAGCCTGATAGTGTGGCTCTGTGCCCTGATCGCCGGTCTAGTCCTTCCCCTGGTCTTGTTCAAAAAAGCACTCGACACGCGAGGTGGGAAAAAAGGCCGATGAATCGATTCGCCGGATCGCTATGCCGGCGTCGGCTGTTCGGATTCGCCTAGTGCCTGAAGCTGTGACCTGACTTTTTGGGTTTATGCTCCGGATGCGTCCGGAACCATTCCATGTGGCGCTCGAAGTCGTCCAGCAGCAGGTCCGCCAGGTCACGGTTGAACCCTTCCTTGACTACAACGCGCAGGGCCGCGATGTGCTCGCAGTCCTTCGGGAAGGTATAAGCGGGCAGCTGCCAGCCCCGGTCTCGAAGACGCTCTGACATATCGAAGACCGTGTAGTTCGTCGATTGCTCCGCCGCTTCGGTCATTCTGAATGCGAACACTGGGATATCGCCGCCCTCGGAGATCAGCTCGATCGCTTCGTACTCAGCAAGCTTGCCGGAGAGGTACAGGGCTACGTCCTGGCTGGCCTTCTGGATGCGCCGGTAGCCGTCCCTCCCCAGCCTCAGGAAGTTGTAATATTGGGCGACCACCTGGCTGCCCGGCCGGGAGAAGTTTAGGGAGAAGGTGGGCATCTCGCCGCCCAGATAATTCACTTTGAAGATAAGTTCCTCGGGCAGAGCTGCCTGGTTGCGCCAGACGATCCAGCCGACGCCAGGATATACAAGACCATATTTATGTCCTGAGGTATTGATCGACTGAACCCGGGGCACGCGGAAATCCCACTCCAGCTCCGGCTGCAGGAAAGGCGCTATGAAACCGCCGCTGGCCCCGTCCACATGGATCGGGATATCGATCCCCTTCTCATCCTGAAGGCGGTCGAGAGCGGCGCCCATCTCCTTTACCGGCTCATAGCTGCCGTCGTAGGTGCTGCCCATGATCGTCAGCACTGCGATGGTGTTCTCGTCGCACAGGCCGGCAGCCTCTTCGACGCCGAGCTGGTACCGCCCCTCTTCCATGGGAACATACCTGGGTTCGATATCCCAGTAGGTGCAGAACTTCTCCCAGCAGACCTGTACGTTGATGCCCATGACCAGGTTGGGCCGGTCCGATGCCTTGCCAGCGGCCTGCCGCCTTTTCCGCCAGCGCTTCAGCAACGCCATGCCGCCGAGCATGGCCGCCTCGCTGGAGCCGATGGTTGAAGTGCCGACCGCCTCCTCGTCTTCAGGCGAGTTCCAGAGCCGGGCGATCATGCTGACGCAGCGCGCCTCCAGCTCCGCCGTCTGAGGATACTCGTCCTTGTCGGCCAGGTTCTTGCTGAACGTCTCCTGCATCAGCCTGTCGGCCTCGGGCTCCATCCAGGTGCCGACGAACGTGGCAAGGTTCAGCCGGGAATTGCCGTCGAGCATCAGCTCGTCGTGCACCAGATAATAAGCGGTCTCCGGCAGCATCTCACCCTCTGGCATCTCATATTTGGGTATACGGACCTCCATGGCTCCGCGGGCGAAGGACGGGGTCAGCGAGTCGTTGATGCCGCCATTTTGGCCGATCTTCCTTTTTTTATGCATTGGGACTCCCCTTCAATATGTGACATCCGCTTTTTATCCCCGATGCCCGATTATCTAATCAGGCAAGCCCACTCGCACCGTTTCAACGAAGGAACCGATTCCGTTCGCAGTATCAGCTGAGTTATTGGCAGCGTATGGGCTTCCGGATATACTCTCGTTGACTGTTTCTGTTGCCCTGACCAGTTGAAACAAATGGAGGCTGCATATATGGAAACACTGGGCGGACTACTGCTCGTACTGGTTATTTTGATGGCGTTCCTGGCTCCTGCAGTGTTGATCGTCCTGCTTTTCATATTCATTCTGAAGCGGAACAGGAAAACGACTGACGAGATGCTGATCGCGGCCAGCCAGCTGAAGGCTGTTTATACTACCAGCCCTCAACAATCGCTCCTGGACCCTCTGCGGCAATTCAGGTTCACCAAACATGACGGACGCGGCGGCAGGATCAACCAGCTGTTCGATCTAAAGCGTAACAATGTCCCGTGGAAGGTCTTTGATTACAGTTACGAGACCTCCGGGGCCGGGGTGGGGAATGACAGCGATTTCACTCATACTTTTCTGGTCGCTCAGAGCCAGCCGTCGTTCAACCTGTTGCCAGCATTCGTCCTGGTCAAGGACCAGCCCAACTTTCTGGAAAAACTTCTGGGGAATGAGGGCGGCATCGTCGTCGACGATCCGGAGTTTGAGAAGACCTATACGCTTGACGGGCCAGACCAGAAACGGGTCCATGACCTGTTCAGCAGCCCTGAGATCATCGCATTTTTCGACGCGCCTTCGATGGTGAACGAGATGAAGAATCTGATGGTAGAGTGTGACACAAGGAATTTTGTCCTGTTCAGGACCGGCGGCTGGATGAAGCCGCTGGAGCGTATCAGATTTCTCAACCAGGCTGAGACTATCCTCAGCCTGCTGGTCAAGCAGGCACAAAAGCAGAAAGGGAGCTGATTCTTGCCTCTATGGCTTGAAGCAGGTTTCTGGGGACTTGTCGGAGGCTCGGCGCTGCTGCTCGGCGCGCTCGTCGGCTATTTCACCGACCTGCCCAAGCGCATCATAGCCGGAATCATGGCGTTCGGCAGCGGCGTGCTGATCTCGGCGCTTTCGATTGACATGATGGACGAAGCTTTTGCTCTCGGCGGTTTCGACTCCACGGCCATCGGTTTCCTCGGTGGCGCCCTTCTCTTTACAGTCGCTACCTGGTATCCCGACCGCCGCGGCGCCAAACATCGGAAGCATCACGGAAAAAACACCGTACGCCAGCCCACCGAGGATGAATTCAGCGGCAGCGGCACGGCCATCGCCATCGGAGCGCTGCTGGACGGCATCCCTGAGTCCATCGCCATCGGCGTCAGCATGATCGCGGGTGGAGTGGTCAGCATAGTGACCGTCTTCGCCGTTTTCCTGTCAAATGTTCCTGAAGGCCTGTCCAGCGCAGCGGGAATGAAACAGGCAGGACGGTCTTCCGGCTACATCTTCGCGATCTGGGGAGGCATCGCAGTCATCTCAGGCATCTCCTCCCTGATCGGTTACGCGGTCTTCAGCCAGTTCTCACCGGGCGTCAACGCCGTGTCGCTGGCGGTGGCAGCCGGGGCCATCCTGGCGATGGTCGTCGACACCATGATCCCGGTTGCCTTCCACGAGGATCACGATTTTGCCGGCCTGATCACCGCCTGCGGTTTCCTGCTGGCGTTCGTGGTCAGTCAGCTAGGCGCCTGAAGACAGGCAGCTTTCCCAAGATTTCCTTCCGCCTGGAACTACTCCGCGTCAGTAATGGTCAACCCCGGCGCTGGTCCCGTATCAGCCGTGCTGGTCGAAATGCGGAAAGTTGTTCCGGACCGGGTATCCTTGAGGTATACGTCAGCTTTTTTGTTGGTATCTCCCGGCACCAGGTCGGCGGCCTCTGAACTGAAGGCGACGAAGCGGCCGTCACCCGAGATCGATACGAAATCGCTCTTGCCCAGGCCGGGAACTGCGCTGCCGGTCGCCGTGGATATGCAGCCGACTAGACCGGTCGACATGTCACGGATGAAGATATCTGTCTTGCCCTTGCCCTCATTGGCGTCGCCCGCCACCAGGTTGGACGCGTCAGAACTGAAGGCGACGAAGCGGCCGTCTGAAGAGACGGCGATCGAACTATAGCTGTCCTCTGCGCCCTGCACCCCGGCACTGGCAGACACCAGCGTCGTGGCGCCGGTCTGCATGTCCTTGAGAAACACGTCGCGCTTGCCGTTGGCGTCATCGGGCACCAGATTTGTGGCGCCGGAATCGAAGGCGATGAACCGGCCGTTAGCTGAGAACGACAGGGCACCGAAGCCACTGGCCTCGTCCCCCTGGCTGCCATCGGATGCTGTCGAGACCCTGGTCAGGACACCGGTCTGCATATCCTTGAGGAACACGTCCATCTTGCCGTTGGCGTCATCCGGCGCCAGCGTGGCTGACAGCGAATGGAAGGCCACGAATCGGCCATCTGCAGAGATCGAAGCCATCTCACTGTCTTCGTTACCCTCGATTCCGTCGGCAGTCACAGAAACGCGTGTGACAGCTCCCGTCTGCATGTCCTTGAGGAAAACGTCCGCCTTGCCGTTGGTGTCGCCTGCCACCAGATTCGCGGCTGACGACCTGAACGCGACGAAGCGGCCGTCGGCGGAAATGGCGGGCTGCTGGCTCTCACGATTACCGGGCTCCCCTGCGACGGATGCTGAGACCAGCCGCGTCTCGCCGGTATCGAGGTTCTTGATAAAGACATCCGGACAGTTGATGTTGGTTCCACTGGCCGACACGCACTGGCTTCCCGTATCGCCTGGTACCAGGTTGGTGGCGATGGAGTCGAAGGCGACGAAGCGGCCGTCACCGGAGATTGAAGGGTTGTCGCTATCCTTGTTGCCGTTGACGCCGGCGGTATCACTGGAAACGCGCGTCGTCACACCCGTTCCTGTGTCCTTGATATAGATGGTGCGGGCGCCGTTGGTACTGCCGACGACCAGGTTGGTGGCGTCCGACTCGAAGACCACCAGGCGGCCGTCGGCGGAAATATCCGGGTTGGCGCTGGCCGCGTCGCCCTGGGCGTCCGGCGGAATCGTCGTCCGGGTCTGGGTCTCCGTCGTCACGACCGTTTCCCGGCAGCCGGCGCCGGCGCAAGCCATTGTTATCAGCACGATAAGCGTAAAAAGCCATTTCCCTGCTACCATCGAAACCTCCCTGTATGAAATACCAGAGGCAAAATTACAGGTAAAGGGTGGGTTTCGTCAATTAATATGATATTTTCTACGGAATGCAGGCAGAGATGACATCAAGCTGGAGCGGCATAAGCTCCCCCTGAACCCGGAGGCTATCTGATGAAAAAAGTTATCATTCCCGTCGCGGTCCTGTCGACAATGGCGGCCCTTTTGCTGGTTGCGATCGGTTGCAACGTTTCCACCGCCAGCCTGTCCAATGTCAGGGTCTGCGAACAGATCGACGGGGAGCAGTGCCCTTCGGATATGAGCACCATAGGCAAGGAGTCCCCGTCCTTCTATGTAAGCGCCGACATCGACAGCGCCCCCACAGGAACAAAAATCAAGATCGATTGGCGTTATCTGAGCGGCGAGATCGGCAACGAGCCCCAGGACATCGACTCTGTATCGCTGACAACGGAAGAAGGCTCCAACAATCTCCAGTCTTCCCTGCAAAGGTCAGCAGAAATATGGCCCAGGGGTGAATACGAGGTCGTCCTCAAGATCGAGACCGATAACGCAGAACCCGTCCACAAACCGTTCAGCGTCAAATAGGGCTCGCTATTCCCAAGTCGCGTGGCAGGTGATACACTAATCCCCTGCAATACCACGCACGGGGGTGCGAAATGTCTGAGAAGGCAAGAGGTGGCCGGCGGTCGGTCGTCTATTGGGCGATCTGCCCGGAATGTCTCACATATATCTGGGTTGATGAGAACCAGGTGGCATCGGAAGATACTGCCGACTGTCCGTATTGCGACAGGCCGATATCGCTTCTGGGCGGCACTGACCTGGCCACGAGCTGCAATAGGCTTCAGGGGCTGATGGAAGACATCGAGAGCCAGATAGCCCTTATTCCCGCCGCCATCGATGTCCATCGCTTCTTCTCCGAACAGGTCGATTACATCGCCGCCGCCTTTAACGAGCGTCTAGACGATATACAGGCGAAGAAAGATCTCGAGCCGCTTGACGTTGAAGCTCCACAGCCCGGCTAGACTTCTGCGTGTCGCCGGGCATTTGTTATTCCCACCAGCTTTCTGAGTTAAATCCACGCGACAGGGTATAAAATGTGGCAATGGACCTGAGCCAAGCCACAGAGACTGCCCACAACCTGCCCGCGAATGACGTAGCAACTCTTTTCGGCTCGAACACCTCAACCGGCTTGACCGATGGCGCCGCCGCCGCGCGCCTGGAGCGTTATGGCCCCAACCAGCTCCCTTCGCCCCCCCAGCCCGGTCCACTCAAGCTTCTCGTGGAACAGTTTCGCAGCGTCTTCATCATCGTGCTGCTGGTCGCGGCGGCGCTCAATTTCGCCATCTGGCTGTTCGACCATAAGGAAGGCCTTCCCTATGACACCATAGTCATCGTCGCCATCGTGCTGGCCAATGCCGCCCTCGGTTTTTTCCAGGACTTCAAGGCGGAAAAAAGCCTTGAGAAACTTAAGCTGCTGAGTGGTCCGGAAGCGACGCTGATACGCGATGGATCCCGGCGACGCATTCCCGCCATGGAAATAGTCATCGGCGATCTGCTGGTGCTGGCCGCGGGAGACAGGGTGTCCTCCGATGCGAGGCTCTGCGAGGTCAACTCGCTGGAGATGAACGAAAGCTCGTTGACCGGGGAGAGCGCCACGGTCATGAAGACGGCGTCGGCACTTGCGGCCGAAGAACCGCTGGCCGACCGCACCAATATGGTCTATGCCGGGACCACGGTGACCCATGGCCGGGGCCTGGCGGTTGTCACCGCTACCGGCGCCCGCACCGAGGTGGGCAAGATCGCCACCCTCATCCAGTCAGTGCCCAGCCGGGATACTCCCCTCAAGGAGAACCTCGACCGCCTGGCGAAACGGCTGGCGATCATCATCCTGCTTGTTTCGGCGGCGGTCTCCGCCACCGGAGTGCTTGTTTCAGGGCGAACCGACTGGAGGAGCGTCCTCGACCTGCTGCTCTTCGGCGTAGCCCTGGCCGTCGCCGCCATTCCCGAAGGATTGCCCGCGGTAGTCACCGGTTCGCTGGCAGTGGGAACACAACGGATGGTCAGGCGCAAAGCTGTCATCCGCAAACTGCCGGCGGTAGAGACCCTGGGAAGCACATCGGCCATCTGCTCCGACAAGACCGGCACGCTGACAATGGGACAGATGACCGTGAGAGAATTGTCCATGCCTTCCGGCACTGTGACACTCACCGGCGCGGGCTACCATCCTGAGGGGGAAGTGGAAGGAGAGGCCAAGGCGCTGGAAGAAGCCATGTCCCTGGCAATGAGCGCCGTGCTCTGCAACGACGCTTCTGTCCACCGGGATCCGGATGGCAGCTGGCAGGCGCTTGGCGCTCCCACGGAAGCCGCGTTGATGACGATGGCGGCCAAGCTCGGGCTGGATGCCACACATCTGAAACAGGAGAATCGCCGCCTGGCGGAAGAGCCGTTCTCGTCTGAGCGTAAACGCATGACGGTCATAGTCTCCGCGGGAGGCGGCGGGGCGGCTCTCCATTCCAAGGGTGCTCCGGAACGGCTGATCCCGCTTTGTTCGAGTGTGATCAGACAAGGCCGTCTCGAGCCGCTTACCGACGAGGACCGCCGGCAACTGCTGGAGACCGCCGCAGGCATGGCTGCCCGTGAACTGCGTTCCCTGGCTGTCGCCCGCAAGCCGGTGGGTTCCGAAGCCGCCGAAAATGTGGCCGCTAGCGAGCAGGAACTGGTATTCCTGGGCCTTGCGGGCATATATGACCCGCCACGCCCTGAGGCGGCCGCCGCCATCGACGAGTGCAGGCAGGCCGGCATCGAGGTCTTTATGGTGACCGGAGACCACCGGGCCACGGCCGAATCAATCGCCGCGGAACTGGGAATCAATGGCAGCTCCATGACCGGCCCCGAGATCGATGATGCCACCGATGAAGAGCTCGAGCAGCATGTTGCCGACGCACACATCTTCGCCCGGGTCTCTCCAGGCCATAAGGTCCGTATCGTCGCCGCGCTCCAGCGACGCGGCCACACCGTAGCGGTCACCGGCGACGGCGTGAACGACGCACCGGCCCTGAAGCAGGCTGATATCGGTATCGCCATGGGCCTCTCAGGAACCGACGTCGCCCGCGAGGCTGCCGACATGGTCCTGCTGGATGACAACTTCGCCACCATCGTGGCGGCGATCGAGGAAGGCCGCAGCATATTCCTCAATATCCGCAAGTTCCTGGGGTTCCTTCTCTCATCTAATTCCGGGCTAGTGCTTACGCTGTTCCTGGGCGTGATGCTGGCTTCACCGCTCGGGCTGGTGGAAGACAGCCACCTGGTCCTTCCCCTGCTGGCGGTGCAGATCCTCTGGATAAACCTGGTGACTAACGGTCCGCCGGCGCTGGCGCTGGGTGTGGACCCCCGGGAGCCGGACGCCATGCTGGCGCCCCCTAGGCCAAGGTCTGAATCCGTGGTCAACGCCGTGGTCCTGAAACTGATCGTCTTTGTCGGCCTGGTGTCCGGGATCGGTGGCCTGCTGGTACTCAGCGCTTATTTTCCCGGCGGCTTCGTCACGATCAGGGAAGATGTTGATATAACATACGCGCAGACTATGACCTTTGTCGTTCTGACTCTTTTCCAGCTTTTTGACAGCCTTAACTTCCGCAGCCTCACCGGCAGCATCCTCAACCGGCGGCTGATCGGCAACCCCTGGCTGCTTGGCGCCCTGGCGCTTTCAACAGCGATGATGGTTGCCGTCGTTCACTGGCCACCGCTGCAGGTCGCTTTCCATACGGTCGGGCTGTTGCCCCAGGACTGGCTTATCGCCATAGCCTTTGCCAGCATAATCGTCTGGGCTGTGGAGCTGTTCAAGGTGCTGCTGCGCCGGAGCGAGCGAAAGAACCTGCGCTAGCCTCATGGTACGCCTTTCGCCAGAATCATATCCGCAGATAGTCGCCGTGAGCCACCAGGCTCGCCGCGATGGTGAGTTCGTGGACGCGCCCGCGGCCATGGCGCCGGCCATCCGCCAGGCGCTGGAGAGTGTCGCCGGAGTCGACCGGCTCTACAGCCATCAGGCACGAGCTTTTGAGCTGGCTGAGGCGGGCAACAATGTCGTTGTCACAACTTCCAGCGCCAGCGGCAAGTCGCTCTGCTTCAACCTGCCGGTGCTCAACCGGCTCGCTGCCGACGCGAAGGCACGGGCGCTATACCTCTACCCAACCAAGGCCCTGACCCAGGACCAGGTGCGCAAGCTGCAGGGATTACGACTTCCGTTCGTGCGGCCGGGCATCTACGACGGCGACACGCCCTCGGACCATCGGCCGCAGATCAGGCGTCGCAGCAATATCCTGCTGACCAATCCGGACATGCTGCATGTGGGCATCCTGCCCAACCGTGACGCCTGGCAGGATTTTTTCTTCAACCTGAAATACGTGGTCATCGACGAAGCCCATACCTATCGCGGAGTCTTTGGCTCGCACATGGCCAACGTCATGCGGCGGTTGCGCAGGGTCTGCTCGCTCTATGGCAGCGAGCCGCAGTTCCTGCTGACCACGGCGACGATAGCAAATCCGGTGGAGCTGGCGGAATCGCTCACCGGGCTCGATTTCGAACTGGTCGACCATGACGGCGCGCCAAAAGGCGAACGACAGATCGTCTTCTGGAACCCGCCGCTGATCGACGAGGCGCTGGGCATCCGCAAGAGCGTCTATTCCGAGACGTCGGCGCTTATGGCCGACCTGATCGCCAGACGGGTCCGCACCATCGCCTTCACCCGTACCCGCAAGGGCACAGAGCTGGTATATAAATATGCCTCCGAGCGGCTGGAGGAGATCGAGCCGACACTCGCCGGATCAATATCACCGTACCGCGGAGGCTACACGCCGGGGCAACGGCGCGAGATCGAGGCTGGGCTGTTCGATGGCAAACTAATGGGCGTTGTCTCCACGAGCGCCCTCGAACTGGGCATCGACGTCGGCGGCATCGACGCGGTGATTTCCGCGACCTTCCCGGGAACTGTGGCAAGCCTCTGGCAGCAGTGGGGCCGCGCCGGACGTGGAGCCCAGCCAAGCCTCGCCGTCTATATGGGAGGCCAGGACGCCCTCGACCAGTTCTTCATGGCCCACCCGGACGAGCTTCTTGAGCGAGACGTTGAATCGGCGATCATGGATTACCACAACGAGCAGATCTTCGCCGGGCACCTGGGGGCGGCGGCCTTCGAGGCGCCGCTGGAGCCAGGCGATGAGAGATTCTTCGGCAAGGAGATGATGCAGGTGGTGGAGTCCCTGGAGAAGCAGGGAAAGCTTCGGCACAGAGATGGCAAGCATATCTGGGCCAGGCCTGAATTCCCGGCTGCCGACGTACACCTGCGTTCCTCGTCAGCCGATTCCTTCACAATTGTCGTGGAAGGCACCGGCGCGATCCTCGGGCAGGTGGAGGCAGAGCGTGCCTTCGTCTTCGTCCATCCCGGCGCCATATATCTGCACCTGGGCGAGACCTGGCAGGTTCGCAGGCTTGACCTGGAAGGGCGCGTGGCACTGGTGCGTCCGATACTCGCCGACTATTACACCCAGCCGAAAAAAGAGACCATGGTGGAGATCCAGGAGCGCCTGATGATGCGCCGTGCCGGCGGCGTGGATCTATGCTTCGGTAAAGTTCTGGCCACCGAGCATGTCGTCGCCTACCAGAAGAAACAGCTCACCGACAACCAGGTGCTTGAGATCGTCGAACTCGACCTGCCGGCCCAGAGTTTCCATACCGAGGGTTTATGGTTCGCTCTGCCGGAAACGTTAACGGAAGCTGTTGAGCCGCCGGAGCTGCTGGGTGCGCTGCACGCCACCGAGCACGGCCTTATCGCCCTGCTACCCTTGCTGGCCATGTGTGACCGCTGGGACATCGGCGGCCTTTCGACCGAGATGCACTGGCAGACAGGCGGGCCGTCCATCTTCGTCTACGACGGACACCCTGGCGGAATCGGCATAACCCGCAAGGGTTTCTCCAGTTTTGAGGAACTCGTGGAGCGAACCGTCAGGCTGATAACTGCCTGCCGCTGCGAAGCCGGCTGCCCGTCCTGCATACAATCACCCAAATGTGGGAATCTGAATGAACCGCTGAGCAAGGCGGGAGCCCTGGATATACTGGTCAGGATGAAGCCATGAGGCTGGAGGACAAAAAATACATATCGGTCATCGGCGCGAGCATCTGCGACACCGAAACCGCGGCGACGGCAGAGGAGATCGGCCGCCTGATCGCGCGTGCCGGAGCCGTCCTCGTCTGTGGCGGTCTGGGAGGAGTCATGGAAGCGGCCTGCCGTGGAGCCCGCGAAGAAGGCGGCTCGACCATCGGCATCCTGCCCGGCCTCGATCGGGAAGACGCCAACCCTTATATCGACCACGCTATCTGCACCGGCATCGGCCATGCCCGGAACCTGGCCGTCGTCGCCAGCGGTGACGCGGTCATCGCCGTCGGCGGTGAATTCGGGACGCTGTCAGAGATCGGCCTGGCGCGGAAAGCCGGCCGGCGGGTAGTACTGCTGGACAGCTGGAAGATCAGTAATGGTGGTGGCCTATCCGAGGGTTTTCTTACCGCCACTTCACCTGTGCAGGCGCTGCTTCTGGCGCTGGAAGACTGAATTCGCGCCCCAGAAAGCATTTACATAATTCTGACAAAATCCGTCAGGTTTATGGCAAGCCTGAGGGTATTGTCAAACTCGGAATATCGTGGTAGACTTCGCATCCACAGTCGGATTTGGGTGGGGTTAAGATTTCTGCCGGCTGGGAATCTGGCAACATGCAGGAGGGAGGAGTGGGGATGAAGAAGGCATCGAGAACGTCCTATGAGAGGCCCGTGCTCACAAAGCACGATAATCTTAAGGACCTGACTTTCGAATGTCCCGCGTGGCAGTGCAGCGTCGTGGTACCGCCGCCGCCACCACCGGGATAGAAAGTTAAAAGGATTTAAGGAAAAAGGACGGCCACGGCCGTCCTTTTTTTATGGTGCATGTTCTGGTGAATCTCAGGTTCGCGCCTCGGCCTCAGCGTTATACGCGTATTTCAGCCAGGATCTCTTCGCCGCCGGCGGTGAACATGCGCTTTGCCAGGACGATGCCCAGCTCGGCCGCATCCTCCACCGGCCCCTCTATGCGGTCCTTGACGCTTCTGATTCCATCAAGGGAACCCAGGTATGCATCCATGGTCAGGATGCCGTCAAAAATAATCGCATGGGCGCCGATCGGCACCTGGCAGCCACCCTCGAGTTCATGCATGAGAGCCCGCTCGGCCGCGATCGCAGCAGCGGACTCCTCATCGTTTAGACAGGCGATCAGCTTACGGACCCGCGGATCATCCTCACGGCTCTCGATGGCTATCACACCCTGGCCCACCGCCGGTACCATCTGTTCCGGAGTAAAGTAGAAGGAAGCTTCGCCCTCCCTCTCCAGCCTGCGTATGCCTGCGGCCGCAAGGATGGTACCGTCCAGCCCCAGCTCTCCGATCTTGCGGATGCGCGTATCAACATTTCCCCTGATATCGATTATCTCCAGGTCCGGCCTCAGCGCCTTGAGCTGAGAACGTCTTCTTAAACTGCTGGTTCCAACCTTGCCACCTACGGGTATGTCATCGATCGTCCTGATGCCGGGACCGCCGATGAAGGCATCCCGGGGATCCTCCCGCTTACTGAAAGCCGAAAGCATCAGGCCGAGCGGTATCTCCGTCGGCAGGTCCTTGCAGCTGTGAACGGCGAGATCGATATCACCGCTTATCAGCTCGCTCTCGATCTCCTTGACGAACAGTCCCTTGTCGCCGATCTTGGCCAGTGGCGAATCCAGGATCTTGTCTCCCGAGGTAGTTATCGTCTTGATCTTCACCGAGACTTCGACATGCTGCATCTGAAGCAGCCAGGCGATGTGATGCGCCTGGAACAGGGCGAGTTCGCTGCCCCTGGTTCCCAGGATTATGGAATTAGTCTTCGAGGTCGTCACTCTTGCGGCGCTCTTTTCTCTTGGTTCCGTTTAATTTGAACAGCCTGCGCATGGATTCCACATAAAGATACCCGCCCCTCTCATTCGCCGCGCGCTTTAGTTCCACGGTCGGCTCATGCAACATCTTGTTCACGATGCCCGACGCCAGCGCCTCGATGCGGTTTCTGTCCTTTTCCGATAGGTCGGAGTCGAGTTTCGACATCGCTTTTTCCAGCTCGCCCTGTTTGATCTTTTCAGCCATATCACGCAACGCGGCGATGGTCGGCACGACATCCAGGCTCGACAGCCAGTGTGCGAAATTCCCGACCTCCTCGGCGATTATCTCCTCTGCCTTGCGCGCTTCCTTCTCCCGTTGGGCGGCATTGGTGCCGGCTACCTCGTTGAGATCGTCAATATCATACAGGAAGGCGTTATAAACGTCGTTGACACCGGGATCTATATCCCGCGGGACGGCTATATCGATGAAGAAAGTCGGCCGATTGTGTCGCTGCCGGATCGCGCGCTCGACCTCACCTTTGCGCAACACATAATGGGGCGCGCCGGTCGAACTGATGACGATATCCGCCAGGGGGAGGTAGTCGTTGAGGTCCTCGAAACGGACGGCGCGGCCATTGAGTTTCTCGGCCATCTCCTCGGCGCGGGAATAGGTGCGGTTGGTGATGATGAAGCTGGTGACCCCGTGGGAAATGAGATGCGTCGCGGTAAGGTCGGTCATCTTGCCGGCGCCTATAAGCATTACCGTCCGCCCTTCGAGGTCGTCGAAGACCTTGCGGGCCATCTCGACGGCGACGGATGAGACCGATACCGGATTTTCACCGATACGGGTTTCAGTGCGCACCCGCTTGCCTACCTCGAGGGCGTGGCGGAAAAGCCGGTTCAGCAGTACGCTGGTGCTCTCACGCTCATGCGCGGCATGGTAAGCCGCCTTGATCTGGCCCATGATCTGGGCCTCGCCCACCACAAGTGAGTCGAGGCTGCCTGCCACCCTGTAGATATGGCTGACGGCGCTCTCGCCCTCGTGGAAATATGTACATTCTTCCAGTTCCCGCAGTTCGACGGTTGCGATCTTAGCAAGGGCGTTCATTGCTTCGCGGCGGCCGATGCCGGGACGGGATGCCACTATGTAGACTTCCGTGCGATTGCAGGTGGAAAGGGGTACGACTTCGGAGATGCCCTCGTCGTCGAGGAGGTGGCGGGAAAGGGTTCCGCACCTGTCCTCGTTCAGCGAGACTTTCTCGCGCAGCTCAACTGGGGCTGTCTTGTGGTTTATGCCAAGTACCGCGAGATGCATCGTTCGATCTCCAACCGGGCGGCGGTTTTTCCACCATCCCGCAAAAGCGGGATCAGGTCAAGCGCCGCCAGTTCAGTAAGGCACTCTTTTTTCTTTTCTTCGTCGTTTATATTGGAGATGACCTGCCCCCGGGCCTCTCCCAGAAGTTCCAGCGCCGGCTCCCATTCGCCGGGGAACTCCTCCTCGAGCTGCCGCCGCAGGCGCTTCGAAAGCGCCGGCAACTGCCCGCCCGTGGAAACGGTGAGCATCAGCTCGCCGCGCCTGACGCTGGACGGCACATAAAAATTGCACTGCTCGGGCTTGTCCACTACGTTCAGCAACAGTTGCAGCGCCTGGGCCTCTTCCTCGACTGCGCGGTTCACCGCTTCGTCGTCGGTGGCGGCGATGGCCAGAAATGCGCCATCGAGGTCGCCCTTTTCATAAGGCCTGGCGACATGTTCGAAGGCCCCTGCTTCCCCGAAGCCCGAATCAAGCTCTGGCGAAACTACTTTGAGGCGGGCGCCACATTCCAGAAGCGCGGCTGCCTTGCGGGACGCCACCCTGCCGCCGCCGATGATGACGCAGGGCTGTCCCTCTATCTTGAGATTGGCAGGATAGAGAACCACACCTTATCCCGCCGGTGTGTAACTGTGAAGTCCCGAGAGGAACAGGTTTACGCCCAGATACGTGATCAGCACCATAACCAGTCCGATGACTGCCAGGATCGCCGAATGCCGGCCGCGCCAGCCCATCGTCAACCTGGTGTGCAGATACGCTCCGTAAAAAAGCCAGGTGATAAGAGACCATGTCTCCTTGGGATCCCAGCCCCACCAGCGGCCCCATGCCTGGTCGGCCCAGACAGCGCCGGTGATGATTCCGATAGTCAGCAGCGGGAACCCGAAGGCGATACCCCGGTAACTGACCTCGTCGAGCACGTCCAGCGAAGGAAGCCTCTTGGCGAACCCGGGTTTCGACGCGCCCTTGCCCGCTGCAAAACCGAGGACGGTGCCGATCAGAAGTCCGGCGATACCGCCACCGAAGATCTTGAGGAAGTCAGAGCTGGAATATTCCTTGCTGACCGTCTGCGTGACCGGGTCCATGATCTTGGCAGGCTCGGCCCACCAGGAACCGGCCCAGAAACCAAGGACAAGCCCCAGTACCGAGAACAGGATCAGAAATGTGTAAAGCACATTCTTGTAATTCTTCTTTAAGAGGTACTCCTGGATAATATAGAAGAACCCGGCGCCGAAAGAGAGGGCGAACAGTCCATACGAGAGCATGGCGATGGTGACATGGATCCAGAGCCAGTAGCTCTGCAGCGCCGGCACCAGCGGTTCGGGGCCCTTATAGAATACTCCGGCGATACTGGAGATAAGGAACGCCGTGGGTACAACCAGCGCACCCGCCGCCTGAACCGGATAAAACCGCTGGGCGATGAGAAAGAACAGGACGATGCCCCACCCGAACAGCGACAGGGATTCGTACAGATTGGCCATCGGCGCATGGCCGGAAGAGACCCACCTCAGGATCAGGGCGATCGTCTGGGAGGCAAGCCCCAGCACCAGAAGCATCGTTCCGATTTTCAGAGCCAGCTGGCTGCGCGAGATCAGATACCAGATGTATAATCCGCTGGAAACCAGGTATGTGATCACCGCGGCGGTGAATAAGATTTCTTCTACTTTGACTAGGTCCATCTGCTCAGGCCTCCTGTTTTCCCAATGTAAGTCGTAGCTCGGCTACAATTCGATCGAATTCTCTCTGGAACATGACCTTGGACCTGTTGGTCCTGCCACCCAAAATCAGCGCCCCAGACTTGTCGGTTTTCAACCAGATGCGGCGGTGGGGGAAATAGAGCGCGCAGATCCCGATCGTCATCAGCCCGAAGCCGACGTATATCAGAGATTTGCCCGGTTTATACGTGACCTGTAAAACAGTAACATATCCACCGGTTCCAGACTGATAATAACTGCTCTGGTGGAAGTTTACCTTGGATGAGGTCAGCAGTGTAACAAGCCAGTTGGAAGACGCATAACGCATGGGCGAATTGACGGTGATCGTCTTCCGCGCCAGCGACTGGCCGTTCTCTGTAAGCTCCAGGTCGCTGGAGTACACCGAAGGCCGGTAGCCTGTGATCCGGTCGCCTTCCTTTACC
>JAUSDE010000055.1 GCA_030650885.1 Thermoleophilia bacterium
TCCCGCTGGAACGATTGTCGAAGACCTCAGTGGAAGCGGGAACTTCCAATCCCGCCTCCGACCCATCACATCCCCTTCAATTCCAATGCTTTCTTATAAAGATTATTCCGGGAAATCCCGGTCGCAATCGAAATCAATTCCGCGGCACGGCGTGAAGAGACTCCTTCTTCCAGTAAGCCGGCCAGGGCTTGTTCCGCTGAGCCATCTTCCTGAGCAATCTTTTCGGCTGTGCCGGCGCCTTCGAAAACCAGCACGATCTCGCCTTTGACTTTTTCCGGAAGATTGGCAAACAGCTCAGTGGCTGTGCCCCTGGTAATCTCCTCGAATTTCTTGGTCAACTCCCGACAGATGGCGATGCGGCGGTCCTTGAGTATAGGTGCGGCGGCTGCCAGGGTCTTCGCCAGGCGATGTGGTGATTCGTAGGCTACACAGGTGCGGCTTTCGCTGTTGATTGTCGCCAGAACCTTCTCGAGTTCGCCCTTCCGCCGGGGCAGATAACCGATGAAGGCGAATGAATCCGTGGGAAAGCCTGAAGCCACCAGGGCGGTGTCCAGCGCCGACGGCCCGGGCAGGACTTCCACCGGCAGCCCTTCATCGATTGCGGCGGCGATCAGCCGGTAGCCGGGGTCACAGATGCCGGGCATTCCGGCGTCGGAGACGAGGGCAAGCTCCTTGCCGTCGCGCAATTTCGCGAGCAGCTCGGGCAGGCGGCTGAGCTCGTTGTGCTCGTGGAAGCTGACCATGGGTTTGCTGATGCCGTGATGTGAGAGGAGTTTTCGTGTGTGCCGGGTGTCCTCGGCGGCGATGATGTCGGCGTTTCGGAGGGCTTCGAGGGTCCGCAGGGTTATATCGCCGAGATTGCCGATCGGGGTGGGGCAGACGCGGAGCATCAGGTTTCGCTGATCGATTCGTTGGGGCAGACCTCGGCGCAGGCGCCGCAGTCGGTGCACTTTTCGGGGTCGATCACGAAAATGTCTTCACCTTCGGAGATCGCGTCGGCGGGACATTCGTCCATGCAGACTCCGCAGGCAAGGCATTCATCGGAAATTTTATATGCCACTGGTTCACCTCCCGGCAGAAAAGAAAAACTGACTCTATTCTTTATGCCTTTTCCGGCTCTTCTTTGTCAAGGGAGATGAGCTCATAGGAGCGCTGGCCAAGACCGATCTTTTCGCCATGGGCGAGCTGGGCTGTGGGATCGATGCCCTTGTGGACGCTACCGAACTTGTTTTCGCTGACCATTCCGGCTTCGTCGAGGACGCTCATGGCATTGCCCCGTGCCTGGTTGACCATGTCGAGAGAAGCGGCGTCGATTGAGACGGGATCCAGTGAGGCGGCGATGCCGATGTTGGGTACTATCGGGTTGTCGCTCCAGCCCAGGCAGTCGCAGTCGGGGGTGACGTCGATGATGAAGTTGATTGCCGCGAACCTGTCTCTCTTCTCATGGAGCGCTGCTGCGGCGTATTCTGCCATCTTCTGCTGGACGATGGCCGCATCGGATTTCCAGCTGATCCCGATGGCGCCGGTGAAACAGGTGGCGACGCATTCGCCGCAGCCGACGCAGGCGGGGTCATCGATGGAGGCGACCTTGTGGCCTCTGTCCTCGGGATCATCCACCATCGAGATCGCCTTTTCGGGACACCATTTATAGCAGCGGGCGCAGCCGTCGCATTTTTCCGCGGTTACCTCTGGATGGACGTCAGAGTGCATCATCTGCTTGCCGGCCCGGGCGCCGAAGCCCATGCCTATATTCTTGATTGCGCCACCGAAACCGCAGATCATGTGGCCCTTGAAGTGGGCGACGGAGATGATGGCGTCAGCGTCAAGCGCGGCCGGGGAGATCTTGGCTTCTGAATAGTGTTCACCGTTGACAGGCACAGTGCGGTACTCGAAGCCCAGCAGGCCGTCGGCGAAGACGATAGGGGCGCCGGTCACTTCATAGCCGAAACCGTTCTCCAGTGCAGTGATCATGTGGTCGCGGGAGTTCTGCCGCCCACCGGCATAGAGAGTGTTGGTGTCGGTCAGGAACGGACGGCCTTCCAGCCGCTTTACCTCATCCACGATGACACGGATGTATTGAGGCCGCAGGTAGGTAAGATTGCCCTGCTCGCCGAAGCTCGTCTTGATGGCGACGAGGTCATCCTTACGGACTATCTTTCCCAGATCCAGTTTCTGCAGCAGCCGCCTGTACTTGGTGAGGTTACGCTCGCGGCTGTCGGCGCGGCTTGAGATGAATAGGACTTCTGACATGATTCCCCCCTATTATTGAACTGTGGCTGCGAGCTCATCCAGGGCCAGACAGGCGGCCCCGAGCATGCCTGCATCAGCGCCGAACTTTGCCGGGACTACCCTGACCAGGTCACGGTTCGGGCGTAGTCCGCGCTCCATCAGCAATTTCCGGGCGGGGCCGAGGATCAGTTCGCCGGCCTTGATTAGGCCGCCGCCGACAACAAAGACCTCAGGATTGAAGATGTTCACCAGGCTGGTGATGCCCACGCCTGTGTAGAATCCGATCTTTTCATATACCGCCAGAGAGGCTGGGTCGCCTTCCAGTGCGAGCGATGTCAGCAGAGCGCCGTCAGGATCTTCCCCGGAAGCGAGAGCCTGGGCCAGCGCCGATTTCGGTTGGCTGAGCGCTTCTTCCCTCGCATATCGCTTGAGAGCTGTGCCCGAGGCCATGGTCTCGAAGCAGCCATAGTTCTCGCACGAGCCCTGGCAGCGGGGGCCGTTGGCGTCGATGACCATGTGACCCAGCTCGGCGGCGCTGCCGGTGAAGCCGCGATAGACGCGGCCGTCGATGATGATGCCACCGCCTATGCCGGTGCCCATGGTTATCATAATGACTTCACTTGCTCCAAGGGCGGCGCCGGCGCGTGCTTCGGCGAGGGCTGCCACGTTGGCGTCGTTGTCGATGAATACCGGCATCCCCAGCTCGCTCCGCATGTAGTCGACAAAATCGCAATCCGCCAGGGGCACGTTGACAGACATGACGGCCCGGCCATGCTGCTGGTCGATCATGGAAGGGATGCCGAAGCCGACGGCGGAAACGGGGGAGGGGGCACGGGATGAGACATCCCTGACCATGGAGACTATTGCCGACAGCAGCTCTTCCTGGCTGGCGGTGGGAGTCTCCATCTCCAGCGATTCGAGCACTTCAAGTCTGGCGTCGACCAGTCCGGCGGCCATATTGGTGCCGCCCAGGTCGAATCCGATCACGAGTTTCTCGGGAACAGCCGCCATTCGCTACCGCCAGTCTGATGATGAGATATCTTTTTGCCGCTTGAGTTACCTAAGGTCAACAACGTCCCCTGAAGGGATTGAGCGAGAGTATATCATGCGAAGAAATTTGCATTATACCCCCATGGGTATTGAAGGAAGGCAGGTAAAAGTGGTTAAATAGACAAAGGTATCCTGCCTGGGGAGGCGGATTGGAGTAGATTGTGACTGATAGATTCGTCTGTAAGGCCGACGCGGCACATCGTTCAACCTGTGAATCAGACTGTAGCGGTTGCGGCCATCTCATTCCTGACCGCCGCATGCAAAAGGTACAGACGCTCCACTGGTCGCTCTCAGAAGACCGCCGGGTTTTGAGCAGCTGGTTTCCGGCAGGCAGGCAGCTGGCGGGTATTGATTTTCCTTCCACATCCACCCGGAATCTCTTCGGGGAAGTAAACTGGCGCGAATCTTTGCCGTTGATTCTGGCCGCGCTTCTGGTCACATTCAATCTTCTTGATTCTCTACTTACCGCACGGGCTCTCTCTTTGGGCTTTGCGGAGGCAAATCCGGTGATGGCTGGCTTGTTCAGCATGAGCCTTCCCATGGGCATGTTCTTCAAGTCGGTTGTCGTCGGCACCGGCGCCCTGTTTCTTTGGAAATACCGGCATCTGCCGGTTGCGGTCCGTGGGATGACCGGGGCGACCGCCTGTTATGGGGCTGTTATTCTTTATCACCTGTATTTCCAGATGATTGTATTCTGAAAGCTCTTAATTTCCGTTGTTTTAAAAACCGCCGGCGAGCCCGGCGGTTTTTCTTTGAAGGCAGCGATTTTTTGCTATAGTTTTGCAGGCCTGTTTTGAACCGACATCGGCCATACCCCCATTTGGATAACGAGAAAACACCCGAG
>JAUSDE010000062.1 GCA_030650885.1 Thermoleophilia bacterium
GGTCCAGCACCGTCCACATGTATTCGCGTGTGATCGTGGAGAGGTGTTTGAACGCCTGGCCACAGCCGCAGTCGATGCGAAAAGCGACAGCGTTGTCGTGATTGCCGCGCACGCGGTTGAGCGGTACCGCCAGATTGCTGAGCCAGTCGATGCATTCAGCCGGTTCGGGGCCGTAATCGACGATGTCACCCAGACAGATGACAGCGTCGCAACGCTCGTCGATGGCGCGCAGGGCATCGATGTTGCCGTGAATATCGGAGATGACCAGTGTTCTCACTGGCCTGTCTCCCGATTCGCGTCGCATCTGATAATGAGAGTGTCAGAGACTTCTACCAGCCCTTTTTCCACAACCCCGCAGATTTCGGGCAACACCGAGTCTATCTTCGCCTCCGAATCCACTGCCTCTATTTTAAGGGGCAGGTTTGTGGATAGGTCCAGCATCTTTGAGGAATGCCGGACCATGTCGGCGCCGTAACCGCTGACGCCGCGGAAAACGCTGGCTCCGGCGATGCCGTTCCGGTAGAGGATATCGAGCAGCACCTCGTATACCGGCCTATGATGGGACTTGTCCTTTTCATCAACATAGATAGTCAGCTTTTTCGCCTTGTCGCCGTTCTGCATAGCCATCCTCCTAGAATGCCCGGGCGAGTACCTCGCCAAGCTTCAGGGCGGCAAAGCCGGCCGCCACGCTAAGAATTACATTAAGTGCCGCGTAGAGCAGTTCGCCGTCTTTAACGAGGCCGCCGGTTTCGTATTCAAAAGCGGAAAAGGTCGTGTAGGCACCCAGGAATCCGACCACGAGGAACGACCGCCACTGGGGGCTGACCATCGATCTTTCCAGGAATACCGTCATCAGCAGTCCTATCAGAAAACAGCCGCTGACGTTTACTGCCAGAGTTCCGAGGGGGAAGCTTCTCCCCCAGCGTTCGCCGATCCAGACGCCGACTGCGTACCGGCTGATTGCGCCGGCGAAACCGCCAAGGCCAATTACGAGGTAATTCATCATGTGCCGTCAGGCTTTCTCATTTTTCTTATGCCTGCCCAGCCGTCGCGTAATCTATGATCATCTGGTCGGTCAGCCATTCCACCGGTGCCTTGTCGTCTGTGAGGATGACGCCGCCAGGCTGGACCTCCGAAAGTCCGGCTGATATTTCGGTCGCCAGCTTCGAGACCTGAGGCGGCATGAAACTCGTGCGATCCCGCAGGTCGTCGATGTTTGACGGCTGCTTCGTCGCAACAACAAGCTCGTTGAACTGGCCGGTGCTGAATGAGTAGACCGACGGATAGACATCACGCATGGTCGCGGCGATGGCGTCGGCAACGGCGCTGTCGCCGGGGGTCTTGCCCACGTTTATCATGACCACTCCCTGGTTGGTCAAGTGATCTCTTGTTTCCTCAAAAAACTCCCGGGTGGTCAGGTAGAAAGGGATGTATGGCTGGCGGAACGCGTCGACGGCGATCATGTCCCAACTCGCGTTACTGGTCTTGAGGAAAGGCCTTCCGTCGGCCACATGGACTGTCAGGTTGGGCTCGTTCATGTCAAAAAATCTTCGGCCGGCTTCGACCACACCGGGGTCTATCTCAACCCCGTCCAGCTGGACATCCGGGTAGAAAGATGTCATTAAGCGTGGGATGGAGCCGGCGGCGTTTCCGATCACGAGCACTTTTTCCGGAGCCGTCTCGCCTGCGAACCAGGGTGCGATGGAAAAATAGTCCCAGTATCCGCCGGTGAGCAGTCGGTCGGGATCGTAGACGGAATGGACCGCCCAGCCTTCGTTCAGCTTGAGGTACTTCGTGCCACTTTTATCAACAACCTGGATGTATTGATATGGGGATTCGGTTTCGAAGATGCTGTCCGGATCGGGCTTGATGGCGCCCTGGGGGACTGCGAGGCCGACGATGATCAACAGTGGCACCCCCGCCCAGAGGCGGCGGCCAAGCCCCGCCGCGGAAACGGCGGCCAGAACTCCGGCGAAAAGCAGCATTGTATCGCGCGTTCCGATCCAGGGGATCAGGACCAGTACCGGCAAAAAGGTGCCGACGATGCTGCCGACGGTCGAAAGGGCATAAAGGTTGCCGGAGACATTGCCCGCTGTCTCAACACCTGTCATACGTAGCCGTATGGCGAAAGGAGGCACCATTCCGAGGATGGTCACGGGTACGGCGAACAGCAGCACTGTGACCGCAAATGAACCAAGGAATGCGCCGGCGGAGATCTGTTCCATCCCCTTGATGGCGATGCCCATCACTGGCCGCGCTATAAAGGGCAGCAGGGCGATGGATGCCGCCGCGGCCATGGTCAGGAGGCACAACAGCTGCGGGTCCGGCCTGCGGTCGGCCAGCCGGCCTCCCAGGTAGTAGCCCAGGGTCAGATAGATGAGGATGAGCCCTATCAGGTTTGCCCAGATGAAGAGCGAGTTTCCGAAATAGGGGGCGATCAGCCGCGAGCCGCTCATCTCGGTGGCCATGGTGGTCATGCCGGCGGTGACGACCAGCAGATACAGGAGCGGCCGTGGCACTAGTCCCCGAGCTCCTTGCGGCGCTGCTCCGGTTCTTGAGATTCACCGTTATTTGGTCCGTTGCCGGAGCCAGTGCCTCCCCGGCCGCTGGGCGTCCAGTCGAAGACCGATCGCCGTTCAATGGCTTTTTTCAGGCGCCGCTTGGCGAAGGACCTGACCGGTATGCGGATGAATGGCAGGAGCAGCAGGAGGCCGACGATGTCCGTCAGGAATCCGGGAGTCAAAAGCAGGAGCGCGCCGGTGAGTATTATGGCGCCGTCAACCAGCGAGTCGCCCGGCATTTGTCCCGACTGTATTTCCGTCTGCACTCGGCCAATCACGCGGTAGCCTTGCTGCCGGGCCAGAGCGGCGCCGGCGACGCTTATGAGGATCAGAGCGACGACAGTATAGACTGCGCCGATCCTTGAGCCGACCTCGATGATCATCCAGAGCTCGAGAAGGGGCAGGACGATGAATAATGCCAGAAGGATCATGAACATGATGTTAATTCTCTACCCGGGAGAGGTGAAAATACAAACGAACGTCTGGATCACAGATCAGTTTTCTCGCCGTGTATACGTCTGACTTCGTCAGCCACAAGCTCCTGTACACGGGCGACCGTGGCAGCTACGGGAGGGCTTAGCTCGCGGTCGCGCGGAACGACGCTGGCCACCTGCACCGCCAGGACGACGACCTCCGGATCTGCGCCCTTCAGCCGGGCGGTGGTGATCAGATGCGGTACGCCCATGCCGTGGATATTGTTCGTGCGCAGGTTCATGACTCCGGCTTCATCGGGATCAAAACGGAAGATAGCGCCGGGCTCGGCTTCCGCGGCCAGGGCGTCGATGACGATGACCG
>JAUSDE010000080.1 GCA_030650885.1 Thermoleophilia bacterium
GGCGGTGGCGTTCTTCTGGATGGCGGTTGTGGTAGCTGTCAGTTACAAATGGCTGCCGGCCATGATCGAGAGCAAGCCAGCCGAGGACCTGCGCAACAGCCAGGGCACGAAACTGGGATGGGTCCTCCTCTTGTTGATTGTACTGGTAGCGGCAACCCAGTGGGTCCTGAAGCAGCTGGAAAACCGCGTGACCGTCAGCGTCGAGCTTGGCCGCAAGATAGGTATCGTTCTGGCGGTGACGGGAGCGGTCGTATTGGCAGTGGGATTCCTGGGCTATACATCCACCGGCTCCCGTGGCGGTCCGATCAAATGGGCTGGCGACCGCATAGAGGGCTTCACATCGACCACCAGGGCCGAGTCCACCGAGACAGTGGAGGCACGTCTTTTCTCATCGCAATCCGAGCGCTACCAGGAATACAAGGCTTCATGGGAGACCTTCAAGGATCACCCCCTGACCGGAACCGGAGCCGCGACCTGGAACACCGCCTGGCTCAAATGGCGTCCCTACGACATGATCAGCAAGGACGGCCACTCCTGGTTCTTTGAGAACTTGTCAGAGCTGGGAATAATCGGCGCCGGGCTGATGGTCGCATTCGTCGTCTTCTTTTTGATGATCTCCATCAAGGACCTGAAGTTCATGGGAGCTGGGCGCGATCGAGAACTTTACGGGACCTTCTTCGCAGCCTGCCTTATGCTGCTGGTGCACGCGATGCTCGACTGGGACTGGGAGATGCCCGTCATATTCATGTCCTTCTTCATGTTCGCAGGCGCGCTGCTGCGCTTCGGCCAGCTGGTCCGTACGCGGGCAGAGGGTGGGGACGAGGCAGTCGACGCCATGCGCGCCAGATACTCGAGCAAGGGCGGTGGCACCACCGGCGAACTGTTCGGCTGGGCCGGCATCCTTGGAGCGCTTTGCATAGTGGGCATGATATTGACCATCCCGCCGATGCTCTCCGCCAACAAGATGGACAAGGTCAAGGCATATGACAGGGCTGGCGATGTGGCCAACCTCGACAAGTCGGCCCGTGACGCCCATAAGTACAACCCGCTGGACGGCGAATCCCTCGCTTACGAGGCCAAGGGCAAGATGGCCCTGGGCAAACTGGACGAGGCGGAAGCCCTGCTGCTCCAGTCACTGGATATCGAACCCGCAAACGACAAGACCTGGCGAGTCCTGGCCCGCCTCTACGTGCAGACCAAGCAGACAGACAAAGCCGTGGAAGCCATCCGCACATCCCGCGAACTGAACCCGCTGGAGTCTCAGGATACCGGTCAGGTAGAAGAGCAGATCCGCGCCATCGGCGGATTCCTCTACTACCAGTACATCCCCGGCGGCATAAACGTGCTGGCACCGCCCGAACCAGGCACTACATAGCGGCGGCGTTAGAGGAGTTTAATAGCGCGGACGTGGAGAAGCCCGCGGAAAGAGCGAATCAGAGGAACAAGAGGAACAGGAGAATCCGAGCAATTAAGGGCCTTAACGCCCCAAGAAAATGATACTAAGAACCGGATGGGATGTTTCCGCTGCAACGATTGTCGAAGACCTAAAGTGGAAGCGGGAACATCCCAGCTGGTTCGCCGCAACAACGTCTTAAGGTTTTAAAGAACTGAGCCGCCTAAGCTTTTTTGTCATACTGCGACTTGTAGTAAGCCTCAAACTCCCCCGACTTGATCTTCTTCCACCACCACTCATTGTTCAGGTACCAGTCGACAGTCTCCTTAATCGCATCCTCAAAGTTATGCGCGGGCGTCCAGCCGAGCGCGTTCGCCTTGGAGCAGTCGATGGAATAGCGGAAGTCGTGTCCCAGGCGGTCGGCCACAGGCTCGATCATGTCCTCGCCCTTGCCGAGCATCTCCAGGATCTTGTTGGTGATGAAGATGTTGCTGCGCTCGTTGCCGCCGCCGATGTTGTAGATCTCGCCGACCTCTCCCTTGTGCAGCACGGCGTCGAGACCCTCGCAGTTGTCGGTGACGTAGACCCAGTCGCGCACGTTGAGGCCGTCGCCGTATAGCGGCACCTTCTTGCCCTCCACCAGGTTTGTGATGAACAGCGGAATGATCTTCTCGGGATACTGGTACGGCCCGAAGTTGTTGGAGCTGCGGGTGATTATCGTCGGCAGTCCGTAAGTGGTGTGGTAAGCCATGACCTGCATGTCGCCGCCGGCCTTGCTGGCGGAGTAGGGGCTGCTGGGCTCGAGCCGGTCAGTCTCCACGAAAGAGCCTTCCTTGATGGAGCCGTAGACCTCGTCGGTGCTGATCTGCAGATAGCGGCCGACGCCGTGCTGGCGAGCGGCTTCAAGCAGCACGAAAGTCCCATAGACGTCGGTCTGGATAAAGTCTGCGGGGCCGCCGATGGAGCGGTCCACATGCGACTCGGCGGCGAAATTGACCACCGCGTCGACGCCCTTCATCACCTTGTCGACTACATCCTCGTCGCGGATGTCACCATGGACGAAACGGTAGTTCTCGTTCTTCTCGACATCCTTGAGGTTGTCGAGGTTGCCCGCGTAGGTCAGGGCGTCGAGGTTGATGACCTCGTAATCGGGATATTTGTTCAGGATCAGCCGGACGAAATTGCTGCCGATGAACCCGGCGCCCCCGGTTACCAGTAGCTTCAAGATGTCTCCTCCGTCTTCAGTTCGCTGTGTTTAACTCGTTGATCGCGCTCAGACATTCTACCAGCCCGTCGCGCCATTGCGGCATCTCTATCTCAGTCGCACGCGTATTCGCCAGCACCGAATAGGCCGGGCGCGGCGCCGGGGCGTTGAACGCCGCGGTTGTCGTCGGCTGCAGGTCTACCTCGACCCCCGCCAAACGGAATATCTCCCTCGCGAAATCGAACCAGGTGCACTGGCCCGAGTTGGTCATATGGTAGACGCCTGGATGGCCCAGCCGGTTCTCAGTCAAAGATTTGATAGCCTTGGCCAGGTGCAGCGCGTATGTCGGCGAGCCGGTCTGGTCGTTGACCACCTTCAGCTGGTCGCGTTCGCGTCCGAGCCTCAGCATGGTTTTCACAAAGTTGGCGCCATGGTCGCCGAACAGCCAGGCGGTCCGCACGATCAGGTGCCGCTCCGGCAGTGCCTTGCGAACCTGCTCTTCGCCGTCGAACTTTGTCCTGCCGTATTCGCCAAGCGGCGCCGTGGGGTCATCTTCCACGTAGGGCGTACGCTTGCTGCCGTCAAAGACGTAATCGGTGCTGACGTGGATCATCTTGGCGGGCACCCTGCCGAACATTCCCACGTCACCCGCCTCCATGTCAGCGCAGGACCGGGCGATATTGCCGGCGCCGTCAGCGTTTACTTCGCGGCAGATGTCTTTCTGTGCCTCGCAGCCGTCGACGTTGGTGAAGGCAGCGGAATTGATCACGAGGTCAGGCCAGAGATCCACCAGGAGCGAATTGACCGATGTCGGATCGGTGATATCTACGTCATGCTGGGCGCCGGTTCCGGTCATGTCGGCACCGAAGACCTCATGCTCCGGGGAAAAAACCTTCAGGAGATCGTGGCCGAGCTGTCCGGCCGCGCCGATGACGAGGATCCTCACTGTTCCACCCGCGACAAATCCATCATCCCATCAGGATGTCCCAGTCATACGGGATCTTGTCGGTGTCGAAAGGAAGACGGTATTCGTCGGGGTTCTCATAGTCATACATCTCGGTTGAGACATTTACGACGATGCCCTCACGCTCGCTGATACACTTCCATCCGTGGTAGACCCCCGGTGGGATCTGCAACAGCGTCGCGTTGAAATCGCCCAGGAAGAACTCGTTGACCTCGCCGTTAGTCGGCGAATCCTCGCGGTCGTCATAAAGGGCGACCTTGAACATGCCAGTGATGGCCACGAAATTATCTGTCTGGATCTTGTGGAAGTGCCATGCCTTGACCACACCGGGGTAGGTGGTGGTCATATAGCACTGGCCGAACTTGATGAAGAGTTCGTCGTCGGCGCGCAGCATCTCGGCAAGGCGGCCGCGCTCGTCGGGGATGACTCTCAGTTTCTTGGTTTTTACGCCTTCTATCATGCTTCCTCCTAAACTATCCCGATCCAGGAATTATCCCCCACCATGAACCGGTATGCTTTTGGTTTCTGGTCCAGCCTGACTATGCGTACATTCTTGCCGATCAGGCTGCCTTCCATCCTGCCGCGCAGGTCGAGGACCTGGCTCTGCTCGAGGATGATGGAATGCTCGATCTCGGAATTTCTTATCTCGCAGTCGCTGTAGACGGAAGTATACGGCCCGATGTAGCAGTCGTGGACCACTGTGCGCTCGCCGATGATGACCGGCCCGCGGATGGTGCAGCCGCTGACTTTGGCGCCATCTTCGATGACCACACGGCCGTGTATCTCAGAATCTTCCACATCGCCGCGGATATCGGTGTCAAGCGCGTCCAGGATCAGGCGGTTGGCCTCCAGCATATCTTCGAGCTTGCCGGTATCCTTCCACCAGCCGTTGACCACGTGAGGCTCTACGCGCTTGCCTCTGTCGATCAGGCACTGGATGGCGTCGGTTATCTCCAGCTCGCCGCGGGACGAGGGCTTGATGGCGTTGGTGCATTCATGGATTGCCGGAGTGAACATATAGATGCCCACCAGCGCCAGGTTGCTTTTGGGCTCGGTGGGTTTCTCCACCAGTTGTACGACCTGCCCGTCCTTGACCTCCGCGACGCCGTAGGCCTCGGGATTAGGGACTTCCTGCAGGAGTATGAGAGCGTCCGGCCCATTCTTGACGAATTTTTCCACAAGGTCGGAGATGCCGTCGCGCAGCAGATTGTCCCCAAGGTACATGACGAAACTTGAGTCGCCCAGATAATCTTCGGCGGTGATGACCGCGTGGGCCAGGCCCAGCGGCGCCTCCTGGGGGATATAGGTTATCTTCACTCCCCAGCGGGAACCGTCGCCAACAGCGGCTTCGATCTCGGCGGCTGTATCGCCGACGATGATGCCGATATCTGTGATGCCTGCATCACGCAGCGACTCGATGCCGTAAAAAAGCACGGGTTTGTTGGCCACGGGCACCAGTTGCTTGGCGCTCGTATGGGTGATAGGCCGCAGGCGGCTGCCGGTGCCGCCACTGAGGATTAGTCCTTTAAGATTCACGTGGGAAAGTATATCAAAACCACCATGCTTTGCTATACTTGCCGTGAAACCAGGGGTAAAACCTGCCGCAGCCCCTCGGTCCCCGGGCCCATAGCTCAGTTGGTTAGAGCAGCCGACTCATAATCGGCCGGTCGCTGGTTCGAGTCCAGCTGGGCCCACCACAAACCTTTCCTCAAAAAGCCTTTGTTAAGGCATTTTTTCTCAAAATCGAGAGACCATAGTAGACTCGAACTTGCATTATTGAGTCAAACGTCAGACTGGGAAACAAAATGGATTCAGGGCAGCAAAAACCGCAGCGCTTCTACCACGGTACACGGGCTGACCTGAAGCCAGGAGATCTGATCGAGCCCGGCTACACCTCTAACTACGGTAAGAGGAAGAAGGCGACCTATATCTACCTGACCGGCACCCTGGATGCAGCCACATGGGGGGCGGAACTGGCACTCGGCGAAGGTCCCGGCAGAATCTACATTGTGGAACCGACCGGCCCGATCATGGATGACCCCAATCTGACGGACAAGAAGTACCCAGGAAATCCCACGAAGTCCTATCGCTCCCGGGAGCCGCTACGAGTCGTGGGCGAATACCTGGATTGGCAGGGACACTCGCCGGAGGAAATCCAGGCGATGAAGGACGGCATCGCGGGTCTGGAGCCCATC
>JAUSDE010000069.1 GCA_030650885.1 Thermoleophilia bacterium
TGCTGGACATCGGTTTCGGCGACGGCTCGTTCCTCTACTTCATGAAGCAGTGCGGCTGGGATGTCGCCGGTGTCGATTTCAACCAGAAGATGGTCGAGCTGGTCCGTGATGAGTTGGACATAGAGGCGGTCACCGGTCAGCTGGAGGATGCTGCATATCCCGACGGCGCATTTGACGTGGTAACTCTCTGGGGCGTGCTGGAACACGTGCAGAGCCCGAGCCGCACCATCGAGGAGATCAGCCGCATCACCGGCGACGGGGCGCTGCTGGTCATCTACACCCAGAACGCCGCCGCGCCCGAAGCCCGGCTGCTGGGAGAGGACTGGTTCATTTACGAGGTGCCGCGGCATCTGTATGATTTCACGGAAGATTCCCTGGCAAAGCTGCTTGCGAAATCCGGCTTCTGCATCGCAGAAACTGTCTACGAGACGCCGCTGTATTATTGCCAGATGAACTGGCAGTACTTCAAGGAACGGCGGCTTGGGCGAAAAAATGATGTCATTCATGATCCGACGCTGGTCGACCGTCTGGCGACCAAGGCGCTCTCTTTCTACCGGCGTTTCGCCAACGGCAGCCCTCGTTCTTCGGCGATGACGGTTTATGCGGTCAAGCGGGAATCGTGCCGTCAGGATGCGGCTCGCGCTGGCGCGAACACGGGCGAACCTACCTCGAACGAGGTGCATAATGCAGATCAATAAACTCGGCAACACCGGCCTCGAGGTCTCGCGCCTGGGGCTGGGAGGCATTCCCTTCCAGTACATATCCCAGAAGGAGACAAACGAAATCATCGGCGCCGCCCGCGAGCGCGGCGTGAACCTCATATATACCTCGCGGATGTACCGCGACTCTGAGAACAAGATAGGCCTGGCGGTTCGACATGAGCGCGACCAGGTCGTGCTGGGAACCAGCACCCACAAGCGCAAGAAGACCGAGGCGCTCAAGGAAGTCCGTGACAGCCTGGGCAACTTCGGCGTCGACGCCATCGACATCTATTCCCTGCATAACGTTTTGACGCTATCAGTGCTCAAGGAGATAATGAGCCCGGGCGGTGCATATCACGCACTGGAGGAGATGCGCAACGCCGGCTATATCAAACAGGTCGGAATCAGCGCCCACCAGCCGGAAACAATCCTGACAGCCCTGGAGATGGCGGCATTCGACGTGGTCGAGTTCCCGCTGAACTACGTGGACCGCGAGGCCGCCGAGGGTACAGAAAAGCTGCTGGAGGAACTCCAGAAGCGCGGCGTCGGCTTCGTCTCCATCAAGCCGATGGTATTCGGTTACGCCGGCAACGCCGACATCGCGATGCGCTATGTCTTCAACTGCAAACCCGACGCCACCATCGTCGGCACCTATAACCTGGACGAGCTCAACCAGAACCTCGACGCCGAGGCCGACGCGGCTCCTGTCAGCCGCGAAGAGATCCTCGATACCATCGCTGAGTCGGAGAAGAAATGCTTCAAGGTCTTCTGCCGCCGCTGTGACACCTGCGTCGTCTGCCCCCAGGGCATCGACATCAAGACCACCCTGCGCTGGTACGAATATTTCGACCGCTACCATTCCTGGGACTGGGCCCGCGACCACTATCACTCGCTCAAGCCCGATCTCTCGGCTTGTGATAACTGCGGTAGTTGCGAGCGGGATTGCCCCTATCACATTCCCATCAAGCGCGAATTCGCGCGGGCGAAGATCGACCTGCTGCCCAGGCGCAGCCCCACGCGGCTGGTCAAAAAGAAACTTTTTGGCAATTAACCGGTCGGGCTGATGGATTCCGGAGCCTCACGCCTGCATCAGGTCCTGAGGATTAGCATCGGCATCACCCTGGCGGCGGGCCTCTTCCACCTACTGAACCTCGTCGGCTCAGGCCGGGGCGGTTTCGGTCCGGCGCTGATAACTCCCTTCCGTATCTCATTCGTTGTTTCGTGGGCGTTGCTGTCAGCCTCATGGCTCTTTGAGCGGCGGTTGCCGCGTCCTGACCGCACAGACGCCCTCATCGCCAGTATCATGGCAGTCTTCCTGCTCAGGGGCGCCCTGACGCCGGAGACGTTCTCCATCACCCTGAACTGGGTATTCACGGGCGCCGGCATATTCTTTCTGGTGAGATTCGGTACACGAAGCGCGTCCGATGTGCGTTTCATGCTGTTGACTCTGGTTGGTGCGGCGCTCGTCCTGGCCTTCTACGGCCTGGAAGAGTACGCCTTCAAGGCCAATCCCCTGTTCGATTCCATTCAGGTGGATGCCATCGGCGACGACTCTCGCATCGCCGCCAGCGACCAGCTTTATCGCATCCGCTCGCTGGTCGGCCATCCCGGTTTTGTCGGCGCGATCATGCTTGGTTCGATGCCGCTGGCGTTTCTGGTATTCAGGCGCAGGCGCCTGCTGCTGGCGGCGTCATGGGCGTGTCTCGGCGCGGGCATCTTCCTGTCATTCAGCCGTGGCTCCTGGCTGATCGCGGCGCTGGTGCTTGTTCCCGTCTGTGCGGTCTGGGCCCGCACCTGGCTTCGCCACAACTATAAATGGCTTGTGCCACTGCTCCTTCTGCCGGTTGCCTATATCACTTTTGATTACATGAATCGCGAAGAAGTATCGGCCAGCCTCGTGGAGGGCACGCAGGACGGCGGCCTGCGATGGGCATACTGGATCGATGGCCGGCTAGTCCCCGACGCGAACGAAGCTTCCGGCGGGCTGGCCGACGGCAAATACATAACTTTCGATGTTTCGGATGATTTCTATTACGGCGCTGATGGCCCGGTGACAATCAGCGTTCATTTCCTGGACCGGGGGGCTGGCAAATTCAGGATCTACTATGACGCCATGAATGAAGGCGCCGAACCGGCTGGGAGCGCTGATTCGGCCGAAAGCGCTGATCGGCCAAGGAGCAACGTTGCGGCGACGGCGCCAGTCAACAAGACAGACAGCGAAGAGTGGTCGACGGCAGCTTTTTACATCGAGGATCCACGTTTTGAAGGGCGTCTGAGCGGCTCCGATTTTATCCTGGCCGATGATGACGGACTCATCACAATTAATGAAGTAACTGTACAGAGGGGAAAGCTGACGCTCCCGGGGGTGGTACTGCAGCAGTGGTCGAGCCGCGCCGGTTCCCTTGGCACCAGGGCCGGTTTCTTCCCCCTGACCATTGATGTCCTCAGTGAGAGTCCCTTAGGCGTAGGGCTCTATAACAGCCCCGGAACCGATCATCACGCCGTGGACAGCCTGCCGCTGACCTGGATGATGGAGTTCGGCTGGCCCGGCCTGGTGCTGATCCTGGGACTTATGGCTCTCATGATCCGCGAATGCATTTACGCATGGAAGCAGCGGGGGGTGCCGGCCGCTATCCTGCTGCTTTCGCTGTTACTGATATTGCTCCATGGCGGGCACCTGATGATCCTTTACGACAAGCCCAGCCTGGTGCTTACCGCGGCAGTCGCGGCCCTCTATGCGAATATTCGCCCCTGGCGGCGACGCGGGGCTGTCATAGAGATTTCGAATCATGACTGCATGGTCTAGACTGGTTGTCACGAAGAACTGGATCGCCGGCCGGACCGGCGGATCGGACATCATGTGCGAATAATGCAGGTCAACAAATACTGGCGTGTGCGTGGAGGCAGCGACCACTACGTCTTCGGACTGTCGCGGATGCTCGCCGGGCGCGGCCACGAGATAATACCATTTGCCATGGAGGATCCGGCCAATGAGCCGAGCCGGTATTCCGCTCTGTTCGTATCGCCGGTGGAGCTGTCCGACCCATACCGCATGTCGATCTGGAAGCGTATAGGTGTCGCCAGCCGCATCCTCTCCTCCCACGAGGCTGCCATCAGGATAGCCATCCTGGCGGATCTGGCGAAACCTGATATCGCCCATCTTCATAACATCTACCACCATCTGTCCCCATCGATCCTAAAACCGCTGGTGGAGCGCGGCATCGGAACGGTGATGACCGTCCACGACTACAAGCTGCTCTGCCCGGCCCTGCGTTTTTACAACAATGGGAAGGTGTGCGAGAAATGCCGCACCAGACACTATTCCAGTTGCGTGGCCGACCGCTGTGTACATGGTTCCAGGGCCGCCAGCGCTGTCTGCGCCGTGGAGATGTTCGTGCATGATGTCCTCAAAGCCTACACGAGCCGCATCGACCGCTTCATCGCGCCCAGCAATTTCCTGGCGGGCAAACTTCTTGATCGCGGGCTGCCCCCTGAACAGGTGACCGTCATTCCGAATTTCGTGGACACCAGGCTCTGGCATCCGGACGATGGCGACGGCGGCAGCGACGCCGGCGGTCGCAGAGATGATGGTATTGGCAGCGGCGACGGTGACGATGATGGTGCCGGAGATTACATCGTTTATTCCGGCAGGCTTGCCCGCGAGAAAGGCTTAGAGACGCTGGTGCGAGCCATGGCCACGCTGCCGGATATCCCGATAAAGATCATCGGATCCGGCATGCTGGACACAGTCACCCGCCAGCTGGCTCGCGACCTGAGGGCCGCCAACATCGAGTTCGCCGGCTTCAAGCCTGAGAAAGAGGTGCGGCGCCTGGTACAGGGGTCGCGCTTTATCTGTACGCCGTCGGAGTGGTATGAGAATGCACCGAACGTCATCCTGGAGGCGTTCGCCTGCGGCAAACCGGTAGTTGCCAGCCGGATCGGTGGTATTCCCGAGATGGTCAGAGACGGAATGACCGGTCTTCTGGCTGAACCGGGCGATATCGAGAGCCTGCGTGATTGCATCGCCAGGCTCTGGAACGATCCGGCCCTGTCCCGGGAAATGGGCGCTGCGGCGCGCCGTCTGGCGGAAACTGAATACTCGCCGGAAACCCATTATTCAAGAATCATGGAAACCTACAAACAGATCAAGAGGACCTGACGACGACTTCTTTTTATACCGTCCCGCTGGTACCATTTATGCTGGTAATATGATGAATGCTTCAAGCTACCCGGACAAACAGCCGAAGCCGGCCGAAAGCATATGCAAACCGCGAACGATTGGGAATAAATTGCTGAAGAGAATGAAATCGTATATACGGAAAATATCGCAGGTCGAACATAGCCTGCTCGCTTCCCTGCAGCCCGCTCCCGAGGCGGCGCTTCTGGCAAGTACGGTAGCCGCGGGAGACGCCGTCCCCGCCCCGGTCCTGTTCGCAAAAAAGAAGAAACGTAAAGCCGCGCCCAAGGCGCCGCCTGCTGCCAGCGCCAAGCCCAAGAAAGCCAAACGCAAACTGCCCACGATGGAAACGAAGAAGGCGGGAACCGGAACGCAGCGTGCCGAGAAATACTTCACCAGCATGGACGCCAGATTCGCCGCCGCCGGTTATACCGGAACTGATTACGCCCGACTTGGCATACTAGGCGCCGGCCTTCTTGCCGTCCTTTATTATGCTTTCCAGGCCGGCGGCTATTTCGTCGCGGCGCGCAGTTACGGCGGGCTATGGATCCTGTATCTGATCGTTCTGGGGCTGCTGTTCAGCCTGCAGATGAAGGGCGGCCTGCCGCGTCTCGGGCGTTTCGAGGTCGGCATCTTCGCAGCATTCACCATCTGGAACCTGGCCTCAGTCACTTGGTCTTATTATCCGGCAAGGAGTTTTGACGAGTTCATCCGGGCGATGATCTACCTTGCTGGCTTCGGCCTCTTCTATTTATACCTGGCCCGCCGTGAGTGGCTCAGCTGGCTCGGCCACCTTTTTGTTGCCATAGCCCTGATCACGGCTATCCGCGCGCTGCTTGGCAAGACCCTTCCGGAAGTCGTGAACGACCCGGACCTGTTCGGCGCCAACCGCCTGAATTACCCGATCACCTACTGGAACACCATGGCCGTCTTCATGGGCATGGCCTTTCTTCTAGGCCTCAGGGTCATCGCCGACAAGGGCACGAAGCTCATCACGCGCATTATCTACGGGCCGATCCTCTTTATCTTTCTTGTAGTCATCTTTTACACGGTCTCGCGTGCGGGTATTGCGCTGCTGGCCGCGGCTATCGGCGTCATGCTATGGACCTCGCGGCACCGTTTGCTTTCGTTGATGCAGGCGGCGGTGGCGTTCTTCTGGATGGCGGTTGTGGTAGCTGTCAGTTACAAATGGCTGCCGGCC